>JASJDW010000100.1 GCA_030064955.1 Crocosphaera sp.
CAAATTTCTATTCACCAGGACAGTACATTGTCTTAGAAAACGCCAAAATTAACAATATATACTCTCTCAAAATAGTATAATTTTTCCTGATTTTCCTATACAAGAAGTTATGATAAGGTTTTTAAAAACGAGTCAAACCATAGGAACTACCCAAACTCTAAAACAGTTTCGTCACTGGATAAGATCAGTTATTAACTAAAAAATCACTTATAAATGTTCAGTGAAAATGTGTTAAACTGTATAAAATTTATTTAAAAATATCATGGTTTATCATATTATTTACGACGGAAACTGTAATCTTTGTACAACGTTTACTCAACTATTAGCTACGTTTGATCAAGGCAATATTTTTGATTATATTCCCATGCAAGATCAAGCTACATTAAACCAGTTTAATATTACCCCAGAAGATTGTGAAATGGGTATGATTCTAATCGACGGTAATAATATAAAAAAACGTTGGCAAGGAAGCGATGCAGCAGAAGAAATTGTTAATTTATTGCCATTAGGACAAGCATTTATTACCGCTTATCGTAGTTTACCAGGAATGAAATGGTTAGGGGATAAAACCTATGAACAAGTGAGAGATAATCGTTATAATTGGTTTGGAAGAAGAAATAAAACTTATCAATCTCCTTATCCTTTTGGGTGTAATGAAACTGATAATTGTTCTGTATAAAATTAGTTAAATGATAGCGGAAATAGCTTTAATTAACTGTTCAATTTCATCAGGTAAAGTAAAGTAATGAACACAAGCACGAATACAGTTAGGATTACGAATTGTTCTTAAGAAAAATCCTTGATTTTCTAACTTTTGAACGATACTATTGTGACTCATATTACTATTTACAGTAAACGAAACTAATCCAGCTTCTGGAGGTGAATTTTTTAAACAGTTAATAGCAGAAATTTCAGATAAACCTTTCCATAGATATTCACTTAATTGGCAAATTTGTTGATAACGTCGTTCACTATTTCCCCAGTTATTATGAACAGCGATCGCAGCTCTTAACCCTTCATATTGAGGATAGGATGAGGTGGCAACTTCAAACTTTGTCCCATCCTGTTTAAAATCAATAGGTTGACCTTTTCCATCAATATTAATACCTCTCCAACCAATAAAAGTCGGATTGACGAATTCAAAAATTTCTGGACGGATATAAAGTCCCCCAACTCCTGCCGGTCCGCAGAACCATTTATGACCGGTAAACGCATAAAAATCCACCTCAGTTTCTGCTAAATTTAAAGCCAATGATCCAGCAGATTGTGCAGCATCTGCTAACACTAAAATAGGGCGATCGCTTTGAGAATAATGATGGCAAAGATCACTAATTTCTTTTAAGGGTAAAACCTGTCCTGTGTTCCATAATAAATGACTTAAAACCACCAATCTTGTCTGTGGAGTTAATTGTTGTTTAATCACCTCAACGGGATCACCTTCATTTAACGTATTGAGTATAGGGCAAATATCAATTTCTACCTGAAAACGTCTAGCAATTTCTTCTACTGTAGCAATGATTCCAGGATGTTCACAATCTGTCATTAAAATGCGATCGCCTGGTTGCCAATCAATTCCCCAAAGGGCAATATTACAGCCAGAAGTTACATTTTCAGTTAAAGTAATGGTAGAGTTTTCTACTCCTAATTCTTGAGCGATCGCTTCTCTTAATAATTCAGTTTTTTGTCTAATCCAATCATTAACTTTGATAGAAAATGGACCTTGTTGTTGTAGAACATTATGAGCATCAATAATAGCCTCTAACCCTGAACGGGGTAAAGTACCTTGTCCCCCAAAATTAAAATAAACTTTATTAATCAGTCCAGGAAATTCTTGTCTTTGTTGTTGGACTTCAGATAGAAAGGTTTGGGGATAATTCATGCTTTCAATTAATTGAAATCAGTTAAAAAAAATAGTACCAAACTTAATTTGTACTTCTCTTAGTTTATGAGCGATCGCTAATTTTTGCAACATATATAGCAGTTCCCATACTTGCGAGGTACAAACTCTTCTCGTTTTAGGAGTTAGGAGTTCGGGAGTCTAGGAGTTAGGAGTTCGGGAGTCTAGGAGTTCAGGAGTTCAGGAGTTCGGGAGTTCAGAAGTTGAATATTAGCTGTACCTCATGAGTCCAAGAAATGCTATGGGGTTTCTATTTGAGTTGTAAACTAGCTAGTTAAGTAAGGCAGAAGGAAGTAGGAAGTTCTCATATTTCATTCTAAACCTAAGGAACGAGGTAAGTTCAGCTTATCAAAGATAAAAAAAAATTATATATTAAAAGTCTTGCTATCCATAAAACTTATATTTACACTAGAAATGTAGAAATTAATCGAGAGGTCATTATGGTCTGTTTTCCAAACAATAAACAAGTTAATACGTCTGAAATCGGCTTTAATCAAGGTAAAACTAAGGATTACTTGCTTCCACTGCGTCAATGGCTAAATAATATAGAAATACAAAACGAATCTACTGCACATTTCTTATGTAGTCTCATTCCAGTACAATGTCCTTTTGAACGGGATATCTACCTATTTGGACGGAAAATCTGCCATATTCCCCCAATGTGCAAACTCAACCCCTTTTATGAAGAGGTTGTGGCGTTAAGATTCCGTGCGTTATGTTACTTAGCCGATGAATGTGGCCAAGATGTTCGTTGTTATTGTTAATACAGTTAATATAAGGGAATCATTTTGTTATCTAATCATCCCATTAAAATAACATTATCAATGACGTGAATCACTCCATTATCGGCTTCAATATCAGCAGCAATAACGGTGGCATTTTTAACTTCAAAACCATCAGAACAATCAATAGAAATGGGAGAACCTTCTAAAGAAGTTACAGAATTAACTTTAGCTAAATCTGCTTTCATTAATTTACCTGGAACCACATGATAGGTTAAAATACGTGCCAGTTGTGGTACATTTTGAACTAATGTTTGAATAGTTCCTGGAGGAAGTTTTGCAAAAGCAGCGTCATTGGGCGCAAAAACAGTAAAAGGTCCATTCCCTTTTAAAGCATCTACTAAATTAGCTGTTTTAACCGCAGTGACTAAGGTTTCAAACCCTTCTGTATTTACAGCAATGTCAACAATATCAGGCATATTTTTAAGGTTACTTATTGTTTTAATTGATTATAAACGACAATGGTAACATTTCTCATTCTCATGAGATAAACTCCAAATAACTATCTGTTGCCTATTACCCAAAACTAGAAGATACTGTACCTCACAAGTATGGGAACTGCTATATAATTATATATATTTATAAAAAATATTAATTATGTTATGCTGACCAGACTTCTAGAAAAATTGCAAATCACTCCTGAATCACCCCAGTTGGGAACCATTAATTTAGTCGTTATTCAACCTACAACCTTTTGTAACTTAGACTGCGATTATTGTTATTTACCAGACAAAGAAGCAAAACTTCAACTTTCTGCCGATTTAATTGAACCGATTTTCAAAAATATTTTTACTAGCAATTTACTGGATCAAGGATTCACTGTTGTTTGGCACGCAGGTGAACCCTTAACTGTTCCCATATCATTCTATGAGTTAGTGTTTAAAAAAATAGATAAATTAAATAATAGTATTAATAAAAATCCTTATAAAATACTTCATTCAATACAAACCAATGCCACCTTAATTAATCAAGCATGGTGTGATTTGATTAATCAATATCAAGTTAAAATTGGTGTTAGTATTGATGGCCCAGCTTTTATCCATGATGCTCATCGTAAAACCCGTAAAGGAACAGGAACTCATGCTAGTACAATGAGAGGAATTTCTTTTCTTCAGAAAAATAACATTGAATTTAGTATTATTGCCGTTTTAACAGCCGATTCATTGGATTATCCTAATGAAATTTTTAACTTCTTTTTAGAAAACAAGATGAGATATATTGGGTTTAATATTGATGAAATTGAAGGCACGAATTCTTCATCTTCTTTTAGTCAAAGTGGAATAGAAAAACGATATATAAATTTTATGAAGCGATTGTATAAACTGGTCAAAGAAACCAATGGTTATATGAAAGTTCGAGAATTTGATCAAACAAGAGAATTTATTGCTGGAAATAGGGATATTTCTCAAGGGCAATTTACCCCATTTACCATGATTAATATTTCTCACCAAGGTGATTTTTCAACCTTTTCTCCTGAACTTTTGTCTATGAAAAGTGAAACCTATGGTGATTTTATTATCGGTAATCTTTTGAAAGATACCATAGAATCAGCCAGTCAAACTGAAAAATTTAAGAGGATGTCTCAAGATATATATGCGGGGGTTAAACAATGTGAAAAAACTTGTTCATATTATTCCGTTTGTGGCGGTGGTGCGCCTGCTAATAAATATTATGAAAATGGGTCATTTCGTACAGCAGAAACCCTTTATTGTAAATATACAACAAAAATACTAACAGATATTGTTTTAGAAGAAATGGAAAAAGAGCTAGGATTGTGCTAATTTGATGTTTTTTTAAAGCACATAGGTAATTCTTTCTCCATAGTTTTTTTATAAGCTGTTAAATAACTTTTGAGATACTCGCAACCTTCGTTGAGTAGCTCATCTAACGATTTGATTTGTCTAATGCTGGCAGTCCCGATAGTCCCATCTTCAGAAAAGATACTGGCACTCGCTAACCAGTTTTTTGTCGGGTGCAAACTAATACTTCTGACTGGGGTTTGGTGGTGGTTAAATTCTGCCATAGGATAACCTTCAAGAGTCCAAAGACGAATCGTTTTGTCTTCTGAGGCTGTAGCTAGATAAAGTTCTTGTTTTTCTTCTTGATAAGTATAAAAACTAACATCTCGAACGTCTCTTTGGTGGCCTTGAAATTCCGTTATTAACTCAGCTTTCTTATCCGCCTCATTTTCCATACCCTCCACACTTTTCCACTCCCACAAACGAGCAATACTATCTCCTGACCCCGTAGCAAGAAGATACTTTCCATCTTTTTGTCTTAAACTAACACTTAAAACAGGTGCCTGATGAGGTATGCCTGAAATTGCCTCATGAGATTTTTCTATTTCCCATAAACGAGCATAGTTATCTGCTGACCCTGTAGCGAGATACTTTCCATCTTCACTAAAATCAAGGCTTAAAACTGGAGCCGAATGTTTTAGATATGTTTTGAATGAGTTACCCTCCCAGTCCCATAGACTAACAGATTGATTTTCTGATGCAATTGCAATTGTATTTCCATCAGGACTAAAACTGACATCCCAAATCTTATCTTTTAACTTTAAGTTAGTAAATGCTTCAGGACACACACCCTTTGTTTCTTTTTTAATATCCCACAAACGTACTTCACCATCGATTGATGCAGCTACAAGGATTGTTCCGTCGCGATTAAAATCGATACTATAAACTCCAGAATTTGATGCTTTACAATCAAACAGTTTTTGAACTTTTGGAAGTTTTTGACCATTGATATCCCATTCGATATCCCATAAAGTAACAGTACCATCCTGTGAAGCGGTTGCTATCTTGTCGCCGTTGGGACTGTATTGAATATCCAAAAATAACTTTTTTGGGGACGTAAAATTTGTTTGAGCAACTGATGGCGAAATGGAAGCTATATTTTGTTGTTGACTCCTGTGCATAAGATTTACGTTTTGTAAGGAAACTTTCTTATTTTTATTATCTTCAGTTTCTGCAAGAAGAATTAAGTGTTGGTATTGTTCAGGAGTTGACGTTCTATTTTCCTTGAACTTCCACCAACTGACAATTCCGTTTTTGGAAGCGGCTGCTAACTCTTTTCCAGATTCATCGAAACTTAAGTCTAAAATTCGCCCTTTGGGTATGTTATATTCAAGTTCCGAGTTGTTTTCATCTAATAAGTCCACTGTAATCACGCGGCTATTCCTTAAAGCCATCGCTAAAGTTTGTTCTTTAGGACTCAGTGTAAGCGCGTCTACAGACAAATTTTTCTCATATAATTTTGTTAATTCTTGATGTTGAAAATTCCAAGCACTAACAATCAGCTTTGATTGATTATTGTTAGCTTCCAATAACACAAAAACAAGTTCCTGTCCCTCGTTTCTAAAGTAAAGATCTGCAACAAAATATTTATTTAAAAATTCTAAATTTTCATGAGGTTTATTTGAATCTGATCCATCTTGCTTTTTTTTCTGTATCTTAGGTACATCAATTTTTCCATCTTTAAAATCACTGGTAATTTCCCCTGCATTTTTACTTATATCTAATGGATTTAACTTTCCTTCCTTTACATAATACACACGAATTGTTCCATCATCTAAACCAATGGCAATTTTCTCTCCATCTTCACTAAAAGTCATGCTTACTATTGATATCTCAGATTCATTAACTTTAATTTCATGAGGTGTGTTATCGTTATCTTGGAGATTCCATAAAGTAAGATAACCCTCTGGGTGATTAGCAATAATTTTCTTTCCATCAAAGCTAAACTTAAGATTTGAAATTTTATTCTTAAACTGTTTATATTCTTGTATTTCTTTTAAGTTTTTCTTTTTTTCCTCTAACTCGTAAAAACGGATGTATTTGTCTTCTGAAACGGTCGCAATTTTTTTTCCATCAGGAGTAAACTGAATATCAGATATTATTGCTTCCTTTTTTTGAGACTCTCCCAGCAGTTCACCTTCTCGATTCCATAGCCTGAGAATGTTATCTGTTGATACCGTTGCTAGTTTTTGACCATTTGGACTAAAACTAATTCTATCTATCTTACCTTCATGCATTAGATGGGTATCTGCTGTGGATTGCACTAGCTCAATCATCTGTTGTATGTTAAACATTAAAAGACGATCAAAAGCTTTTTTTTCTAATGGAGTAGAGACAAAAGGAATTTTTATGAAATCTGGTATTTTTGGATTAACAAGAGATTTTGCTTGGTTGCTTAATTTCATTGATGTTTTAAGCAATTCAGTGAAATTATCATTTTTCCCTTTTCCTTCTTTTACCTGTTTTATGTTTATTTCAAGTTTCCCTGCATTTTTTTCAAGACGCATTTCTCGTAAATCTCGATGAGCATTTGATGTTAATATTATTCCGGTCAAAGTTCCAATAACTGCTAATCCTCCCGAAAGCCAACAAAGTTGACTAATTTGTCTCTTAGTGTCTGTAAGCTTTTTTTGTGTGTCTTCTAATTTTCCTGTTTTGTTTTCTAATTCTTTTTGAACTATCGTTAACTTACCATCAACCTTGTCCCTCTCTTCTTTTTCCTTTTTTAGATCAGTATTTGCAGCTTGTAGTTGATCACTCAATTGTTTGATTTGATCTAATTCTTCTGTCAATTTTTTAATAATATCTTGTTGCTCTTCACGAATTAAACCCACTAAATAATCATGAACCAGTTGATACCGTTGAGTTGACACTTCTGACAACAACATAACTAAACCAGACTTAACAAAGATGTCTAAAACTAAATCAACTTTTAGATTTAGGTCAGTATCTTGAACTTTTACGTTTATTCGAGTTTTTAAATGTTTTAAATCGCTTTTTAAATTTTCACGTGTTTTGAGCGGACGGGTATTATTTTCTTCCGTCAACAAAAACAACACTAATTGAGCAATTTCTTGGTTTTCAGTGCCACAGTCATTAACAACTTCATCTAAGTAACGTTTAACTAACTCATTTTTAGGATCATCTCCAAATTCTTCGTATTTTTCGAGGGTAATAATTTTCTTGGCTTGTAATTGATCTCCAATAATTTGTAGCTCAATTGGTCGAACTTGTCCTAAATTGTTGGAAATATCTTCGACTAATTTCTCAATTAAACCTGTTTCTAAGTTAATTTGAGATTTTTCTGTTAACTTTTTAATAATTGCTTTAGCATCCTCTGAAGAAAAATTATTCAATTCATAGCGATTATCTAATTTAAGTATATCGCGACCCCAGGGCAAACCCTCATCAGTTTTCTTAAATCTTTCCCATTCTAGTAAGTAATGTAAATGATCTTGCCGTAGGGATAAGATCACATATAGGAAATCTATTTTCCGACAATCTTCTAGAAATTCAAAAAATATTTGACGATCTTCTTCAGGACAGTTAAAGAAAAATTCTTCAAATTGATCAAAAATGAGGATGGAAGTTACATGAATCTCACTATTTTTCTTTAGTTGTTCAACAATTTTTTCTCTTGTTTCAATTTTTTCAAGAACTTGAGTTTCATCTATTCTTTCATTTGCTTCAAGTTCTTCTTTTAACAATTTACCAATTTTTTTTTGCCAGTCATTATATACTTTTAAAGGTAATACTAAAAAATCCTGTCCTTCTTTAGTTTCCTTTTTAAGTCGTGGGACTAATCCAGCATTGATCAGTGAACTTTTCCCAACCCCTGATTGTCCATGAATAATAGTCAAACGATATTCCGATTTTCTGATTCTATCATTTATTAATTTATCAACATCTTGTTGGCGATGGGAAACTTCGATCGCTGGTGAAATAACTAGCTCTTCAGTCCCTGCTGATGTTCTTTTATATTGTGGCTCAAGACTCACTGCACCGATGAAAGCCCGTAAGCCACATTGACCTTCAAAAATGCGTCTTTCTTGTTTGATATTTAAGGCTTCTAGATATTGATGCTGTTCCTTATAAAGCCTTTCTAAATCAGTTAAAATATTGATATAAAGGTCAGTATTATTCTTCGATTGTTGATGACTTTTAGCTTCTTTCAGTTTGTTCAACGCATCTTCAAAGTTCTCAAGATATTGTTGCGCTTTGGCCAAAAGATAAAGATATTTCCCTTTGCCCAATTGCTTTTTTTCTGGAACTTGTTCAAGCTCTCTTAAAGCTTTTTGAGCCTGTATTTTTCCATCTTGCCAATTTTTTTTAGAAAATGCAACTGCTGCCAAAAAACCAAAATCCTGAGCGAGATGAACTGGACTATTTTTGTGTAAATCTATAGATTCATTAGCCAGATTTTCTAATTCAGCCCACTGCTTTAACTTTTCTAAAGTCTCCCCCTGTTTGCTAATAAACTTAGCGAATAAATCATCTCTTTTGGCTTGCTTAAAAACGTCGCAGCACTGCTCGATATATTTTTTTGCCACTTGACAATAGCGTTCTTGTCTCGCCCGCTTGAGTTGAGCTTTATGCTGATAACATAAACTAATACAAAAAAGCAGTATTCCTTCTCGTTGTTTATTCCCGACTTTTTGCCAATATTGGAGACTTTGTTTATATTGGGCGACTGCTGGACTCACTTTTTGAGTTGAGTGGCTATTGAGGTAATATTCTCTTCCTTGAGCCAAGCGTAAATTAGCTTCTAAGTCAATTGCTAGGGATTGACCTTGTGTTTGCAAATCTCGTTTTGCACTTTCTAATTCTTCATAGCGATCAGCCTTCAATTTTGAAGGAATCACGGAACTATCTATTACACTAACTGTTAAAGTCTCTACAATTGAGGTAAATATTGCGTTTATGCTATTGTTAAGTAATTCAGTTAATGGTTCTGATGTAAGCTTAAAGATAATCGGAGGACCAGCAGCCCAACTGTGAAAATCTGGGGCAAGATCCATCAATTTTTTGTAAACTTCATCGGTCAGCCAGAAAATTAAGGGAAAAGAAAAATGGTCACGAAATTCGTCACGATTTCCATTAATCCCGATTAATAATTCATCTAATTGCTCAACTTCTTCAAGTTCCAAAATCATTAAAGCATCAGGGGTTTTATTTTTAAGTTTTTTAACTTCTTCAACTTCTTTTTGTATGGTTTTGAATAAGTTCTGACGAGAGGGAGCTAATCTAACTTCTTGAATTGCTTTTTTATAATAGTCTCTTAACTTGTCGAGTATAGCATCTCGCAAAGCGTGATAATTACAGCGAACCATGATCAGACTAAATCGCCGTCCTTTACAAAGCTCAATAGACCTAATCAAGTGTTGCAATGTTTCTTCATTGCTGACCATCATAGATTGAATTTCTGCTGATTCAGTCATGGCTTTTTTCCTTTCCCAATCAAAAATATTGCGTGAAGCATACATTCTTTATAAAGACTTACAAAGACTGAAATTTTTTAGTTTCTTTGAGGACAGGATTGACATCAAACCAACTTCCCTCTTCATCTTTATACTCAAACACAAATAGACTGCTTAACAAGCTCACATATTCAGGTTCCCCACTGATGTCTTGTTCCTTCTCTATCTGTTTAAGTAGCTCCCATTGATTGCGTTTAACGTTTAAGCTTATGGTATCTCGATAGTCCCTAAAAACCTTTTCCAGACAATCTTTGGATAACGGCGGCTCTTGCCTCTCTAGAGAACGAGACAACATTCCTAATAATGTTCTGATATGACCCCCACTCATTTGGCACAAACGATCAAGATTATCAGTAGTACCAAATATATCAGTGACTAATTTGTCTTGTTTCTCACCCTCAAATTTGCTAAATTCGGGAAAAGCCCGTACCATAATCATTTTTCTTAATAGATTCATGCCTTTATCAAATGGCTGATGATTTCGCCAATTAACCTGCACCATCGGTAATTTCTTAGGAGTATTGCCACCGCCTAAATGATTTGTTAAGGTTGCCTGATGACTCAGCGTGAGAAATAATGGAACTGTATAGATCAAATGACACTTTAAATCCCGTAATTGTGGAGCTTTGCTAATAAATAAATCTTCGGCTTGCTTATGTTCTGAAGACGTTGATGTACTACCAATGCGATCTAAGCCATCAACAATCACCACTAAACCTTTCTTGCCTTTTCCTTTTAATTTCTCTATCGCTATTTTTATAACATCATCATTGATAGCTTCCAAGACTTGAGTTGTATAACCTGCAAGACGTTGCCTTAGTCGACTACGTACATCATGACTTTGCTTTATTTTGCCAGTGATTGAACCGAGAACGAGGGGCAAGGATACTTGGAATTCTGTTATTTCTACTTTTACAATATCCTTAATCTCCTCAAATATCTTTTTAAAGAACCCGGTTTCTAAGGTAATGCCAATTTCTTCTAAATTTTCACCTATTTGATGAGCAATTGCGAATAAAAGATCGGTAACGTTTATATCGGTTAGATCTAAGTCTTTAGTTGGCTCAAAATAGACAACGTAAAAATCACCTTTTTCTAAGCGGTTTTGAAGATTACGCAATTCGGTGGACTTTCCTGACCCAATGTGTCCAGTAAACAGTTGACAGGTAGGTTTGTTTTTTTGCCTAACAATTCGGTTTTCAAGTTCCTCAACCAGAATATCGCCCCCCCGAACCTCGGAAAAATCAATGTAGTATTGCCGCTCATTATCATCATTCATCATTAAGGTTCGCGTAGGATCGCAAGCATCAAAAAATTTTAGAAAGTCGTCTTTATTCATTAGTAAACCTAATTAAATATTTTGTTTTTAGAATCTACCCACCTTAAATTATATCTGTTAACATATTCGGTGGACAGTCAATTTTAAGTTTATCTGGAAATCTTTGTCAATGAAATCATACAAGAATCCTCTGACAAGTTTAATTGCTTTGCTAACAGCCATGATAAGCTTTCTTTTCGGAACCAGTATTCCGAAAGCTCACTCTGTAGAACCTGAAAACTTGTCAGAACTGACTGTAGCTGAGCGTGTCAGTAACATAAGAAAACAATTACGATCATCCTCAGCTCTCTCGGAACTTGGAAAACGACCTATCAGAAATATTATCATTAGCCAAAAAGATACTTCAAAGTGGAGAAATTGGGGAGATTGGCGTAATGATAACCCACCTCCTCCACCTCCTCCACCTGCTCCAACTCCTCCACCTGCTCCAACTCCTCCATCAGAGTTAAGAAACTAACTAGAAACTAATTTCTCACAGACTTAGATCATCATTAATTAATTCATATTATCAATGATAATTAAGCCCCAATTACGGCATTTTTCTATGATTTCCACTGTTTACCTAATCTTAAGCAAATAATTTTATAATGTACTAGTCGTTTACACAAAGATTAGACAGAAATTATTTAAAGAATTTATACTTGTACAATGAGTCTTAACCAACCACAATGAAACGTAATTTCTTAAAAGTCATAACATTATCATTATCAATTATTATTACTGCTATTTTTGGGGCTAGTCCCATTAAAGCCTTACTTCCAGAATCAAAAATTCATTCAGAGAAAACTCTAGAAGGAAGACTGACAAAAGTTAGACAAAAGTTACAGCAACAACAAGACGATAAAATCAATAATAATTTTGATGTCTCATCCTCACAAGAGAACTCAGAAGTTGATCAAGACAAAACCAATGTAAGTCAATGGGGAAATTGGTCTAATTATCGTACTCCTTGGAATAATTGGAGTAATTGGGGTAATTGGGGTAATTGGGGTAATTACTAACTTGATTATTTAATTCATCATTAATGTTGCTTAAAAAGTAAAAAGTCCGCCGTAGCAGACTTTATTTATCTGGTTTAAATTTTAATGGGATTTACACTGTCATAATATCCTTTTCCTTTCCTGCTAATAACTCCTCAATTTTGTTAGTGAACTGATCCGTTACTTTTTGAATATCATCTTGTAGACCACGAGATTCATCCTCAGAAATATCACTATTCTTTTCTTGCTTCCTCACATCATCGATCGCATCCCGACGAATATTCCTAATAGCCACTTTACCCTCTTCCGCCATCTTACTCGCTAATTTCACTAAATCTTTGCGTCGTTCCTCTGTTAATGGAGGAATATTCAGACGAATCACTTGACCATCATTATTAGGGGTTAATCCCACATCAGACATTTGGATCGCCTTTTCAATTTGTCCCATACTCCCCTTATCATAAGGCTGAATCAGAATCATTGTCGCCTCTGGGGTCGTAATATTCGCCAACTGATTTAAAGGAGTTTCCGTACCGTAATAATCAACTGTCACGCGATCGAGGATAGAAGCATTAGCTCTTCCTGTGCGAATCGTATTAAACGATCGCCGAGTGGCCTCAACGGATTTTTGCATATTGTCTTTCAGGTCATCTAACATCACAGAAACCTCCTACAATGGTTCCAACTTTTTCACCTTTAATGGCTCGAACAATATTTCCGGGAACAGAAAGATCAAAGACAATGATAGGGATATCATTTTCTTTACAAAGGGCAATGGCCGTCCCATCCATCACCCGTAAATCATGGGTCAACACATGGCTATAGGTTAAGCTTTCATAGCGACGGGCATTCGGATTAAGCTGAGGATCGCAGTCATAGACTCCATCCACCTTGGTCGCTTTAAAAACCACCTCTGCATCAATTTCTGCTGCTCTGAGGGCTGCTGTGGTATCGGTGGTAAAAAAAGGATTCCCTGAACCCGCCCCAAAAACAATGACCCGCCCCTTTTCTAAGTGACGGATCGCACGACGACGGATATAAGGTTCAGCCACTTCCTGCATGGCGATCGCCGTTAATACCCTGGTGGGAACCCCCATTTGTTCCAGGGCATCTTGTAGGGTCATCGCATTCATGACAGTGGCGATCATGCCCACATAGTCGGCGGTTGCTCGATCCATGCCAGCAGATGCTGCCTTCACCCCTCGGAAAATGTTTCCTCCCCCGACAACGATCGCCAGTTGGATGCCATGATCAATGACATCTTTAATTTCTTGAGCAATGTCGGCCACGACTTTGGGGTCAATGCCATAGCCCAGGTTTCCCATTAGGGCTTCACCGCTAAGTTTGAGTAATACGCGCTGATAAGTCATCCCTGTGCCGTAACTGTTTAATTGAGCCTATCTATCTGGGTAATAAGCATCAGCTATCTTGTCCTTTTTGTCAAACTCTCCCAACTTGAGTTAGGAGTTATGAGTTATGGTTTCGGCGTTAGGAGTTTGTAGGGGAGGGTTTTTGACAGAAGTGATTATTCTCAGAAGCATGCTAGATAAACCTGCCCATAAAATAGGATTATTTGGCTTTCATTTTTTAGTTTAAATTTTGTAGGGTGGGCAAATCTTTAAGGTATTATAATAGGTTTACATAAATTTTCCATTTGCCCACCAGCCTGTTTTGAAATTTCGTTTATACAGATCGCTATTATTTCCGTCGTGAAAGCTGCATAATTTTTCAAACTGTCACCTATGAATAAGTGAGTTAATTCGTTGCCTTTGTAGGAGATAGAAACCATGCTGAGTTTAAAGGTGTTCAACTATACAATTGGTGAATTCCAAGACAAAACCTTAACCCCCGATCAAGTGAAACGAGAGTGGATTATTGGACGTGCCACAACTTGCGATCTTGTGTTGGCAACTCCAGAAGTCAGTCGAGTTCACGGTAGAATTGGCTATGATGACGGACAATATTATTTTAGTGATTTAGGGAGTACAGATGGTTCCCGTGTTAATCATGAAACCGCAATGGTTAACCAACGATATGCACTGAAACCTGATGATATTATTCGCATCGGTGATTTTGTGTTAGCGGTTCAAGGGATGGAAAAGAACCTTGAACCTACCATCTCTAACCATAAAATTCCAGAAACAAATGTCGCAAGTTGGACGCAAGAAGAATTAACGGTTAAATGTATTCGTATTATTGAAGAAACCGAAGATGTAAAAACCTTTTCCTTTGTCGCGGAACCCGCTATTTCCTTTGCGTATCAACCCGGTCAGTTTGTCACTTTAAACCTCAATGTTGAAGGTAAAACCGTAAGACGTGCTTATTCTATCTCCTCAACCCCTACCCGTCCTCATCTTCTCGAAATTACCGTTAAACGGGTTCCCTCACCTCCTAACGCGCCTAATGTTCCCCCTGGTTTAGTGTCTAACTGGCTTCACAATCGCCTAAAAGTTGGAGATCAGATCCAGTTATCAGGGGGGCCGATGGGAAAATTTACCTGTGCAAAGGATTCTAATGTAAAACTGTTATTAATTTCTGCTGGAAGTGGCGTGACACCGATGATTTCTATGGCCCGTTGGATTTATGATAACGCAGGGCAACAGGATGTAGTTTTTGTTTATTGTGGTCGTCGTCGTAAAGATATCATTATGGAACAAGAACTGCAATTAATGGCAGCGAGAAACCCTAATTTTCATCTGGCCATTTCTTTAACGCAACCGGAACCTGGGGAAACTTGGCTAGGGTATCGGGGAAGACTCAGCGAACAGATGTTATCAACAATGGTATCTGATTTTAAAGAACGATCGGTTTATGTTTGTGGCCCCGATGGGTTTATGAAAGGGGTCAAAACCTTGTTAGGAAAGATGGGACTTCCCCCAGAAAACTATCATGAAGAGAGTTTTGGAGTGGGTAAAAAACAAGCTAAAGTAACATCTCCTTCCAAGACGACTCAGTTAAGCTCAAATCCTGCATTGAGACTGCAAGGGAGCGGGGAGCAGGGAGCAGGGGAGAAAACTGAAAAACCTTCTTCCAAACCAGCGATCGCATTTATTGACTCAGGTAAAACCGTTACTTGTGACGATCAAGAATCAATTTTAGAAGTAGCGCAACAGGAAGGGGTTAATATTCGTAGTGGTTGTATGCAAGGGGTGTGTGGAGCGTGTAAGAAGCGTAAACGTAAGGGAAACATTCGCTATGAAGGACAACCCGATGGACTGGATCAACAGGAACAAGAAGAAGGATTTATTTTACCTTGTATTGCCTATGCAGTCGATGAAGTAGAACTGGAAGCTTAGTTAACAGCTTAATAGGGTGCAAAGAACGTACAGTGAAGACAGGGTGTGGGGTGTAGGGTGTGGGAAACAATTCAAGTTTGTAGGGTGGGCAAGGTTTTCAAGGATAAAGTTAGTTTAGATAAGTCTTTAAATTGCCCACCCCAACGTCTTAATATTCTATTTACAAACAGTCTCTAAAAACCGCTATCACGTTGCCTCCTGCTTCAAAATAATTGATCTATAACCCTTACTTATTGATCACTCTTGCTGAATGATTTATCACTGTTACAAAATTACTAACTTTCATTATTAACTTCTTTCTCCCCTTGCTTCCCTTACTCCCCCCACACCCCACACTCCCCACACTTCCCACACTTCCCACACTCCCCCCACTTTCCCAACACCCAACACCCTGCTTTCTGACTTCATCAAAACGAGGAGCTTATCATGTTTCCTATTAAATCTTCTCCCGACAATTTCCATAGTATTCCTTCTGCTCAATCCTCCCCTAGCGGTTCTTTGTGCATTGGAGAAGATAACCGTTATCGCTTAGAACAACAACTAGGAGAAGGAGGAATGGGTCATGTTTTTTTGGCAACAGATAAACGTCTCAATAAACCAGTTGCCCTTAAAATCCTGAGAGAATCCTTAGCTGATGATCGCTCGATGCGAATTCGTTTTGATTGGGAATTAAAGATTTGTGCTTCTCTTAAAAGTGAACATATTGTCCAAGTCAGCGATTATGGAATTACTGAGGGAGGTTATCCTTTTTATATAATGGAATACCTCGAAGGAGAAACCCTTGCCCAACGCTTAAAATATACCCCTCGTTTGTCTCCTGAAGAAACTTGTTTAATTATCTCTCAAGTTTGTGCAGGATTAGAATTAGCTCATGATGGTGTTACGTTAGTAGAGGAGGCAACAGGGGAAACCCAAACCATTAAAGTTGTTCATCGAGACTTAAAACCGCAAAATATCTTTCTCGTCCCCACTGCATTAGGAGACTTGGTAAAAGTTATTGACTTTGGTATTGCTAAAATTCGCAATCTTCAAGCAGAACATACCAGTATGACTAATATGTTTTTAGGAACCTGTCATTATGCAGCACCCGAACAGTTAGAAGGGTTGAAAGACTTAGATGCACGGGCAGATATCTATAGTTTAGGGTTAATGTTATATGAAATGTTAACAGGGTTTGATCCTTTTGGCTTTAACTTTCGAGAAAATCGAGTCAGTATAGAATCTTGGCTATTTGCTCATGCGTCCAAAACTCCTCTCCCTTTGCGATCGCAACCAAATTGTGAGCATTTATCAGAAAACCTCGAAGCAGTGGTCATGCGCTGTTTAAACAAGTCTCCCGATGAGCGATTTAGTTCTGTGAGAGAGTTAAGTCAAGCGTTACATTTAGCTGTTTTTTCCAGTTCTTCAGTTCTCCAAACATTACCCCAACGCTACGAGTCCAGAGAATTCTCTGACACTTTTAATGATTCAGATCAATTAACCGTTCCCAACACACAAGATTCACTCCCTGTTTCTTCCCCATCTTCCCCCACTTCCCCCACTCCCCACACCCCACTCCCTAAATGGGTACAATATTTGCTCTTTACTATAGTTGCTTTAGGACTGGGAATCTCTAGCGCGAGGTTTTTTGGTACTCCTGTTACTCCTTCTTTAACCCAAGAGAAAGGGAGTCAGATAAATCCTGTCAGCGATCGCAAAACCTTATCCGGTCATGAAAATATCGTCTGGTCAGTTGCTTCGAGTACCGATGGGAAGATAGCAGTCAGTGGTAGTGAAGATAAAACGGTAAGGGTTTGGAATACACAGACACAAACCCTTCTACATACCGTTATGGGTCATTCAGATGGTGTTCGTTCTGTTAGCATCAGTCATGACAAACAATTTATTGCTAGTGCTAGTGCTGATGAAACTATTAAGTTGTGGGATGTGGAGACAGGGGAATTAATTCGTACACTGACAGCGCATCAAGGTTCTTTGTGGTCGGTGGAAATTAGTCCCAATGGACAGACGATCGCCAGTGCGAGTTCTGATAAAACCATTAGACTGTGGAATGTGGCAACCGGGGAATTAATGCGGACATTTAGCGATCATTCAGATTGGGTCTTTGCTGCCACGTTTAGTCCCAATGGAAACTATTTAGCTAGTGGTAGTAAAGACGGCACGGTCAAAATTTGGGATGTTCAAAGCGGTAAAATATTACAAACCTTATCTAATCATACCGATGCAGTTCGCTCTGTGGCTTTTTCCCCTGATGGAAACTATTTAGCCAGTGGTAGTTGGGATGGTACGGTTAAAGTTTGGGAGGTGGCGACAAAAAAAGTGTTGCATACCTTTTCTCAACATAGCGATCGCGTTGTAGCGGTTAGTTTTAGTCGTGATGGGAAAACCTTAGTCAGTGGTAGTATTGATGGAACCCTTCAGGTGTGGGACTGGCCAAATCAAACGCTTTTGGATACCTTAACAGATCAAAAAGACTGGGTTTTGTCCGTTGCAACTCTCCCCTCAGGAGAGATTATGAGTAGTGGTCGTAATCCCGTCATTAATATTTGGCAACCATAGCCATTTTGTATATTTAATCTTATATAGCATTTCCTGGACTCATGAGGTACACCTAATATTCAACTTCTGAACTCCCGAACTCCCAAAACTAGAAAAGTTTGTACCTCACAAGTATGGGAACTGCTATATATAACGTTTCTCTTAACGAGTGAGGTACACCTAATATTTAAGTTCTGACTCCTGACTCCTGACTCCTAAAACTAGAAAATTTTGTATCTCACAAGTATGGGAACTGCTATATAACCATGAAAAAACTAATACCATTAATGACTTTTTCTGCGGCCATAACCTTATCATTGGTAAGTTTTAGCCATTTTCCAGGGTTAGTGGCCGAAAAACCTCAGCAACAACAAAACCAAGAACAGTTACCCCAACCTCCTGATACGGGAACCCCTGGAGGGGAGTCTATTCCAGGAGGAACTCGCAACCCTGACGGGGTTCAAAGCTATTGGTCTGAACAAGTCTTTAACCTGGAAAATCAATGGGAAGGGGTTTACGAAAAATACTTTGATAATAACTTTTCTAGTTTATCTTTAACCCCTGAAAACATCGCTGATAAATTAACTGAGTTGAGTGAACAAACAGGGAAGCGATCGGCAGTTGTTTGGATGACTTCCACCCCTGATTATTTGGCATTGTATATTATTACTCCAGGAAAAGAACCGATGGGGATCAGAGTTCGTGAAGGTAATCGAGAAGCATTATTTAAAATCATTAAACAATTTCATCAACAAATACAGTCCCCTCAGTCTTCTGCTTATCTTAAAACAGCACAGGATCTTTATAAACTAATGATCCTACCGGTGGAATATCATTTACGCAAAGAAAATATTGATACTTTAATTTTGTGTGTGGGTCCAATGTTGCGTTCTTTTCCCTTTGCTGCATTACATGATGGTGAAAACTTTTTAATTGAGAATTATGCAATTACCCGAATTCCTGGTTTTAACCTAACTAACTGGGACTATAAAAAGTTAGATGATGCTCAAATGTTAGCTATGGGTGCTTCAGTATTTACTAATGATACACCCTTACCTGGTGTCGCAGCAGAATTATCTACTATTATTCCCCAAGTATGGCAAGGAATAGCCTTATTAAACGAAGAATTTACCTTAGCTAATTTAAAAAAACAACGACAAACTTATCCTTATTCTATCGTTCATCTAGCTACCCACGCCCAATTTAATCCTGGTGATCCAAGAAATTCTTATATTCAATTTTCTGATACTCAACTCAATCTTAGGGAAATGAAAGAGATTAATTGGAATGAACCTCCCGTTAATTTATTAGTTCTCAGTGCTTGTAATACTGCTCTAGGAGATATTAATGCAGAATTAGGATTTGTGGGTTTGCCCCTTCAATCAGGGGTTAATTCAGCAGTAGGGAGTTTATGGCGAGCAAGTGATATTGGTACTGTAGGAATGATGAGTGAATTTTACTGGCAACTTAGGGAAAAATCCTTGAAAGCAGAAGCTCTCAGACAGGCTCAAATTGCCATGATTCAAAAACGAATTCGTTGGCGAGAAGGACAGTTAGAAACCCCTAGAGAAGCTATTGCTGTAAGTTCGGAGTTGATGACGTTAGAAGGCTTAGATTTATCTCACCCTTACTATTGGAGCGGATTTTCTCTTGTAGGCAATCCATTTTAATTTTTGAAGAGTAAAACTTGACGGGGTGACAAGGGAGTTACAGTTAAGACAGGGTGTGGGGTATGGGGTGTGGGGTGTGGGGAAAAATTGCCTTGGTATCACGT
>JASJDW010000101.1 GCA_030064955.1 Crocosphaera sp.
CTTTTGATGGTGCAATTGGATATCAAGTATCTTATCCATTGTGGTAAATTCCTAATTTTGATAACCATTAAGTTGCGACTCTTCCAACGCTTAAAATTACCTTGAAGCGTTTGATGCAAGGTAATATCAAGGGAATCTTCGCCATAAATTTAGGGATTGTCTGAGACGCTTAATCAGAACCAGACGGGAAATTATCCAGTACATCCCCTGCATCCGTACCAATATCCTTAAACGTCATGGCTGCTTTATTAACGGACTCTTGAGCTTGGTTAATGATTTGAACATACTGTCCGAACTTTTCGGGGTCAGAAATCATCATTTCTGTAGCCACTGCCACAGCGGTAGTCGCCACAGTGCTAATATTGCGAAGATGATCCGTTGCATCTTGAACCGCTAAAGCCATGGATTGAGCGACGGACTGATAAGCTTTTCCTGCACCCTGGATTTTGACCACAGTGGGATCCACTTGATTAACACGAACAATGTTGCTTGAATTTGGGTCAGTCATTGTTTTGAGACTCCTTATGTTAGGTTAACTCCAATGAAACCAATGGGGATTAAATATCTAAACCGGAAAGACCGTTAACTTGGTTTTTATACTCTTTGACCTTATCTCTGGCTTTTTCGGCTTTACTGGTTTGGCCGGTGAGTTGTTTAAATAGGCTTCTAATAGTGTCGAGAGACGGACTGGGGCCATTAGCGGTATCAAAGATTTGGGCATACAAAACATCAGCCCGTTGAGAGGCTTGGGAGGCCATTTTGGCACACCTAGCAGCATCATGAGCCGTAGCACTAGCCGATTTAGCATCTTCCATTGATTGACTATCGTTAGGGTCAGCCGCGGCCAGCATATCCTCTGCCATTTCCTGGGTTTCGTTGTAATCATTGGAAGCTTCTGAGGCTAAAGCGGCCACTTTTGCTGCTTCGTTAGCTGCTTTGAGAATCACTGACCGTTTTTTGTCTGGGGTAAGTTGAGGCCCAACACTACGCCCTGCTAGTTGTTCATCAGGCGAAGGGGCTGGGGATGTTTCCCCTCCTAGCTGCTCACCATTGGGTTGTTCCGTTGTCTGAGATGGTGGTTGATTAAGATTAAAAGATACTGGTGGGGACTGAGGTGCTGCTGTCTTTTGACTGGGTAGGGTCATGATGCGTTGACAAGCACTGGCTACAACAGCAGAATTAATTTGCTGCATCCCTCCTTGAGCCATTACAGAATTTTGCATCAGTAAACTGGTCGCATGGGCCATGGATTGATAAACCATGGCCATCGATTGAGCCGGGGCTTCACCGACCACCGTCACATTCGTTTGGGTAACGGCATCGGTAATCTGGCTATTAACGGTTGGGGTCTGTGGATCTGCCATGACTCTTTCCTTGGATGTTCAATGTCAGACAAGATTTTGACTGACTTGCAGGTTCTCATGCCTACACAAAGTTGGAAAGGTTGCTCAGATACATCCTAACTAGCTTAAAAGTTTAATATTTCCCAAACTCAAAAAAACAACGATGAGTTAGGTTTCTCTCATGGCACTGTCATAAAAATTTGCACTAACAAAAGTAATGAATAACGTCTCATTCACCAATGTAACCCTTCCTTGCTTATGGATTAATCACTTTTAAGCTAAGGTAAAAACAGGGTTAAATTTTCAATCAACCAATGACTCAAGTCGTTTTGTTGGTTAAGGCTAAGATTTTTTCACAAGCAGTAGCAATAACGGCTGCATTCAGTTGCTGCATACCACCTTGAGCGGTAACAGTGTTTTGCATGGACAGACTCAAAGAATGAGCCATCGTCTGATAAACCATACCTATTGCCTGTGCCGGAGCCTCACCCAGTAACTTGACATTGGTTTGAGTGATCGCATCAGTGATTTGAGGGTTAACCGTATCGGCCATGATAATTCCTTGACTTTTGGGGTGCTTCTAATGACTACTATTGTGCTATGAAAAGAAGCTTTTGTCTATGGTCAGGATGGCTGAATAAACCTCACAACTTAATGGTTAAGTAAACCTGCTTAATACAGGTGTATGGATGATTTTTATTGCTTTAGAGATGTTAGAACGGCCATGATGTTTTGTAATTGGTCTAAGGACTCATAGGAATTTAAGGTTGATGGAAGAATTTGCGTTTGGATTACCTTTTGTAATTCCTGGGTAGTGGCTGTCTGTTGACTCATGGTGAGTTGCTGTTGAGCATTGACAGCATTTTGTGCTAGAAGACACATAGATTGGGAAAACATTTGATAACCATTACCCATGGCCATAGCTGGTGACTCTCCACCAGAAGGGACAACAGTAGGCACAACAGTAGCATCAGCTTGCTCTGAGGTTTGAGTATTCTCCGTAGGCGCGTTTTCAATTTGCACTTCTATCGTCATATCATCAAACTCATAGCGTTCTGAAATCACCTCCCCTGTCTCAGAATTTTCCTCATCAAACTCATAGCTTTCCGAATATATATCACCCATGATTAACTACCTATACGATGGGGCAAAAATGTATCACTAAGGCGAAAGGTAAAAGATGCTTATATTAAGTAAATCCCTTTCGCCCCGTAACCCGATTATCGGAGACTCCAGAGCCATCTTGATATCTTGATCAAGATGGACTGGATTTATTGTTGATTAAGAAGTAGTGTTAGAGTCTTTTAAAGCTGTCACAACCGCTAAGATATTAGCCAATAAACCAGCCGTATCTGCCTCTAGACTCTTGCTAGTTGCTGCTGCTGTGGCTGCTGTGTCAACAGAGTACAGTAAGCTCACCCCTTGAGTGGTGGCCGCCTGATGAACAATATTGGACTGTTGTTGAGAAGTCACAGCATTTTGGGCCGCTAAACTCAAAGACTGAGACATGGTTTGGTAAAGGTTACTCATAGCCATTGCTGGAGCGTCCCCTAAAACCTTCACATTAGCTTGAGTGACGGCATCGGTAATTTGGGTGCTTACGGTTTCTGCCATAATTTCCTCCGAATCAAAAATGGGTTGTTATTAGAGGTCAACCCAATGAATGGGCTACCCTGTTTGGGGGGATAATTGATTATCCCCTTTCGGTGTGAGATAAATTGGTCGCTTAATGAGCTACAATATATCTTGAGCCTAGCTATTCTCATTCTTGAGTGCTTGAACAACCGCTAGAATGTTAGCTAACATATCAGGGGTATCAGCTCGTAATGTTTTGCCAGTGGCTGATGCTGTAGCTGCTGTATCAATGGAATACAGCAGACTCACCCCTTGAGTTGTGGCAGTTTGATGGACAATATTGGACTGTTGTTGAGCAGTGACAGCATTTTGAGCCGATAAGCTCAAGGACTGGGACATGGTTTGGTAAAGATTGCTCAAGGACATAGCAGGGGAGTCCCCTAGAACCTTTACATTAGCTTGAGTGACGGCATCGGTGACTTGAGTGCTTACGGTTTCTGCCATGATTTTCTCCAGATTAAAAATAGGTTGTTGTTAGAGGTCAACCCCATCACGGGGCTATCCTGTTTGGGGGTTTGATTGATTACCCCCTTTCGGTGTTGGATAAATTGGTCGCTCAATGAGTTACAATGTATCTTGAGCCTAGCTATTCTCATTCTTGAGTGCTTGAACAACCGCTAGAATGTTAGCTAACATATCAGGGGTATCAGCTCGTAATGTCTTGCCAGTGGCTGATGCAGTGGCCGCTGTATCGATGGAATACAGCAGGCTTACCCCTTGAGTCGTTGTCGTTTGATGGAGAACATTGGACTGTTGTTGAGCAGTGACAGCATTTTGAGCCGATAAGCTCAAGGACTGAGACATGGTTTGGTAAAGGTTACTCAAGGACATAGCAGGGGAGTCCCCTAGAACCTTTACGTTAGCTTGAGTGACGGCATCGGTGACTTGGGTGCTTACGGTTTCGGCCATGATTTTCTCCAGATTAAAAATGGGTTGTTGTTAGAGGTGAACCCCATCAAGGGGTTATTCTGTTTGGGGGACTGATTGATTACCCCCTTTGGTGTTAGATAAATTGGTCGCCCAATGAGTTACAATATATCTTGAGCCTAGCTATTCTCATTCTTGAGTGCTTGAACAACGGATAGAATGTTAGCTAACGCATCAGGGGTATCAGCTCGTAACGTCTTGCCAGTGGCTGATCCTGTAGCTGCTGTATCAATGGAATACAGCAGACTTACCCCTTGTGTGGTGGTAGTTTGATGCACAATATTGGACTGTTGCTGAATATTGACAGCATTTTGAGCAGATAAACTTAACCCTTGAGAAATGGTTTGGTAAAGATTACTCAGGGACATAGCTGGTGACTCAGCTAACACTTTGACGTTGGCTTGGGTAACTGCGTCGGTAACTTGGGTGCTTACGGTTTCTGCCATGATTTTCTCCTAAAAATAATAGTGGCTGTATTACAGGACACAAAAAATAAGGTGCAGTCCCCTGGTGTAATTATCCAGGTGTACTCTTTAAATAAGAAAGAAGTGACCTGTTTAACCTATGGTTCAAGCTTGTTAAACACTTTTAAGAGCTTGAACAACCGCTAAGATATTGGCCAAAACATCGGGGGTATCAGCCCGTAACGCCTTACCAGACGCAGCCGCTGTGGTGGCGGCCCCCAACGAGTACAGAAGACTGACTCCTTGGGTGGTGGTCGTTTGATGGACAATATTAGATTGTTGCTGAGCAGTGACAGCATTTTGAGCCGATAAACTCAAAGATTGAGACACAGTTTGATACAGGTTGCTCAAAGCCATTGCTGGTGATTCAGCTAGGACTTTGACATTGGCCTGAGTAACTGCATCAGTCACTTGTGTACTTACGGTTTCTGCCATAATCTCCTCTAAATGAACAACGGTTATTCACTATCGGGACACAACAAACTAAATATGAGCTATAATTAGCGATAACCAGTTATACCCTTTAGTTCAAAATGTGCTACCTCACTAATGAACAAATTAAGGGCTTATCGTACGTTGATGCCTTTAAGAGCTTCGACAACTCCCATGATATTAGCTAAAACATCAGGGCTGTCTGCTCGTAGGGCTTTACCGGAAGCAGCACCGACAGCAGCAGTGTCAACAGAGTACAAAAGGCTAACTCCTTGGGTGGTAGTGGCCTGGTGTACAACATTAGACTGCTGTTGAGAGGTGACAGCGTTTTGAGCGGATAAGCTCAAAGACTGGGAAATGGTTTGGTAAAGATTACTCAAAGCCATTGCCGGAGAATCACCAAGAACCTTGACATTAGCCTGGGTGACTGCATCGGTGATCTGTGTGCTTACAGTTGCACTTCCGTTTGTACCTGCGCCGGGATCTGCCATAATTTCCTAGTTAGTTAAGTATGGTTGATTCGACAGGACACAAGACTGATGAAACCGATAGTTATCTTGCCCTTATGGGCAGGAAACTTTCTGGTTTTTTAATTCATCAAGTCCGTTAATTGACCTGTCTGAATAAATAACGAATAAAGGGTATCGATTGTGAATTTTTTGCCTATGATAAAACTGTTTAAACTATCGAACGATCTTAAATTTAGTATTGAGGAGTTGAGTAATGACTAAACAAGAGAACGGCGGAGATAATGGTTCCGGCGGTAACGCAGCAGCCACAGCTACGAGTAATCTTCAGCAAATGATTGCTGCTTCGTTGGGAATGGCCTCCCAAAATGCAGTTCTAGCCCAACAACAAGCTAATATTCTGCACCAAGCAGTAACGACTTTAGGAATAGAACAAATGTATGCGGGTAGTCCATCGAGCAATAATTTCGACAAAACCCTTGAACAATTACAAAAAGTGATGGATATGAGTCAATCATCTGGCAACGGTGGAGAGGGTTGAATGAAGTCAGAAGTTCCACAGCGAAACTGCGGCTCAACAGCACAGAAGTGTAATTTATAGATGAGGACTTCTACCGACATTTTGTTAAATATCCTACAATGGCGGTTAATCTGCTAAGCATGTTTTAAAACAACTTTGTAAACCAATGAGGTAAAAAATGGCAGATATTGTCAATCCCCAGGTCACAGACGCGGTAACTTCTACCAATGTCAAGCTACTTGGGGAAGTTCCCGCCTATGCTATGGGCGTGGTTTATCAAACCATGTCCCATTCTCTAAGTTTGGTGATGGAAAATGCTTCCGATGCCCAAACCAATATGCAAAAGGTCAATAGTGCGATCGCCGGTGCGGCGGCGGCTAAAATCATGGCTTCCATGGCTTAGTCATTAAGCAGAGAATTAATGTTAAATAAGAGAGCTAATTTTTATGGGTAATCTCGGCGATGTGAGTAAAATTAACGCAGAACTCCTTGATCCTAAAACAGTTAGGACTCAAGGAGCCGGTAAAGCTTATCAATCAGTAGCACAGTCTATGGCGATCGCCGTGCAGGATGCAACCAATTATTTGGAAAATGCTTTGATTGTTTCTTCATCTGCGATCGCAGTAGCTACAGCGAAAATGGTGGCAGAAAAAAGAGTCGAACCTTACAACAAAATCATTGCTCAAGCTGGAAAAACAGTCAATATGGCTGCCAAAAACTTTAGTGATATTGGCAAGAAAGCTAGTGATATTCTCAAGGATTTTCCCTCAAGTTAGATTCTTGAGAAGCATCCGTTTGCCTAGAATCATCAAACACCTGAGATACCCTTTTAATCATGCGATTGGCTGTTTCAGTTGCTTCTTGGGTTTGTTGGGCAACTTTTTGTTGATCTACCCCAGTTCCCTCAGAGAGCAGAGAAATTAATTCCATTAAGGAACTACTGGTGGTAGTTGTCGTTTGTTCTTGAGCAGTCATTTTCGCCTCTGCTGCTTCTTGAGCAGCTTTTGCTGCTAATTTTTGGTGTTCTTCCTTAGCCGTTTCTACTTGTACGTTAACTAACTGTTGTACCTGTTTGCGAGCTTCTTCTAGGAGTTTGCGATGAGTTTTGATTTGATCATTAATTTGCTGGCGAGCGATCGCAGCTTGATCCATTGCATTTTGTTGAACATCCATAATTCAATCCTTGATATTAACAAAAATTTTCCCCACACTTCCCACATTTTTCACACTCACCCAATTAAAAACGGCTATGATGTCGCACTCAGACTAGGAACTGTTTCCGGTTCAGGGACTGTTACATTACCCTTGATCTGGTCAAAATGTTTTTTGCACAGTTCACAAGGAAGCATAAATGACAATCTCGAATCAATGAAAGAAACATTCATAATATGAGGGGTAGCGAGATGGGAATGAGTCACCCAACAAGACGCATATCCTAATAATTCCCCTCCTCCAATAGCATTAAGAATTCTAAACGCTTTGGGTTCGGCGCAGGGCCAATCAACACCTCCAGTCATTTCATATTGAAAATAAATCGCTAATTCTCCTTTTTCTTGGCCATCTTTTACCAGTTGTTCAGGGAGAAAATCAGTTTTGCTGATAATCTTTAAAATTCCCATACCTGGGGTATAAATAAAGTGAGGAGTATCCCCACGATCTAGCATTTTTTTATGGATTTTATGGAAGTTATTTTGAGATTTTTTTCCTCCAGAAAATCCAATAGCAAAAGTGTTATCTGCACGAGGGGTTTTTGCGTGTAAGACTGTGACAGAAAGATGGCCATCTTGGGAGTCTTCATTCATAACTAAATCAACACTATGAACAACATCTAAAACCCCATTCATAATTTGTATGGTTTCTTTGGTGGGAATAGGATACGGATCGAGTTCTTTTTGATGTTCCTGATACTTTTCAATGACGGTATCAGTTAACATTTCAGTTAAATTATCACCTAAATACATAATTGACTCCTTAATTTGTATGGTTGATGGTTAACTATTTGTTGTTTCACAAATAGCTAAAGCGCGAAGATTTAAAACATCAAGATTGCAAGCACTTACTTTCAAGTTAACTTTCTCCATTTCTTGGAAAAAACCCCCAATTTCAAGTTTTTGATTGAGGGGATATTGAAAGCAGCGATAAATTTGAATCATTTCCCCTTTTTTCAAGAAAACAGGTTGTTTTTTTCCTTCAATGATAAATTCTATAAAATAATCTTCATGAAACAGAATTTTAGTAAAATAGTTGCTTGTATTATGATCAAATCCTCCAATAATTTCACAGTCTTCAGGGTTAATATTTAATAAATCAATAAAATAGTCATAAGCATTAAAAGAAATGTGATTTTTACAGTTGAAATCTAGATTAGAATTAGGTAAGCTTAACGAAAAACTGAGCATTAAAATATCCTCTTTATCCAAACTATGGTTAAAATTGTTGAGGACAGTAAGGCGATCGATATGATTACCAATCGTTCCCCCGAGATAGAGCAGAACATTAATAATTTTCAACCCTTGTTGATGATTTTTATTACTTCTAGCAATCTCTCTAAAATCATTTTCTTCAAAGTCCACAAGATATCCTTTGAAATCAACTTTAGGAAACCAATTATTAATATTTTTCTTTGATAAATCTAAGATATCTTGACTCATATCAAGAGCTATGTAGCGGTTAAGCCAACTTTTATCATTCAATTTGCCGATTAACTGTTTAACAGGATAAGAATTACCTGGACCGATGTCAATTACATTAATTAAATCAAATTCTTTTTTTCTCTCTTCAATAAAATTCAAACTATTTTCTAGCAAAAAAATATCACTTTTGGTGGTACTATTACTTGCTGAATAGCCTTGTTTAACAGATTGATCCCAAGCCTTGGCCATTTGATCTTTATAAAAATACTTAAAGGGAATTTCTTTTTGTTCTGATAAACCCTTAACCATATTCTTAACTTCTACTGGGGAAAAACTCTGATAAAACTGAGGTTTAGGTTGAGTTTTAACGAGATTAAGCATGGTAATATTTCTCCCATTAACTACGATTTAATCTTCGGCTGACTGGTTTTAAAGTTGATACAACTTAAAGACGATTTTCCACTAAAATTTGTGAATTTTTTTTGTCATAGCAGTGATGTTGTTGTAATATTTGGTTAGCTCGATTTTGCCAATAAGTTGCAAAAGTCGGGTGAAAATCACGCATTTTTTGGGCATGATAAGCCGTAAGACTCCACCAAGAGCGACTCGGACTATTTTCCCCTATTTTTTGATAATTTTCTCCCAGTTGTGCTGCTAACAATACAGATTGTAAACAACTTTCTTCTTGGGACAACCATTGCCATCCTTGTTGCAGTATTTCAATGGCCTCACGATATTTTCCCCCAATACTTAAGACTCGGCCATGATGAAACCAAGTATCCGGTAATTCAGGTTGAAGATCAATCGCTTGTGCTGATAAATAGCTTCCTTGTTCAATTTCTTGGAAATGTTCTACCAAAACTCGGCCAGTAGTTACCCAAACCGTCCAACGTTCAGGAAAATTGTCTAGAATTCCTGTTAATAGGGTTCGTACCCTGAGTCGTTCCACTTTACCCACAGAGGGCAAAATTTCGCACATAGAACGGTTAATTTGCCAGTCAGTTTGATAGAGTTGATAAGCGGTTAAAATAGCGTTGGCTGCTTCTTGACGCTTACCAATATAAAATAGGTAGTGAGCGTAGTGGTACCATCCTCCAGGGTTATAGGAATGGTTGTTAATAAATTTCTCGAGTATGGTTAGTCCTTGAGATATTTCTTGGCGGAAAAGATGATAATAAGCTTGTAAGCATTTGGTATTGACTGCATCGGGAGCAATTTGTTGTACTTGTTCGATTAGTTCCCAAGTTATTTTACCTTCTTGTTCATGAACTAATCTCTGTCTTAAGCGGTGGTTGATGACCCTTTCTAAGACGTTAATATGATTAGGGGCTAATTGTTGAGCTATATGTAATTTTTCTTGAGCTTTGTCTATTTTTCCCATGGCTAACAAAGCATCATGACTATATTGTAATCCTTTGATGTCATCGGGCTTAAGGGTTAAGAATTGTTCAAATGCTTGCAAAGCAGCAACGGGAGATTCTACTTGTAAGTAAGTTAACCCTAAAGAAAGCCAATGGGTAGGGTGATGAGGGTTGATTTTGGTCGCAGTTTGAATGGCTTTAATAGCGGTTTGATATCGTCTTTGTGCAGCGTTGATTAATCCTTTAATTTGTTGTTGGGTTGCTTGATTTGATGAGAGAGATAAGGCAGTTTCATAAGCATTAATTGCTTGAGATTTTGCACCTGTTAAATAAAAAATATGTCCAAGTTGTAACCAAACTTCAATTAATTTTGGTTTCTTTCTCAGGACTTTTTGATATTCTTTAATAGCTTGAGGCCATTCTCCGAGGGAATAGAGAAGATGACCTAATTCTAATCGTTTTTTCCAGCCAGAAGGATATTTTTTAACATAATTGGTTAGGGAGGTTCGTTTTTTGAGTTTTTGCTCTTGCGTCAATTCTGTTGTTAAATAAACATCAATTTGAAGTTGGTTGGGAAAATTGACTGAGACAACTTCAGGAATGAGTGAGTTAGACATAAGCTATTTCCTCCATGAGTAAAGGAGAGGGTAAGGTTTCTAAATGAGTTGTATAAAGTTGATAAAAACCTTCTTCAAGATGGGAGTCTATCATGGGTAAGACTTGGTGATTCAATTCCAAGAAATCATCTAATTGAAATTCAGAAAAAATATCAAATTTTTCTTCTATGCTAACTAAGGATTCTAAATGATTTTTACCCCTAAAGTAGCTTTTGATTTCTTTTTTTAAAATAGCTCTACCTTTTTGGATTCTTTTGCGGACATTTACTTCTGAAATATTCAGTTCTTTTGCGATTTCTTCATAGCTTTTTTCAAAGACAAATCTCATAACTAGGGGGACTTTTAGAGATTGTTTCAAACCATTTATTTCTTGAGAAATAACTATTTTTAATTCATTACTCATAATAAAATCATCAGGTAGTTTAATAAATTGCATTCCATTATTAGCTTCCAGTTGATTAAAATCATCAATTTTATTGCTAGGAATAAAACCCCGATTTTTTTGTCGATAAAAATCAAAACATACGTTTTGAGTCAGTCGAATTAACCAACCTCTCGTATTTGTGATTTTGGCTGAATATTTTGGGAATTTTTCCCAAGCTTTTAACATGGAAATACTGAGAACTTCTTGAGCATCCACAGCATTATTATTCATTTTTTTAAAACAATAACAATAAAGATAGTTTTTATGGTTATTCCAGATTTTCCAAAAATCATCAACTTCTCCTTTATTTATAGGTTGAGGTGATTTTTTTTCGTGATCGATAATATTAGTTCCAGGTAGGAATGACATGATAATAGTAAGTTCAGTGCTTGACGAAATTGTTGTTATTTAAGGCATCAATTTTCATTAAACTCTTTTCAGAAATCCATGTCAGCATTGAAGAGTTAAGCAAAAAATAAGTAATATTGTTTAATGGTAACAACTTTTTGACTAACTATAATGATTTATTAATAAGGGTATGGTTTAGTTAAGTTTGTTTTTTTGGTAAACTCAAAAAAATTTGTTCTAACAGTATTAACTTACTATATTTTTTTCCTAACAGTAAGTATATGTTAGGTAAGGTAAGGTAACTAAATGAAAAAAATATAAAGGTAATTAAAAACACACGATTCATCCATTACAATTAAACTTAATAACAAGGGGAGTTAATTCTCTGTTCTTGAATTAGTGATTTGTATCATTAACTAAAGAATAAGAGCCAAACATTAATGTTGAGAACAATGAATTATTGATTGTTCAAGTTTATTATAGTTAATAAATTTTTGTGAGGATGATATTTATTAACTATATCGGCATATCGACGATATTTTTGTAATTATTCACAGAATGCTGAGCAGTGCAAGAGGTATTTATGGAATTAGAAAGCAGAAAAGTTTCTCTTAAAGTCGTGGTTGTTTTTACAGATAAAGCTGTTTTTTCTCAAACAGGAAAACATTTATCAAACATTGAGTCTTTAGTGTTGCAAGAGACATTAAATGGTAAAAAATACCCAGAAATTGCTTCAGAAAATGGTTATACAATAGAATATCTAAAAAATGATGTTGGACCAAAACTGTGGCGAAGGCTGACCTGTGCTTTTGGAGAAAAAGTTAATAAATCTAATGTTAAAATTATTATTACAAATCGACTGTATAATGAGCAAGAAAAAAGCCAATCTATTCCTATCAAATCTCCTATCATTAATCAAAAAAAATCCCTAGTACCATTGGCCACGCCGCATACATATCCCTTAGAATCAAAAGTAGAAAAATTAGAAAAAATTGCTGATGTTTATTGTGAAAAATCATTAAAAATGTTGCGAGGTACTCCCGCTCATAAAATTCTGATGATCCTAATCATGTTTCCTCATGGAGCTTTGAAAGATGCTATTATCAAAGTAGCACAATTAAACCACGCTCATGTATTAAACGATAGCATACATCAATTAAAAGAGATGTTATTAATCGAACAAAAAGAAACAAGATATTGTATTAATCCTGTAATGAAAAGTTATTTAATTGAAGAGTTTAAGATTGATAGCGAATTTGAAAAAAGGATTCGGAACCGTTGGCTTAGTTGGTATTTAGAAATCGCGGAAAGTGATCAGAGTATGTCTATCTGTGAAAAAGAGAAACAAAATATTGTAGAAGTGATTGATTGGTGTATGAATCATAATCTTTATGAGCAAGTTAAAAAATTATGGCCAATTATCAAATCTCAAGAATCCTCAACTCAACAGGAAAATCGATTATACTTAGCCTCATGAAGAAAAATAATATTTAGAGCATGAAAAGAAATTATATAAGAGCATAATAATACTCGGGAGATAGAGACTTCTGACTTTGTGAATATTTTACCTAAATCTTGGCAGAATGCCCCCGCTACAGCTAAGGCGGACGCATCGAGGCGTAGCCGAGTACCGCCGAACGCTTAGCGGTGGGATTTCATAAACCTAGACGCGCACGCTTACTGACTTCGTTGTAGTAAGGAACGATTTTAATTCTACCATTTTTAGGTAAACTGTGTTAAAATTAATCGACCAAGGTCGAGGGTTAGTAGAATGCTAGTCGTAGAAGCCAAGTTAAAAAACGGAACATCCGAGCAATATCAAAGACTAGATGAAGCCATCAGGACATCTCAGTTTGTGCGTAATTGTTGTATTCGTTATTGGATGGACAATAAGGGGACAACCCGTAATGACCTTCAAAAACTTTGTTCTACATTAGCTAAAAATCAAGAAACACCTTGGGTAACAAAATTAAATTCTCAAGCTCGTCAATCTTCGGCTGACAGAGCATGGCAATCAATTAATAGATTTTATCAAAATTGTCGTGCCAAAATACCAGGGAAGAAAGGGTTTCCTCAATTCAAAAAACATAGTCGTTCGGTTGAGTATAAACTAACAGGCTACAAGCTGTCTGATGATAGACGTAAAATTAAATTCACTGATGGATTTAAAGCAGGAGAATTTGATTTATGGTGTAGTCAAAAAACCTTGGTTTATTATTCAGAACAGCAGATTAGACGAGTTAGAGTTGTGAGACGTTGCGATGGTTATTATTGTCAGTAAACCTAATTGGTTAGGTGCTGTTGGACAGGACATCTTAGTTGTGTTGCGGTAAGGGACTTCAAACGAGTTTGCGAGTCTCGGCCTTATCGGCCTTTCAAAACTCGACCCCGTTAGGGGATTGTCAAGCCGTTCTTATCCTTTAAGGACGGGGTTTCAAACCCAAAATTTTCGATGAAAAAACTTTTATTCCTCATTTTATTTGTTGTAGGATTATGGGTTGCTCTAACAAACTTTAAAGGACTAGCAACCCAAGGCACCTATGAATCAATTATTGTTAATTTCCGTGAAGACGTTTCTACCACTACCCTCAGTGAACAAATAGAAGCGATCGCCACTAACTACAACAAAACCCTCAGTCTCAATAGTATATATGCGATCGATGAACACATATATACCCTTGCAGGGGACAAACAACTCTTAAACAGTCTGAAACACTCTCCTTTAAAACAGTATGTAGATTATATCGAACCTAACTATATTTATAATACGTTAGAAGCCCCCAACGACCCTGACTACAGTCAACAATGGAACTTGCATAATATCCATGTCGAACGGGCCTGGGAAGAAACCAAAGGAGAAGGTATAATCGTCGCAGTCATCGATAGTGGAGTCACTCGGGTTCCGGACTTACGACAAACCGAATTTGTTCCAGGTTATGACTTTGTTAACGATCGCAACGATGCTAGAGATGATAACGGCCACGGAACCCATGTCGCCGGCACCATTGCCCAGTCTACCAATAATAATTATGGTGTCGCCGGCGTTGCCTATCATGCCAAAATTATGCCCTTAAAAGTGCTATCTGCTCAAGGTGGGGGAAGCGTCTCTGACATTGCAGATGCCATTCGCTTCGCTGCTGATAACGGGGCTGATATCATTAACATGAGTTTAGGGGGTGGCGGCGAAAGTCAGGTTATGAAAGATGCCATTGACTACGCCTATGATAAAGGGGTGGTCATCATTGCAGCAGCCGGCAACAGTAATCAAAATTCAGCCTCTTATCCAGCCAGATATCCTAAAGTTATCAGCGTTTCCGCCCTTGATGCAACTGGAAAAAAAGCGGATTATTCTAACTATGGTGCCGGGGTGGATATTTCTGCCCCTGGTGGTAGTAAAAGCGGTAAAATCCTTCAAGAAACCATCGATCCCAGTACAGGGGAAGCTGTGTTTTCAGAACTCCAAGGAACCAGTATGGCCGCCCCTCATGTAGCTGGGGTTGCTGCCTTAGTTAAAGCGACTGGCGTCAAAGAACCCAATGAAATTTTAGCTGTATTAACCCAGTCCTCTCGCAAAGTAGAAGACGATACCTTTAACTATTATGGATCGGGTCAACTAGACGCAGGAGAAGCCGTTAAACTAGCCCTCAAAGGTAAAATTACCGTTCGTGACTTCTTCCGTTGGTTACGGGATAGTGGCTATTTAAACCCCCGTTTTTGGGTAGATGGCGGTATGGTTGCATTGTTACCCAAACTGTTGATGGTGTTGGGGTCTTATTTACTTGCATTCTTGTTACGCAACTATTTCCCGTTTTCTTTTACCAGTCCCTTTAACTGGGGTTTAGTCTTGGGAAGTTCTGGTTTATTCTTCCTACAAGGGATCTATATTTTTGACTTACCTCAATGGCCGTTTCGTGTGATGGGTAGTTCTATCCCAGAATTAGCCAATTCTATTGAAGGAACAGCCTCATTAAATCCCTTTTTAGCCAGTGTCTTAGTCCCATTTATCTTAATTGCTATTTTGTTAGGTCATCGTAGCTGGAAATGGTTTGCCATTGGCACCAGTTTAGGGGTAGCAGCTTGTTTAACGGTTCATGGTATGATTTCCCCTGCGGTATGGGCAATGCCTTCTCTAGCCGTTTCTAGAGCTTTTCTAGGGGTTAATGCTTTTCTTTGTGTTGGCTTGGCTTGTTTAGCTAGTAAGAAGTCATAACACGATGCACAAAAGAAGTATCAGTAGAGGCTTAATAATATTAAGCCTTTACATTAGTTTTTGGACCCTCTACCCCTTAATTAGAATTGGGATTCGTCTCAGACGGCAATAAAGGGTTAGAATTTTCTTCAGAATTTAATAATGGATTGGATTCTTCTTGAGCTTCTGGAATAATCAGGGGAAGGGGTTCATCAGACTCAGGGTTAGCGGTTTCTGGTGGTGTAGAAGGCGATACAGCCTGAGCTTGTTCTTGAGCTTGTTTCATTTGTACCAGTATTTCTTGATACTCCTGATTATCTGGGACTAAAGCTGTCAATTTCTCCATTGGAGGGATGGCCTGCTCTAAATTTTGCGCTTGTATTTGTGTAGCAATAAAAGCCCTTAGTGCTTCTTCTAATCCTCGTTTGGCGGTAGGATTATCCGGTTCTCTCTCAAGAACCGTCTCATATCCTTCAATCATCGATTTTAACCGTTCTTCAGGGGAAAGGGCTGTCTCTGAATTACCTTCTGGATAGGAAGATGAAGGGGTTTGTCGGAAGGAAAAACCCGCAATAGTCATACTTACCAGTAGGGCGAAACCGGATACGATGACGATGATTTTTTGATAGGATTTATTCATATTATGGGTATTTATAGAAATGAATCTAAGTTCTTTCAGTGTATCGTATTTTTTAGGAAGGACTAGAATAATTATTCAAGGGAACAGACAATAGGGCAAATTGAATAGAGTGGGCTATAAAAGGGATTTAACCCTACACCCTACACCCCACACTAGATATCTCTAGCTATTTTTGAGAACTGATATGAGTTTAACCTCCGACGATCTCAATTATTGAATTTAAGTAAAAATCACATTATTTAAAAATTAATTACCTATTAAAATTAAGTAGTATTTATGATAATTTTACTCGTTTCTTGTTTACTATTACTCAAATCGATACATTGGTAATTAATATCTGTGACTGAATTTGGGTATATTTAGAATATGCTGCAAAACGTAACAAGAAAAATCAATGACTCCTAACTCTCCTCACATAGACGTTTTTTTAAAATGTCAAACAAAACAATTACCATCAACCCTCAACGAGATTTTAATTGTTGATGATACCATCGAAAACCTACGAGTCTTATCTAGCATTTTAATAGAACAAGGCTATAAGGTTCGTAAAGCAACAGGGGGCAAAATGGCTTTAAAAGTTGTAGAAACCCTACCACCTGACCTGATTATGCTGGATATTATGATGGCTGATATGAGTGGTTATGAGGTTTGTAAACAACTCAAAGAGAATCCTCGTACTGCTGATATTCCCGTGATTTTCTTGAGTGCTTTAGATGATATTTTTGATAAAGTTAAAGGGTTTGAAATAGGAGGAGTGGATTATATTAGTAAACCATTTCAAATCGAAGAGGTATTAGTTAGGGTTAAAAATCACTTATCGTTAAGAGCAGCACAAAGAGAAATTTATCAATTAAACGCACAACTAGAACAACGAGTCGAAGAAAGAACCCAACAGTTACAAAAAGCAAATCGCCGACTCCAAGAACTCGCCCTGTATGATGCTTTAACAAGGTTAGCTAATCGCAATTTATTGATTGAACAATTAAAACAGTGCTTAACTTTCAGTAAACGAGATGAAACCTATCAGTTTGCTTTATTATTTTTGGACTGCGATCGCTTCAAAATTATTAATGATTCTTTAGGTCATTTAGTCGGTGATCTTCTCTTGCAAAAAATTAGTCAAGCGTTACAAGATGTTCTTGGAAAAAATGATCTGATTGCCCGTGTTGGAGGAGATGAATTTGCTATTTTATTACCGAATCTTTCTAAATTTGAGCAAGCGACCGAACTAGCACAAAGAATTCTTAATTTACTCAAAAAACCTTTCTATTGTAATAATCAAGAAATTTTTATTAATGTTAGTATCGGTATTGTTCTTAGTCATCTCGATTACAAAGATCCTCAAAACATTATCAGAGATGCTGATATGGCTATGTATAAAGCGAAATCTTTAGGCAGAGGCCAATATCAAATTTTTACACCTGGAATGTATGAAATTGCCAAAAAATTATTAGTTTTACAAACGGATTTATATCGGGCTGTAAAACAGCAAGAATTTGTCGTTTACTATCAACCGATTATTGATTTAAAACAGAATAAAATTACAGGATTTGAAGCCTTGATTCGCTGGATACATCCCAAAAAAGGTATGATTTCTCCTGGTGAATTTATTCCTATCGCTGAAGAAACAGGATTAATTTGTGAGATTGGGAGTTGGGTGATGAAAGAAGCTTGTCGTCAGCTTGCTCAATGGCATCAACAGGGATTTACAGATCTAAAAATTTATATTAATTTAGCAGCACAGCAGTTAAACAAAAAGAGTTTAATAACAGAAATTGACGAAATTTTAAGGGAGACTCAATTGAATACGAGTTCAGTGAAATTAGAAATTACAGAAAGTTCGATGATGCAAGATTTACAAACCACTCAAGTTTTATTAGGGGAATTATGGAAACGGGGAATTAAACTAAGTATTGATGATTTTGGGACGGGTTATTCCTCCTTAAGTCAACTGCAAAATTTCCCCGTGAATACATTAAAAATTGATCGATCTTTTATGAAAAATGTTGATAAAAATGGAAAAAATTTAGGGTTAATCCCTGTTATTTTAAGTATTGCTGAAGTGATGACCATGGATGTAGTAGCAGAAGGAATTGAAACCACCGAACAATTAGAACAACTTCGTAAACTGGGTTGTCATTTTGGTCAAGGGTTTCTCTTCGCAAAACCCTTAAATGCTGAAGCTGCTACTCAACTCATTCATGAAAACCCTCGTTGGTAAATTTGCTCATTTCGACTCCTTTGAAGGTATAAACTGACAGGCCCAGTCAAGTTGTCGCAAAATACCCCGCAACAGGGCAACTTCTTCGGTCGTTAAGTTAGCTTTATTATAGAGTCTGCGAAATTTTTCTAAGCGGGCCTTAGCTGTATGGGGGTACAGATAACCAATTTTCAGTAAAACCGCTTCTAAATGTTGATAGTATCCCTCTAACATTTCAAAAGAAGCCAAGTTGAAGCATAAATCTGTTTTACTGTCAAGGGAATCTTGGGCAGCTTGATACAGTTCATAACTACAAACCGCCACAGCTTGTGCTAAATTCAAAGAAGGATAGTCAGGATTGGCTTCAATAGAGACGAAACGTTGAGCATAGTTGAGTTCTTCGTTATTTAAGCCCCGATCTTCAGGTCCAAACATTAATGCCGTGTTTAACTCCTCCTTCAGTAACCAGGGTAAAGCTTCCCGTGGGGTTTCTAGGTGGGTGGGAAGGGACAGCGATCGCCCTGTGGTGGCAATAATACGCTGACACCCTTTTAACGCTTCAGGGATATTATCCACCACTTGAGACTTTTCTAACACCTCAATACCATGAACGGCCATGCGTCTAGCTTCATCACTAAAGCGATCGCAGTGAGGTTTCACTAAAATTAGCTGATTTAAGCCCATATTCTTCATAACTCGCGCTACAGACCCTACATTCAACGGTCCAGCTGGTTCTACTAAAACAATACGAACTTTATTGAGCGCAGTTTCTCTCATGGTCAATCTTAGCTTACTAACTTATCAGCCTTATCCCTATCTTAAGCTTTAATTTAAACTTGACATAGCAAATTTAGTTGATGTATTTTTGATATATCAAGCTTTTTTGATACATCTTATGAATACTCATATCAACCCCAAAGCAGTCAAAGCGGGGGGTAGCCTAAATATTTTTGAGAAATACCTAACCCTCTGGGTAGTTGTCTGTATTATTGTCGGTATTGTTTTAGGGAGAACCTTTCCTAACATTGCAGAGACGCTAGACGCGATGAGTCTCTATAATGTCTCTATTCCTATTGCCATTTGCTTATTTTTCATGATGTATCCCATCATGGTAAAAATTGATTTTTCACAAGCTGTTCAAGCGGCCAAAACGCCAAAACCTGTTATTTTAACTTTAACCATTAATTGGTTAGTTAAACCTTTTACAATGGTGGTGTTTGCTCAATTTTTTCTTGGTTATTTATTTGCCCCACTTTTAAGTGCGACGGAGATAATTCGAGGTTCAGAAGTTACCTTATCAAACTCTTATATTGCTGGTTGTATTTTGTTGGGCATTGCGCCTTGTACGGCAATGGTACTGATGTGGGGCTATCTTTCCTATAGTAATCAAGGTCATACTTTGGTCATGGTTGCTGTTAACTCATTGGCGATGTTATTTTTGTATGCACCCCTAGGAAAATGGCTCCTTTCTGCCAATAATTTAGTGGTTCCTTGGCAAACCATTGTTTTTTCAGTTTTAATCTATGTTGGCTTACCTTTATTAACTGGAATTTATAGTCGTTATTGGATTTTCAAACATAAAGGTAGAGATTGGTTTGAGCGTCAATTTTT
>JASJDW010000102.1 GCA_030064955.1 Crocosphaera sp.
GAATTGTTTTAAATGCAGTTAGTGAACAATTTAGTAAAGGGTTTCAGCAACAAAAAGCCTCTCGTAGTGCGATCGGGCTAACCAAGCGCGGTACTGTTATGTTAGTAGCTGTTCACACTCGTGTTGGGGGAAGTGGGGCAAGTTTAGACGAAATGGCTCAAATTATGCAACGCTTAGGGGCAACGGATGCTCTTAATTTGGATGGGGGAAGTTCTACCGGTTTAGTCTTAGGCGGCCAATTAATCGATCGCTCTCCTGTGACAGCAGCAAGGGTTCACAATGGTATTGGTGTGTTTATCACTCCCTAGGTTATCAATTAATAATTAATAATTAATAATTGTCCATTGTTCATTATTAATTAATGAAGTCTTAGTTATGATTTTTTTCCCGTGGCAACAAGAAACGGTTATCCAGAGAACCCAATTAATTCTCAGCAGTTTTGAGCATTGGTTAGGCCATTCTTTGTTTGAACACTTCGGCGTAACTGATGTTAAAACCGACCCCACAGAAGTATCAAAACAACTGTTTGAAGCTGATTTTATTGTTGTTTCTCACGGAACCCAGGCTGATCCTATTCTTAATTATGGCAATCAAAAAGCGTTAGATATTTGGGAATTAACCTGGCAAGAATTTATCCAAACACCTTCTAGAAAAACAGCAGAAGAGATAGAGCAGAAAGAACGCGATCGCCTTCTCAACGAAACGACCACAAAAGGTTTTTGTTACTATTCAGTGACCCGAATTACTAGCACCGAAAAACGCTTTATCATTAATGATGGTATTGTTTGGAATGTTATTGATCACCGACAAACCTATCAAGGTCAAGCTGCTTGTTTCTCAGACTTTTATTTTTTAATGAACAAAGCATAAATACTTTGGTTTTATGAACACGGTTTGGAACTTTGTCTCGTCAGGTGCAAGATGTGAGTTTAGGTAAATTTTGAGAAAACCAAATAATTGCATGACTATCTAAGAATATATTCATGTATCAAAATTCCAGAAATTATCGGGTAAAGGATCATTAAAATCATCACTCATCGCAATTTTTCCTTGATGTAATCCCAACACTCTTTTTTTGGGAGAAGGATAACACTGTTAATATTTTTGAGATCAATTTTTTCCATTAGAACTCATCAGTGGTAGTTGTTATTAATTAAGATCGCATTAACATCTAAATATATAGTATAACCAAATAAAAAGGGGGAGCGGTAAAGCAATCGATATCATATATAACCAGTAATGTTTAATGATATACGAAATTTGTATCCAGCAAGATCGAGGCCAACCTATAGGTACACAACCAATATTTTTAAAATCTTCTGGAAAGTCTTTCAAATGTTTTGCTTTAAATAACCAGTAATCATCAGAATCATGATTTTCTTGACATCTATCTATCAACTCATTATACTCATTGTTAATGGGTTCGATAAATTTTTGCTGTTCATTCAAATTCTTGTGTTCTAACTCAAAAGATAATAAGTAATCAATTTTTCCATATAGTTTAGATAAATCTTTAGCGTTATTATATAGCCTTTCAGCCCGTAGTTGATAATTTTTAAGCCCTTCTAATAAACTTAATACAAGAATAAAAACAGATAAAAGTATCGCTGTTATTGTATATAAGTTATTAAGACTTCTGCATTGACCAGTTAAATCTATTATATTCTGTATAATAGATATTCCTATGGCATATATTGATAGAAAAGAAATACTGGTGATCGATAATTGACTTTGTAAACTTAATTTTCGGGAAGCTTCAAAACGAGAACCTTTAGTTATCCAAACTTTTCGATTTAACTTGTCAGTATATTGATTTAATTTATCATTCATAATTAAGAATAAAAGCGAGTTGTCTATTGATTGATAATATCCACTCCAGGAGAATTTTAAAAAAACTCAATTCTGGAGGTTATAACCTAATAATAGGGTAGTGATTACATTTACTCCACTCCTAAGCTAAATTATAGGAGGTCTTCTTGGTAGAAGAGACAACTCGCTAGTATATATTAGCATCATCTTTCTCCAATTTAGCTAAACTTATATTTTTATAAAGTTCATACATTTTATTAATGTCTTCTTCAGAATAGTCTCTATTTGGATCAATTTTTCCTATGTTACTTAAAAAATCAATTTTTTCTTCTCGAGTTTTATATTTATTATAATTATGAATATAGCCTCCATGAAGATTATACTTACCTTGATGATGTGCTTTTGAAAGTTTTTTTAAATTTTGAGGTGCTTTTCCATTAAAGTCTTCTAGTCTGTTAAAAAAGCTTTCTATAAGTTTATCCAATTTATAAAAAATTGATATGTCATTCACAGCATTATAATATAGAACCCAACCATATCGCTTATTATAACTAATAGCACCTGTGATTTTTTCATTTAACTCGAAAATAAAAATCTCTTTAATCTTATCATTAGTCAAATATTTGTGTTTTTTTAGAAATTTTTGCTTATTATGCTGATAGTTACTAAATTTGGAGACTATTGAATCAATAAACCGATCAACAGAAGATTGTTTAATAGTAATATTGGGTAAATTGAAAGAATAACCTAAATAATTGAATTTGTCAGTAGCTTTTCCTTGAAAAGTTTTGTCTTCGTCTTCATTCAAATCAAATCCTATATTTTTACATTCTTTTCTTAACAAATGATTATATTGATCTATTTTTGTTTCAGGAGAGATTATTAAAATATCATCGACATATCTATAATATTTGATATTATCTATGTCCCTAAATTTTTTATCAATATCATTTATATAAATCGATGCTAAAATATTAGATATCGATAATCCTTGGGGAATTCCTTTAGATTCATAATAGTTTTTCTTGTCTTTTTTTCTATAGTTTTTAGGTACAGTTGGGTTTTCTATCGCTCTTGTTAAGAGATTTATTATTGCTTCTGATGTAATACGCTTAGATATTTTTTTGAATAAAATTTCTCTAATAATCGAAGGATAAAAATTCCTTATGTCAGTTCTGAAAATATTAGTGGACGCGAGTTCTAACTCAGGGATAAGACTCTTAATTTCATGAATGTATGTATTAGAGAGTTTTTTAGGAATACATTCAGGAAAAATTTTGAACAAAAGTTCTTTAAGTACCAACAAAACAATTCTATCTCGTACAGTAGGGATAGATATTACTCTAGGATTTTTGTTTTTTCCTTTAGATTTTAAATTTTCGAGATAGGGTGAAAACCTATAATTTCCCTGTAAGCATTTGCTTTGAATATGTTCAATATGTTGCTTAGATTGGTTAAAAAACTGATCGATATTCAATCTATCAATTCCTTTAGCTTTACTACGCTTAAGTTTAACATATAAAATTTCTTTTAGAGATGCCTGAGTTAATATCTCTTGCCAAATTAGTTGATCTGAAAGTGGTTCATAAATCATAAAAGTTTAATGATTTATCTTGATTAATTTATATCAATTATAAGTTTACCATAATTGACTTAGGTTTTGGAATTTCATCACCATCTTCTAGTAACATCAATAAATGAACCCTAACCGCTTCTTTAATTTCTTGTATTGCTTCTTCTTGACTGTCACCATGTACCATAATTCCTAATTCTAAACATTTGGCTAAATAAGCATTGTCTTCTGATGAAAATTCAACTAAATAAGAATAGTTGTTAATAGACTCAGAAATCTTGATTAAGATATTTTTATCATCAAATATATTTGAATTCATTTTACTTCAAAAAGAGAACGAGGTAATTGAGATTGACGGATAATTGACATTAACGTACCATTTCTAATCTCTGAATAATTAGGAACAACAACGGTAATAGTTGAATTTTCTATCGCTTTTTGATAAATAATATGACTTCCTCGCTGACGAATTTTACTAAAATCATGATCTTCGAGAATTTCGCTTACTTCTTTAGCTGATAAAACTCTTAATTTACCCAATGGATACCTCTAACTTTGTAATAAAAATATCATTTTTAAGTCTTGTGTTAATCTCTGACGGATCAGCAACTTCTAAAAATAACTCAACAGCTTCTTTTAAATTGTCTCTTGCTTCTTCTATTGTCTCTCCTTGACTAGCAATATCTAATTCTGGACAAAGGGATACATAACCCTCTCCTTCTCTTTCAATAATTGCTGTAAATTGTTGTATTGTTTGCATTGCCATTAGTATTTTTGAGATTAATTTTTACTATTATAACTAATCGTTTAAAATAGAATTGCTATTCAAATCTATTTTATCTATTGTTTTTCATCAATAACTTAATCGAAAACACTGAAAAGTTAATTTGTCAAGTAAAAAATAAATAAATTTTGTAAACAAAAATAAGAGTAAGCACTCAGTAAATTTGTCAATATTTGTAACAAAATATGTCATGTTTCTTTGCAAAATGTGTCAAATCATCGAGTAACCACTCCATTTGGCCTCGTTTTCTGATACAAACACATAGAGTGCTGTTTAATTTTGGGCTGTAACCTTCTCTGTAGGATGTTGCATCGTTCCCAACTTATTTAGACCATCATAAAAACAAAGGAGCCTTATCATATATGTTTACCCATGTCAAGTCCACCATTCGCCATATCGTTCCAGAGGCAACTAATGGTCGTTCTTTGCTAAAGGTGGTCTATGTGGTGTTAGAACCTCAGTATCAGAGTTCCCTTTCGGCGGCCGTTAATGCTATTAATAAGAATAATCCTAAGTTAGCCATCGAAATCAATGGTTATTTAATCGAAGAACTTAGAAACCCTGAAAATTACGCAGAATTTAAACGAGATGTGGCAGAAGCGAACCTATTTATCGCTTCTTTAATTTTCATCGAAGACTTAGCAGATAAGGTGGTGGAAGCGGTTAAACCTAACCGTGATAACCTAGATGCGGTGGTGGTATTCCCTTCAATGCCCCAAGTGATGCGCTTAAATAAGTTAGGTAGCTTTTCTATGGCCCAGTTGGGACAGTCCAAAAGTGCGATCGCCCAGTTTATGCGGAAACGTAAGGAAAATTCTGGGGCAAGTTTCCAGGATGCTATGTTAAAGTTATTGCGGACACTGCCTCAAGTGTTGAAGTATCTTCCTGTGGAAAAAGCGCAAGATGCTCGCAATTTTATGTTAAGTTTCCAATATTGGTTAGGGGGTTCGTCTGAGAACTTAGAGAACTTCTTAGTCATGTTGGCACATAAATATTCCTATCCTGATCTATTTGAGGATAAACAGGTTGACTACAAAGATCCGGTTGTTTATCCTGACATGGGAATATGGCATCCTTTATCCATGAAAATGTTTGAGGATGTACCTTCCTATATGGAATGGTATAATAGTCGCAGAGATGTTTCTGATGATTTAAAAGATCCTCTAGCCCCTTGTATCGGACTTATTTTACAACGGACTCATCTTGTGACAGGAGACGATGCTCATTATGTCGCAATGGTGCAAGAATTAGAATGTATGGGTGCTAGAGTTATCCCTGTGTTTGCAGGAGGGTTAGACTTTTCTAAACCTGTAGAAGCTTATTTCTGGAAAGAGGGGAACGAAAAAGTTCCTATTGTCGATACCGTAGTATCATTAACTGGGTTTGCCTTAGTGGGAGGGCCAGCGCGTCAAGACCACCCTAAAGCGATAGACTCCTTAAAACGCCTCAACCGTCCCTATATGTGTGCCTTACCTTTGGTATTTCAAACCACCCAGGAATGGGAAGAAAGCGATCTAGGGTTACATCCCATTCAAGTTGCACTGCAAATAGCCATCCCTGAATTAGATGGAGCCATTGAACCCATTATACTCTCAGGACGAGACGGAAGCACAGGACGAGCGATCGCACTTCAAGATCGTATCGAAGCAGTAGCTCAACGAGCAATGAAATGGGCTACCCTACGGAAGAAACCTAAACTCAACAAAAAAGTAGCTATTACGGTGTTTAGTTTCCCTCCCGATAAAGGAAATGTGGGAACCGCAGCCTATTTAGACGTATTTGGGTCTATTTACGAGGTAATAAAGGCATTACAGGGAAATGGTTACGATGTGCAGGAAATTCCTGACTCTCCCAAAGAACTCATGGAAGCAGTCATACACGACGCACAAGCACAGTATGCCTCTCCTGAGTTAAATATAGCCCATCGGATGTCTGTGGAGCAATACGAACGGTTAACCCCTTATTCTGTCCGTTTAGAGGAAAACTGGGGTCCTCCTCCTGGACATTTAAACAGTGATGGACAAAATTTACTCATCTACGGGAAACACTTTGGTAACGTATTTATTGGGGTACAACCCACCTTTGGATATGAAGGTGATCCCATGCGGTTACTGTTCTCAAGATCCGCCAGTCCTCATCATGGGTTTGCTGCTTATTACACCTATTTAAACCAAGTTTGGAAAGCCGATGCAGTGTTGCATTTCGGAACTCATGGATCACTGGAATTTATGCCAGGAAAACAGATGGGAATGTCAGGGGAATGTTATCCTGACAGTCTCATTGGAAATATTCCCAACTTATACTATTATGCAGCCAATAATCCTAGTGAAGCGACTATTGCTAAACGTCGTAGCTATGCAGAAACCATCTCCTATTTAACCCCACCGGCTGAGAATGCAGGGTTATACAAGGGATTAAAAGAATTAAGTGAGTTAATTGGTTCTTATCAAACTTTAAAAGATGGGGGTCGTGGTGTTCCTATTGTTAACACCATTATGGATCAATGTCGCTTAGTTAATTTAGATCAGGATATTGATATTCCTGATGTAGATGCTAAAGACATGACCCAAGAACAACGGGATAATATCGTCGGTTTAGTTTATCGGAAATTGATGGAAATTGAATCTCGTTTGCTTCCTTGTGGACTCCATGTTGTGGGTAAACCTCCCACCGCAGAAGAAGCGATCGCAACTTTGGTAAATATTGCATCTTTAGACCGAGAAGAGGAAGAAATTACTTCCTTACCTCGCATTATTGCTGATAGTTTAGACCGAGATATAGAAGAAGTCTATCAAAACAGCGATCGGGGTATTTTGGAAGATGTAGAATTGCTACAACAAATTACTTTAGCAACCCGTGAAGCGGTTGCATCTTTAGTCAAAACCCAGATAGATGCAGAAGGAAGGGTATCCCTTGTATCTAAGCTAAACTTTTTTAACTTGGGTAAAAAAGCTCCTTGGGTGGAAACTTTACACGATTTAGGTTACACAAAAGTCGATCAAGAAAAGTTAAAACCCCTGTTTGAGTACCTCGAATTCTGTTTAGAACAGGTTTGTGCGGATAATGAATTAGGAGGGTTACTAAAAGCATTAGAAGGGGAATATGTATTACCAGGTCCTGGTGGTGATCCTATCCGTAACCCCAACGTTTTACCTACGGGTAAAAACATCCATGCGTTAGATCCTCAGTCCATTCCTACCCTCGCTGCGGTCAAGTCTGCAAAAATAGTTGTTGATCGTTTAATTGCCCGTCAAAAAATCGATAATGGAGGCAATTATCCCGAAACCATTGCTTGTGTATTATGGGGAACCGATAACATCAAAACCTATGGTGAGTCCCTTGCACAAATTATGTGGATGGTAGGGGTTAAACCCGTACCCGACGCATTAGGAAGGGTCAATAAATTAGAATTAATTCCTCTCGAAGAATTAGGAAGACCTCGCATTGATGTGGTGGTGAACTGTTCTGGTGTATTTCGTGACCTATTTATTAACCAAATGAACCTATTAGATCAAGCGGTTAAAATGGCAGCAGAAGCGGATGAACCTATGGAAATGAACTATGTTCGTAAACACGCTTTACAGCAAGCAGATGAAATGGGAATAAACCTCCGAGAAGCAGCTACTCGTATCTTTTCCAACGCTTCTGGTTCCTATTCTTCCAACGTCAACTTAGCAGTAGAAAATAGCAGTTGGGAAGAAGAAAAAGAGTTACAAGATATGTATCTCAACCGTAAAAGTTTCGCCTTCGATTCCGACAATCCTGGTATCATGAAAGATAACCGAAAAGTGTTTGAATCAGCCTTAAAAACGGCAGATGCTACTTTCCAAAACTTAGATTCTTCGGAAATTAGTTTAACGGATGTTTCTCATTATTTTGACTCTGATCCCACAAAAGTTGTCGCAAACTTACGAGGAGACGGTAAAAAACCCTCTGCTTATATTGCGGATACAACCACTGCTAATGCACAAGTTCGTACATTGTCTGAAACCGTCCGTTTAGATGCACGTACCAAGTTATTAAACCCTAAATGGTACGAAGGAATGTTATCTCATGGTTACGAAGGTGTGAGGGAACTTTCTAAGCGGTTAGTGAATACAATGGGATGGAGTGCAACCGCAGACGCAGTAGATAACTGGGTGTATGAGGACGTAAATACAACCTTTATTGAAGACGAAGAAATGTGTAAACGTCTGATGAATTTAAACCCTAATTCTTTCCGTAAAATGGTCGGTACATTACTGGAAGTTAACGGACGAGGTTATTGGGAAACCTCCGAAGAAAACTTAGAAAGATTACAGGAATTGTATCAGGAGGTTGAGGACAGAATTGAAGGTGTAGAATAAGAGAGTAGGGTGGGTAATGCCCACCTTAACGTTTAAAATTGGGTAAACTTAGTAAACTAATTCAAAAATTTCTCTCTCGTCCTCCAGAAGTCCGTTTTGACGATGTAAGATATGTATTAGAAGCATTCGGTTATGTTGAAATTCGTTCTAGAGGAAGTCATCACGCTTTTGAAAACGATGCAGGAGATGTCATTATTATTCCCAAAAAAGGAGGTAAAAAAGTCAAAAGAACTTATGTGGAAGAAATCATTAAACTATTAGATTTAGAAAATTGGAAAAATGACAGTAAATAAAAAGCTAGAACGTCCATCGTTAGATTATTTTTTATCCCTGAAATATCCTATTTCAATTTACCCTGAAGATGAGGGAGGATATACTGCTTTAATTCCTGACTTATCAGGATGTATAACTCAAGGAGAAACCTTAGAAGAAGTTGTTATTAATATTGAGGAAGCAAGAGAATTATGGATAGAAACCGTTTATAATAGTGGTAAAAAAGAGATTCCTTTACCTTCTAGGAAATAGCTAATATTTTTAATTAGATAAGGTGCATTACACTTCATTAATGCGTCCTACAAAAATAGGCGATCGCACTATAGTAATGACAGCGGTTGCATAGATTTTAAAGTCTCGTATTTTCAGTCTTAAGTTTGTCATAGTATCCATTCACTTGTCTCTGAACATCACTAGGTAAATCACTAAAAAAATTAGGGCAACTTCTAGTTTCACTTTCCATGTGTTGAGATGGATCGCGCCCTGTTAACAAAAAAGTTAAATCTTTAGCTAGCTTTCCACTTTGACCAAAGAAAAATGGCTGAGGCATTCCCGCTAACCAAAAATTATACATATCACATACTTTCTTAGTATTAGGTCTTTTGTTAATTGCCATCAAACAGTCATTTTTATTCATATAATCTATTTTATCTGCTAATGTATCTCTATCTGTATGAAGTGGAAATACATTCAATGGATTTATCTGAAAAAAATTTTCCCAATTATTTAAACCAAGTCTTTGTAAATGCTGATATCCAACGAAAGTTCCTAAATAACCATAATTACTCAAGTCTATTACAACAGCTTTAAAAACACCTTGCGTAGTCTTATCTTTATATAACGATGATAAAATTATAGTGGAGGCGATAGAAAAGAAAACGAAAAGAGCAATGATTCCTCGATTAGTTAAATTAGGACTAAATGCAGAACAAATTGCAGAAGCATTAGAGTTAAATATTCAAGAAGTTAATAAAATTATAGCGAGTCTAAAATAGTATAATAATATGGTAGGGTGAGCATTGCCAACCTTAATCATTTAATTGACTTTAAACTAATTTAGTAATGGCAGAATTACCATCAGAAATTACCATAACTGTTCTAGAATTACAGAGACAACTGTTATCAATTATTCACAAAACAACAGCAACCGCTTTTATACTTCTAGAAAGTTATGGAGAAACAGAACAAACCATTGTCTCTCTTAACGATCTTGATAACATTAGAGAAAGAGCAAATACTTATTATTCACGATTTTATACACTACTATTAAGAATTGCGGATTCTCAACCCATAGCTAGTAATGCTATGCTAGAGCTATTAGAGCGGTCTATCGAGGAAGCAAAAGCTAACATAGCAGCATCAGAAGCTACCATTAGAGAAGAAAAAAGGAATTGGAATCTACCATGACACAAGAACCATTTACTCCTGATATAGAACAAATTAAAGCAACATCAGCTAAAGTGAAAGCACTTTGTCAGCGAATGGATGCCGAAATTTTAATCTTAGATGATATTATTGCTCAATTAGAAGAAGAAAATAGACGTTCTCCTTTGTATCAATATCGCTTGAATAAAGCTAAAAGATTATTAAATAGTAATATTAGTGTTAAGTAAAATTAATCAGTAACAGCAAATTTAGAGGCATAAATTATGCACGTTATCACTCGCAAACGTTTAAATGAATTTGCTCAAAAATATCCTCAAACTAGAACCGCACTTTCCCAGTGGTATAACAACATCAAAAATAATGATTTTTCATCCTTTGTTGAATTAAGGCAGATATTTCCTTCTGCGGATCAAGTTGGTAAATTAACTGTCTTTAATATTGGTGGCAATAAAGTAAGATTAATTGTTGCCATACACTACAATAGAAAAAAGGTTTATATTCGTGCTGTTTTAACTCATCAAGAATATAATAAAAATAAATGGAAAGAATAACTATGATGACGACTAACTTAAATCAAACTCTCACCGCGTGGTTAAACTTATCTGATAATTTATTTGTTCCTCATACTGAAGCAGAATATCAAAAATTAGTTACAATTTTGGATGAATTAATTGATGTCGTAGGGGAAGATGAATCTCATCCCTTAGCATCATTAATGGAAGTAATAGGAGTATTAATTGAAAATTATGAAGACCAATATGTTCCTGAATTACGGGGTTAAAAGAGTAAGCAAGAGAATTATGGATAGAAACCGTTTACAATAGTAGCAAAAAAGAGATACCTTTACCATCAAGAAAAGATTAACATTTATTAAATCATGTCTAATCAAACCATTAATTCTGCTTATCCTATTTCCCTACAAGAGATTAAAGCGAAACTAGCTAAAAGGAAAAAACGCAATCAAAATAATTATCAACAATTAGAACTAATACCTGATGAGACTAATTTAAGAATTAAGACAATTACTAATGAGTTTAATGAAAATATTATTAGAGTGGATGGTGATATTCCTATTGACTTATCTGTTAATCAAGGAGAAAGATTTTTATTCATTAGTTATGACCAAAGTAGTTTAACTCATGGATTACATAAATATCCTGCTAAATTTTTTCCTGAACTTCCCAGATGGTTAATCCAACGTTATTCTCAAGAAAATGATTGGATTTTAGATCCCTTTTCAGGAAGTGGTACAACTAATTTAGAAGCATTACTTTCTCGTCGTCATTCAGTGGGAATCGATATTGATCCTTTTTCTCGATTTATTGCTAACGTTAAAGTTACACCTTTAAATGAATCTGAATTAAAATCAACGCAATCACAACTGGTTCAAGAATTAGTTAATTATCAAGCAGCTGATATTAAAGAATCAGATATACCTTCTTTTCCTTATCGAGATAAATGGTTTAATCGAGAAATACTTTTAGAGTTATCTTATATTAAAAAGTTAATCGATAATTTAGAGACGACTCAAGAAATTAAAAATTTTTATTTAGTTTGCTTTTCTTCAATTATTCGAGGAGTCTCTAATGCAGATAATAATTGTACAAGAACAGTGATTCGTAAAAAACTGAATAAATCTGTTTATCCTGCTGACGCATTAAAGAAATTTACTGAAACTATTTTAATCGAAATTCCTAAAATTATTCAATTGTCTAAGATTTACCCTCAAAATATTAAAACTATTTTTCCTGCTAATATGGATGCTAGAAATATTGATTTTAAAGATAATTATTTTGACTTAGCTGTTACCTCTCCTCCTTATGTGAACGCAGTTGATTATCCAAGAACCCATCAGCTTGAAATTTATTGGTTAGGTTTTTTCAAAAATTCTTTAACTCCTTTGAAAAAGAAACAAATAGGAACGGAAAGTGTTTCTTCTATTTTCTATAAAGAATTACATCACATTGGAGTTACAGAAGCTGATAAAAAAATATCTATAATCTTTGAAAAAGATCCCAGACGTGCTTATATAGCTTATCAATATTTAGCAGATATGAAGAAAAATTTACAAGAAGTTTATAAAGTATTAAAATCTGAAAAATATTATATTCTTGTAGTAGGAAATAATACAATTCGAGGAGTCACATTTGAAAATTGGAAGTATATTATGAGTTTAGCAAAACAGATAGGATTTACTGTCGAAACCTATTTGGGTTCAGAAATCATAAAACATTTTATTAAAGTTCCTAGAGATGAAAGAATTAATACAGATTGGATAATTGTTTTAAAAAAATGAGGTAAATATTATGAGTCAAAATCTGTGTTAGGAAAAGTTACCGTTACTGATACAGAATCTACCGTGATGGTGAGTGAAGAATGAAACACAATAAAGAGTCACAAAAAAGGATAATCGTTGACTGGTTATTTCCCACACAGATAAAGATAAACGAATTAGAATAATTAGTGTAAGATTAGCCACAAAAAAGGAATGGAAATTTTATGAGTCAGGATTTTAACCATGAATTAAGTGATGATTTACGAGATGAATATGATTTTGCTCAAATGGAAGGAGGAGTCAGAGGAAAATATATGCAAGATTACCGCAAAGTAACGAATTTAGTATTATTAGAACCTGAAATAATGAGTCAGTTAATCAGGCGTTAAGATTATTAACGGAGATTACTAACCGTCAGAAACTCTAAAGGAAAAACATATCTACAATTTACTTTTAAATAATTCTAAAACCTTTGACCAAGCATCTTCAGAAGCTTCTGCATTATAACTGCCTCTTTTATCGCAGAAAAAACCATGTTCAGCCCCTTCATAGCGAAACAGTTTATGAGGAATGTTATTCTTTGTTAAAGCGTCTTCAATTCTATCAACTTGATCTTGAGGAATACTAGTATCTTCTTTCCCAAAGAAAGCATATAATGTTCCTTTAATATCTGGGGTACAATCGATAGTAGCCTTATCCTCTTCTCCTGGTTTCCAATTAGCAATTCCTGCGCCATAAAATGAAGCCGTTGCTTTAATTTCTGGTAAAATAGAAACTAAATAAACCACATGACCCCCGAAACAAAAACCAATAGTTCCTACCCCTGTTTTCTTCACTTGAGGTAAGGTATAAAGATAGTCAATGGTTGCTTGAATATCTGATAATAATTCATCCGCTTTAGTTTGATTTTTATACTGTCTGCCAATGTCAATAGATTCAGCCGTGTAACCAGTTTCAAATCCAGGAGCTAACCGTTGATAAATCGCAGGAGCAATGGCAACATAGCCTTGTTTAGCAAAGCGTCTGGTAACATCTCGAATATGATCATTAACTCCAAAAATTTCCTGAACAACAATTATCCCAGGAAAAATACTGTCTTCTTTTGGCATTGCTAAATAACTATCAATTTTTAAGCCACCATTCTCGATAACAATAGCTTCGGTTGTAATGTCTAACTGTGTCATATTTAACCTTCAATTTTCTGATGAACAACAGAGAAAAAAGCATCCTTGGCTGCCGACTGTTCTGCTATTTTTTTAGAACGACCATAACCTGATCCTAGTTTACGATCTTTGAGCCAAACTTCTGCAAAAAATCGTTGATGATAACCTTGACCTTTATGTTGTTCAGTGACACGATAGTCTGGTAGCATTTTGTACTGCGCTTGAGTCCATTCTTGTAGAGCATCTTTGTAGTTTTGACGAGCTGGATCAGAGCGAATTTCTGCTGCTTTTTTCAGTAATAAAGGGTCTAACCAAGGACGAACCAAGGTCATGTTTTTCGTACTTAAATATAACGCTCCTAACACCGCTTCAAAGGTATCTGCTAACCAAGAAACCCTACCCATTTTATCCTGGGCAACACTTTCGGACATGAGAAGATAGCGATCTAAGCCATAATCATCAGCAAACTCTGCTAAAGTGCGATCGCTTACTAAAATAGAACGAATGGCAGCAAATTCTCCTACCAATTCATCAGGATAGGTTTCTAATAATATCTCAGCAGACACTAATCTAATTACGGAGTCCCCTACAAACTCCAATTGCTGATAGTTATTTTCCTTAGAAATTGTAGGATGAGTCAGAGCTAAATCCAATAATTCTAAATTAACCGCTAAGCTATCACATACCCCTAATTTTTGAAGGCAGGTTTCTAATTGTTTTTTTCTACGACTATCTACGAAAAGCATTATCTATATTAGTTTTAATGTAGGGTGTGGGGTGTAGGGTGTAGGGTGTGGGGTGTGGGGGTGACGGGGTGACGGGGTTATAGGGAGTGTGAGAAGGGTGGGGTGTGGGGGAGACGATATATCAATCATTTCTCCCAGTCTCCCCCATCTCCCTTGTCTCTAAAGACTCCCAGTCTCCCCAGTCCCCCAGTCTCCTAGTCTCCCCCATCTCCTTATTAAAAACTACTCATTCCCTAAATACTTAGCCACTGTTTGCACATCTTTATCCCCGCGTCCTGAACAATTAATAATAATACGGGGACTGCCTTCAAGTTGAGGACAAAGGGTTTCTAAATAAGCGATCGCATGAGAGGTTTCTAAGGCGGGAATAATCCCTTCTAACTCCGATAACCGTTGAAACGCTGCTACCGCTTCAGCATCTGTCACACTATAATACTCCGCACGACCACTATCTTTGAGATAACTATGTTCGGGTCCAACCCCAGGATAATCTAACCCTGCACTGATAGAATGAGCTTCTATCACCTGTCCTTCTTCATCTTGTAATAAATAACTCATCGCCCCGTGTAACACCCCTGGACGACCTTTTGTTAACGTTGCAGCGTGTTTTCCAGAAGCAATACTTTCTCCTGCTGCTTCTACCCCAATAAGGCGGATCTCAGTGTCCTTGACAAACTCATAAAACAATCCCATGGCATTAGAACCACCACCCACACAAGCCAGTAAAATATTGGGTAAACTGTCCCATTTTTCTTGGCATTGCTGACGGGTTTCTTGGCCGATAATCTGATGAAAGTCTCTTACAATCATAGGATAAGGATGAGGACCGGCAACAGACCCTAAAATGTAATGAGTGGTTTCTACATTAGTTACCCAGTCTCTAATAGCTTCTGAGGTAGCATCTTTAAGGGTTCCAGTGCCGGCTTCTACTGGCTGCACCGTTGCACCTAATAGTTTCATACGGAAGACATTGAGTTTTTGCCGTTCCATATCATGAACGCCCATATAAATGACGCATTTTAAGCCAAAACGGGCGCAAACCGTCGCTGTTGCTACGCCATGTTGTCCGGCTCCCGTTTCTGCGATAATACGCTGTTTACCCATGCGTTTCGCTAATAAAACTTGTCCCAGGGCATTATTAATTTTGTGCGCGCCGGTGTGGTTTAAATCTTCCCGTTTTAAGTAAATTTGTGGGCCAGTACCATCAGGGCGAGCGTAATATTGGGTTAAACGTTCTGCAAAATAGAGGGGACTGGGACGGCCGACATAATCTTTTAAAAGTTGGGATAATTCTGCTTTAAACTCAGAATCATTTTTGTAGCGATGATAAGCGGTTTCCAGTTCGCTGAGTGCCGGCATTAGGGTTTCAGGCACATATTTTCCCCCGTAACGGCCAAAACGTCCGATTTCATCAGGATATTGAGTTTGGGTCGAGGATGGGGAAATGGGTGTGGTTGTCATTGTTATTTTCGTCTTGGTGTTGCGATCGAGCAAAAAGCGGTTAATCTCATTAAGATCATGGTAACTGGGTTATCAACTTTTTTCCATAGTCTGTAGGTTGGGTAGAGGAACGAAACCCAACTCATAATATCTTGATTGTCATTTACTTATGCAATATCGTCGAGCTAAACAACCAGGAAGTAGTTATTTTTTTACTTTAGTTACCTATAACCGACGTTCATTTCTCTGTGAAGCTAAAAATATAGCGTTATTACGGGATTAATTTCGTAAAGTCATGGAAAAACATCCTTTTGTCATTGATGCTATTGTCATTTTACCCAACCATCTTCATTGTATTTGGACATTGCCTCAAGGTGATGCTGAGTTTTCAACTCGTTGGCGTTTAATTAAAAGTTGGTTTAGTCGTCGATGCGATCGCAAATATCAAGGAAAAATCTCAACTTCAAGACAGAGTAAACAAGAAAAAGCTGTATGGCAAAGACGATTTTGGGAACATTTAATTCGAGACGAACAAGATTTTATTAATCATGTAAATTATATTCATTATAATCCCGTACATCATGGGTTAGTTTCACGTTCTTTTGATTGGAAATATTCCAGTTTTCATCGTTATGTGCAGCGCGATGTTTATGATGTTAACTGGGGAAGTTCAGAAACCCCTGTTTTTGATGTTTCTGTGGGGATGGAGTAATGTCTTATTTTGTTGGGTTTCGTTCCTCTACCCAACCTACAAGATTACCTACAGTAGAATCATTTAATTAACTACTTTAACTGTAAATCAAGTTTATTGCTTGATCAATAATTGCTGTTTTATCCACTATTTTCGCAATTTCTTCAGCTTCATATCTACCTTCAAAAGCTTCTTTTGCAGCAGCTTTTAATCCTAACTCATAAGCATCTTCTAATGTCTCTTCTAATTCTTCTTTGGTAAGATAAGTTCCTTTCGTTTTACGTCGTTTGTTTGTACGTTGAATTTCTTTTACTGCATTAGCGATTGATAGTTCCCATGAGCGAGTTTTTCTTTTTTCTGCTGCTTGTTTGATAAGATGTAAAAGGAGAATTTTACCAAAACTAAAAATCTTATTGAGCTTATCATCTTTGCTCATTTCTGTTAGTTCCTCTACTAACAATAAAGCATTATCAATATGGCCAGCTAGTAACAAATCTTTTAGCTCAAATAATTCTTCCATTTGATTATTTCTCCTAAACTCAATAATATTATAGCTAGTCTAAATAAAATAAGAGAGTAAGGGAATGCTTTTTCCCTACTCTTAGAGAGTGTTTGTTAAAGAAACCTTAACAACCAGTTTTGTAAGGTGGGCAAAGTTTTCTACTTTACAGGTAGTTCAAATAAATCTCTGATTTGCCCACCCTACCATCTTAAGATTTTGTTTATAAACAGTCTCTTAGGTACATCCTCCTCTAACACTGTATTAATTAATCTTTACCGGCGACTCTTGCCAAATGTGATAAAGAAGAGATTCTAGGCGATCGCTTAAACGACAGACAAATATGCCTTCTTCGCTAGCTACATCCGAACCTAACCAAGTTCCTTCTAAAACCACTTCCATTGCTTCGTCATCACAACGATAAACTTCTACAATTTCCTCGCTAAACTGATTCACATTTTTTAATAATTGATCCACATAGGGTAAGTCTAAAGAAATTAAAAAAGAAGCACTACTAGGTTCAACACAAAGACTGGTTCCTGATCGTAAGGCTAAAATGACACGAGTTGTAACCCAAGCTTCTAAGGACTCTTCAATATGGTCAATATAAAATCCATTATGGGTATAAGTTAGTTTTAACATCGTCTTTTGTTGCTTTGAAAATGGCAGAAATCATTGATGTGAGTCGATAAGTAAGAGAACAACAATAATAGATTAATATCATCTCCATCAACTTTAGTTTTTCTAATCAAAACCCCCACTTTCTACTAAGTAGCAAAGCGGGGGTTAGACAAACCTTGAGGAGTTAGGTATTTATCTAGGGATAGGGAAGATTTGCCTTCGCCACCCGCTTTTGAGGGTTAGGGATGTTCTACTCTCTTGGAATCGATTATCACCTGAAAGGGGATAATTTGGGTGAGATGGGTTCCCTACCACAAAATTAAAGACTGTTGCTTGCTTAATCGGGAAGTTACTTTCTATTTCTAAGCCCTTGTCTCCCATTACCCCAGTTTTCCACCGTTGGCAAGCACCAAGGAAGAATAGGAATAAATTGGGGGCAGAACAAAGTAACATGAACGTTTTCAATCGTGTTAAAAGAGACTTTTTCATACTACACTGATATTACTGAAATGTCTACTTTTTAATGAGGAAAAAAATCATGAAAACCCTTCCCCGTACTTCAACCACTGAAATGGAAGTGACCAGCATCCGTTTAGAAAAAACCCTCAAAGATAAGCTCAAAGGGCTTTCTGGCAATCAAGGTTATCAAGCATTGATCAGGGATATTTTATGGAATTATGTGCAGCAAAAGTCAGGGGACTATCGACCGAAATTTTCGGTAGTAGATATTCGTGCCACCCTTGAGGCAACCGCTAGGAAAGACGAAAGTTGCGTATTGACAGGAAAACTTATTCAAGCAGGGGAACCGATGTTACTCGGATTAACTATTTATGGGGATTTTATTCCACTTAGTATAGATAGTTTAGATAAAGGAGTGAACGGTTAACATCGAGCAGTGGCCAGTGAATAGTTACCGATTACTGGTCACTTTATAGCGGTTTTCAATTGAGTGTATCAAAATTTTAGTTAGTTGAGTGTGGGGAGAATGTTTATTTTCCTGGTTAGTCTATTGATATGAAAACAGCTATTAACACCTACCTCTTGCCTTGAAATAGCCATTAACCCCTACAGTAAGCTAAAATCAATAAAAGTGTGTTATTGATGACATTTTTGTTAAAGTTTCAATATTATATTTTCCATTCAACTTAAAGACTTATGGCAGATAACTCCTCACGAAACTCAATTCCTTTTGAACCCCGTCAGAAAAAAAAGAAGAAACAAAAGAAAGCTCCACAAACCAGTCAAACTTCTGTAAAAATGGCAGAAAAACCTAAAAAATCTTCTAATGATGCTAGTCTCAATGCTATTCCTGATAGTGTTAGCAAACGTATGATTAAACGGATGGCTATCTTTTCAGGAATTCCTACTGGCCTTGGAATGTCCTCATTTTTCGTGTTTTATTGGATAGTAAGTCATGATTGGTTGGATATTCCGACTTCTGCTGTGGGTGCAGTGAGTTTAGGACTTTTTGGCCCCTGTGAGTTCCACAGACACTGCATGTGCAGTAGCATTTGCAGGATCTTTGCCAAAGATGGTTAATGAGAGGTCTTGAAGATGGATCAATTGGTTATTGCTCAGAAAGAGTTCCGCCGGCATCAATGCCCTAGCACAATCATCTCGCTGCGTATACTACACTGAGTTTGCGGCGACCAATAGATGGCGGTTATTCTAGACATTGGATAGCTGCCAGCTGGTAGCTCATGACGCGCTCACGGCAATGCCAGAGTTACCAAACCATACCTCTACACGAATGCTGGAAAATAGATAACCTCAAGCCTATGCCAGCCACATGCAGGCTTTGCAGTCAGTCGACACAGGCAAGCATAGGCTGTGAGTGACAGTAGGTGTTAGGTGTGTCGGAGATTATAAGTAAAATGATATGTTGAAATCAATAATGGTGCAGTATAGCTGCTATGATACGTGTCACGTGAAACTATGCTTACTTCTAACTTTCGGATTCATAATCCCCAATCTCCTACGTGTCATCAACGACTGACTGACTGACTGACTGACTGACTGACTGACTGACTGATTGATTGATTGATTGATTGATGGATTGATCGATTGATTGATTGATTGATTGATTGATTGATTGATTGATTGA
>JASJDW010000095.1 GCA_030064955.1 Crocosphaera sp.
AGGGATGTAGATGTCTGTTGAAGGGCATTAAGTTAGATGAAAGTCTAATAAGTCAACAAGTAGAGACAAGGATGCACGCCTGTCGGAACTTAACGACTAGAATCCATGTTTTTCAAAGCATGGAGACTTCAAGACTCCACAATAATAGAATAATAGCTGCACTCAGTCCAAACGGTGTCGCTAAAAATTCTACAAAGTCTAAAATAACCAAAAAATATTTTAAAATTGTTAATGAACTTTCCATGGGTTGACCCCCAAAATTTTAATAAAATGACATCTTGTTCTTAGGATAAGTGTGATCTTCGTCTATAGTTCTAGTTTCCCCATTGTTTTAGTATTGGTTCCGTTCTCTTTACAAATTGTAACATAAAAATTTAAACTAAGCATTCGAGACGAAAAAAATCTCCTCTAAGTTCCCTCAACTCTATAGTACAAGCTAGGTTTCGACTATTCCGTATCAATAGATAACATTTAAACATTACTAAATAATTATTAATTAATTAACTAGCAACTTTTTCTAAAATAGTTAGGGGTTTTAATGTTTTTAATGTCTGCATTTGTTGTTCATTTTTAACCAGTAATGCACCAGCAAACCCTAATGAGTTAACAGAAATTGATTCATATTTTGGTTGCGATCGCCTAACCATCATCATCCATTCCCTAGTGATCAAAAGATTATAAGGTTCGGGTTTTTCTTCTTGTTTCGTAGCAATGTTTAGGCTTTTTAATAAATAATGATAACTTTCTAAACTTTGTTGAGCTAATTCTAAACTATTATTATTATCTTGACTTAATATTTTAGTGATACCATGAACAAAATTAAAACAAGGAATTTGACCTATATTATCTTGATAGTTTGCTGTTGCTATGATTTGATCAATAGGGGTTTTGGGTAATTCTGGAATTAGGGGAAAAGGAACTAATTGAAGGTGTTTATGACGTTGACTCGATCCAGCAATTTTACCACTATTATAAAAGCCTAACCCATCAACTTGTAATAAACAAGCCCACAGCGCAGTAAAATCATTTAAAGTTAGTAAGGTTTCTTGTTCTTCAAAATCACGGGTAATGATCAATAAGTGATCATCGACTACATTAAATTTATTCAATAAACAGACATGAGTCTCTGAAATGTCAGCTACAAATAAGTCTTTTTCGTAAGGTAAAAAAGGATTAAAATCTTTACCTAGTTTTTTTTGCTGTTTTTTAGCATTATCTTTGCGATCAAGATTAGTTACAATTCTCACTAAAAAATCAATGTCATTATCTTTTATCAATTCATACTCTGTTGGGATCGATTTCAATGCACCACAACTTAAAGCGTGTTCGGTTGTTTTTTTTACTTTTTGCCATAAACTATTTGGTTTTAAAACAATATCAGCTATTTTATTCATGATTAATAACTTAAATTACCTCTTTCTTTAACAACCAGATTCCTGTCTGAGTTATTCCTGAATCGTCGGGTTGTATGAGTAAAAAATGAATGCCTTGACTGCTTTCTTTTTGCTGTTCATACTGTTGAGCAGACTTAGCCATTACTTCATCCTCAAACGTCAAGAAAACCCAACGATCCACTAACCCTGATTCTAAAATTAATCCTCCTGACTTGCCAACTTCAGTGGGGATATAATTCAAAGAAACGGGTTGATTATCAGCTAACCAACGCCCTAAATACATGGATTTTCTACCGCCATAAATAACCACACCAGGAATAATTATATTGGAAGCAATACCTAAATTAATGGGGTTTAATCCTTCAGGTAAATCTTTAATAGGAATAGGGCGATCGCTAAAATAATCCATAAAATCTCCTGCTTTAAAAGTCGCAAAATGCCACTTATCACCCCATAAACTCTCAGGTATCGCTTGAGGAGGTGGTTGTTGTAATGTTCGAGAATTAGGATATTTTTGTTGTAAAATTTGTTTGATTTGGGGGGTTCTTCTCGTTCCTTTAATTTTAATTCCTAATGTTTCCCCTACCAAAGTAAATAAACTCAGACATTGAGGCCGAAACACTTTAATAATATTAGGAGAATATTGCTGAAATAAAGACGCTAATTGACTCACTAACCAATTAGAATTCGCTTCAGACTGTTGACAACTTGCTTGATGAATAATCACTCCTTGTTCATCACAAATAATCAGATTCCAGGTTGTATTGTTGTCATTTTCTTGTGATAAATGTTTATAGAAGTCTGCTTGCCAAACAATCATAGATTTGGATACAGTCAATTGATTTGATTCAGAACTAATAATAACATAAACCCTCTAAGAAAGTATTTGTTAAAGGAACATTAACAACCAGTTTTGTAAGGTGGGCAAAGTTTTCTGTTTTATGGATAGTCCAGATAAATCTCTCATTTGCCCACCCTACTTTTAAGAAGAAAACAGAAAAAATATATCCCTATTCCCTGTTCCCTGTTCCCTAATTTGTAAAGAGATGTAACTATTTTCCTTCTAAGTCTCCCAATCTATTAACGAGGGTCAAACACTACGATACCCTAGAATGAGTCTCCTCATCGTTACATTAAATTATTAGCTTACCTTCTATGGTTGTTTCTAGTCGCGCTATTCGTATCGGTTCTCGAAAAAGTCAGTTAGCTTTAGTGCAAACTTACTGGATACAAGAACAACTACAAAAACACTATCCTGATCGTCAGTTTGACGTAGAAACCATGAGTACCCAAGGGGACAAAATTTTAGATGTGGCCTTGGCTAAAATTGGGGATAAGGGATTATTTACCAAAGAGTTAGAAACGGCCATGTTGCTTCATCAAGTGGATTTTGCGGTACACTCTCTTAAAGATTTACCCACCAACTTACCAGAAGGGTTAATGTTAGGCTGCGTCACCGAAAGGGTTAACCCAGCAGATGCACTGGTAGTACACGAAAAACACCAAGATAAACAACTGGATACCTTACCAGAAGGAGCGGTGATTGGAACGTCATCTTTACGTCGTTTAGCTCAACTGCGTCATCATTATCCCCATTTAACCTTTAAAGATGTTCGTGGGAATGTCAATACTCGCTTGTCTAAACTTGATGCAGGAGAATACGATGCGATTATTCTCGCTGTGGCCGGTTTACAACGGTTAGATATGAGCGATCGCATTCATCAAATCATTCCCGATGATATTTCCCTCCATGCTGTAGGACAAGGGGCCTTAGGAATCGAATGTCGTACCGATGATCCTGAAATTTTAGACCTCCTCAAAGCTTTAGAACATCCTGAAACCCGCGATCGCTGTTACGCAGAACGAGCGTTCTTACGCGAATTAGAAGGAGGTTGCCAAGTTCCCATCGGGGTTAATACTAAAATCGAAAATAATCTCTTAACGTTGACAGGAATGGTAGCTAGTCTTGACGGTAAAACCTTAATTAAGGATACACTTGAAGGAGAGCCAGCAGAAGCAGAAAGCTTAGGCCAAGCATTAGCAGTCCGTTTGCGTGACGCTGGTGCAACAGAGATCTTAGCGGAAATATTTGCTCAAATTCAACGATAAGGATACAGGGTCAATAAAAAAATTGGCCCTAGAAATTTAGTTAAGATCAGCCAAAAAATGATAGGGTTACAAAGGAATGATTGTTATCTAACATCTTGTATCAGAATAAAAATACCGAATGATCAAAGGCAACAGGTAACAAAAGGAAAGAGAGATCGTCAATTATTTTAAAGGACAAAGCAATAAAATACTTTAATTACTTTGAAATAACTTGAATTTTATCCTCTTGACTCCTGTGCTGCTGCGCCGCAGCGTAGCGAGGAACTCCTGACTCCTAAAATTCTGGTAATATCTCATCAAATGTAAGATAACACTCAACCATAAAAGTCTTTTCTAAGGCTGTAAATAACTAATTAGCAACATACAATATTTTTAACGAATATGACACAAGACAAAGGAAAAGGATTTGGCTTCGGATTAGGTAAAATTAAAGAACTTCAAGAGGCGTTCCAAAAAGCTCAACAAGTTCAAGCAGGAGCGCAACAACTTCAGCAAGAATTAGAGGAGATGAATATTGAAGGTTATAGCGATGAAGCTAAAGCGGTTACAGTGGTTATGAGTGGAAACCAAGAACCTCGTCAGGTAACCATCTCCCCAGACGCTATGGGGAACAGTCCGGAGGCTTTGTCTAAATTAGTTACAGCAGCTATGAAAGATGCTTATGCTAAGTCTACTGAAACCATGCGAGAGAAAATGGAAGCACTGACCAGTGGCTTAAATCTCCCTGGAATGTAACACAACAGTTATGTAGTCAGGAAAGCGATCGCTTTCCTGATCTACTACTTGCTTTAATCAGTTTCTTGGATATCGGTTAATTTTTCAAATTCAGATAAAAGTCTATCAGGAACTAAAAATATCATTTTGACACGGTAATTAATAATTTTTTCATTAATTCTAATAAGTTTTGGTTGCAAATGAGAAGAATCTACAGTTTTAGGTTTGACAAAAGCAAAACAGGTAAATCCGATAGAATTAATGAATTTTAGAAGTTTCAAACTTGGATATGCTTCTAATAAAACTAAAGGCCGATCTCTAATTAAAAGATTTTTGCCACCCAATATAATTTCAAAGTCTGCTCCTTCAGCATCTATTTTAATACATGAAACATTTAATGATGGATACTCTTCCATTAAATTATCTAATGTATTGACTTTAACTAAAACTTTATTACTTTGAGTACGATGTCTGATTAATGAGTTAAACTCAGACATAGAATCTAAGCTAAATTCCATAACATCAGGTCTAGAATAAAGTGCTTCTTGAAAAATATGACAGTTCTGAAACTGGGAAAGATTTTTCTCTAAATATTTAATTACTCTTGAGTCAGGTTCAAATGAGTACACTTGATAAGATAGAGGGGCAGCAAGTAAGCTATAATATCCGATATTAGCTCCAACATCAATAAAAGTTTTTTTAGTATCCAAAAATTGAATTAATATAGTTTCAGAACCCCAGTCTAATTTATTTCTTTTTAGAAAAACTTCTGTTCCAAATCGACTGTCATACGGTAGCACCATTTTAACTTGATTACTCAAAGTCATTATCTGCTCAATTTTAGTAGTTTTATAAAATATTCGTAACAAGTAACGATAAAAAAACTGTAAGTAACCAACTTCACGAGCTAATCGGAAAAAATAACTAATTTTTCGGGAAAAAATCGAAAGAACCATCATATATTCCTTAACTTATTTTAATTATTTTGATTGGATATTCAGCAATTATAAAACTAATTTAATTTTGTTTGACAATTCTTATATTCTATATTCTAAATTTTATTTTGATGCTAATGCCCCGATAAATTTTGGGGTCTAGCGATAGGAAACCAGTAAGGGGATCGTTTTAAGCCCCGCTTGTTAGTAATCATCCATGATCGCTTTAAAGGCTTTCCAGTCCTCGAACTCAGGTACCCTGAATGCGGGACTAGGCATGGTGCAGCAGCACTCGCTCCCGCGAGACCGTGACATTAACGCATCTCAAAATATTTTGGCCGCAGGGCAAGCGGTGTCAGTCTGTGGAGCGAGTGTAAGACCCGAAGAGAGTAAATCTCGGAAGGCAACTGCATTGAAGCAGAAACCTAAATCGTGAGGTTTAGGAATCACCACACTTTTAGGGCGGTGAGGATGTCAAAGGCTGATTATAACTTATATGTTATATACTCTCACACCCTTGTCCTATGCCTTTCTTGCCAAAAAATAAAAAAAATTTTTGCCCAAGTGATATGAAATCTGATCCATGTGGGTATGTTCCTTCTAGAAGCGAAAACACACTAACCTCTACCAAAAAGGAACATTAAATCAATGAATAACACTTTTAAAGCTAACTTACTCAAAACCCTCGCTAACAAAAAAGGTAACAAAGGTTTCACCTTAATTGAATTATTAGTTGTTGTAATTATTATCGGTGTATTAGCTGCGATCGCTCTTCCTAACCTCCTAGGTCAAGTGGGTAAAGCCCGTGAATCTGAAGCGAAGAGTACCTTAGGTGCAATGAGTCGCGCTCAACAAACTGCTTTTGCTGAAAGAGGACGTTTTGCTGGTAGCATGGCTGAATTAGAAGTTCCTGTAGGTAACGAAAAATTCTATGGTATCTTCTTAGATGCTGCAGCTAGTGATGTTACTCCTGTTGCCCAAAACGGTTTTATGGGAGCGAGTGGCGTGAACAGAAATGCTGATGGAACAGTGATTGGAGGTGATATCGGTGCCAATGCCAACGGACAAAATGGAACCCGCGACTACGCTGCTGGTATCACCTACGATCCCCTCAACCGTGTATTTTCCACTGTTGTTTGCCGTGCCAATAACAGTGCAACAGTAGCAGGTAATAAGTACGTTATCCATACGGCTATGGCAGTTAATGGTGATAATGCCAAGGTTATTGACGGTACCGTTGCAGGTCTTGCAGGAGATACTGGTGCAACCACTGTTGACGACGCAATTGCTACTTGTGATACAACCAACACCGAAGAAGTCAAGTAGGCTTGAGGTATGGTAACACCTACGTAATCTAAGATAATTTCAGGTGGTTCGTTACAGTTGCCACCTGTTTTTATTTTAGGTTGAGCAAACGAATTTTTTATCTTTTAATATCGGGGTGAAGAGCCCCGTTACACTGATGTTAGCCGTGGGACGGTCGCTCGAATGATTTGCCGTGCAAGGACAAATCCGCGACCTCATGAAAGACAAAGTTTTGCATTTCTGCTGCTCTCCATAGGAGGTTATGTTTGCTTCGACAATGCTTATAGGCTTGTTAGTGGCGTTCGGTGTTCCACCTGTTAATGGGCGATGTTCCTTAGCCGACGCTTGAGACTAGCAAATCTCATTGAGTCATGACCTATAAGCGTAGCTCTTCTTAAGCTTAGTCTGGCGTGAGAGAATTCCGAATTACTCCTAAATCCACCGTTTAATTACGGTTTAACGCTCACTCCTCCTTGATTTTCACAACTAAATCCCTTGTCATACCATTCAGCAAGATTAACTGCTTCTAGGGAAGTGACATTGAAACAGGGAGGTTGTATCACTTGACTAACAACGGCCCACATTAAACTGCGGGTGATATCCAAAAAGGTTTTAAAATCTGATTCCTCATTTCCTGGAACACCCGTTTCTTTAGGGGTATCTACTTCAACGGCGATCCCTTTAGCCCCCAGGTGAATTTGCGCTAACCATTTCGCCCTAGGAAGATGGCTATTTGAGGTGATTACTTTAACTTTATGAACCCCATGACGTTGTAGAAGGGGAGTGCAAAAGAAAAAATTATCAAAGGTTGAGTTAGCACATTGTTCTACCCAAACATTATCCATTGGGGCTTGGGCGCGTTGGAAAATGAGCTTAATACAAGGGGGTTTTGAACCTTGGGAGAGAATAATCGGATTTTCTCGGTATTGGTAGGCAATTTGTGCTGCGTAGATTTCCCGTTGAATGCTTCCACCTAAGACTAAAACACCATCTACTGTGTGATTGGAGTTGATGGGTAGTCTGATAAACACATTAAAGGCTAAGCTGGCTAAAATTAGACCTACTAAAAAGACGAAAATTAACTTAAATCGTTTTTTCCATCTCTTTTTAGTCAAACTGCCTGTTAAATCAAGTTTTGACCTGCTCACAATTTTCGTCTCTATCCTTAACGTTAGGGAAGATTTCAAGCCATCGCACCGAGTTCAACTTTGTTTAGGTGTGTGATCCTGGGAAGTCGATGTTTAAACCCACACAAAATTTCCCAAGAGATCGTTCCTAACATTTTGGCCCAGTGATCAGCCGTAATTTCCTGGTCTCCATCTTTACCAATTAATGTTACTACATCTCCCACTTGGAGATGACGCAGATGAGTGACATCTAACATCAATTGATCCATGGTAATAGCCCCGATTTGACAAGCTCGTTGACTGTGAATTAAGACTTGTAGACGATTCGATAAATTACGGGGAACTCCATCCGCATAACCAATACCAACCACCGCTATTTTCATGGGGCGATCGCTGACAAATTGATAACCGTAACTGACCCCTGTATTGGCGGGTATGCTCTTGATTTGGGTAATTTTGGCTTTGACCTGTAAAACAGGCTTTAAAGAGGTAATAGAGCGTAGGTGAGGAGCCGGATACAGACCATATAACGCCAGTCCTACCCTGACTAGATCGTAGTGTAACTGGGGAGCAATGAGGGTGGCTGCGGAATTGGCAAAATGAAGGCGAGGAGGTTGAATGCTTTGGGCGTTGAGTTGAGCGATCGCCGTTTTGAACCGTTTATGCTGGAGATACATATTACTGGGATCAGGATCATCGGCGGTGGCTAAATGGGAATAGACGCTACTGAGGTTTAAATAGGGCAATTCTTGGACAAGGGTGGCAAACTCCGTTCCTTGATGCCAAGGGGTTCCTAAACGGGACATCCCGGTGTCTAATTTAAGATGGACGGGTAAGGGTTTTTCGTACTGGGATAGGGTTTGGGAAACGACAATAGCTTGTTCAGGATAACAGAGGGTGGGTTCGAGGTTCCAATGGGCGATCGCTGCAATTTCTTCGGGGGTATTGATAGCACCTAAAATAAGGATCTGTGCTGTGATCCCTGCTTCTCGGAGTTCAATTCCTTCCCCTAACGTAGCCACCGCTAACGCTTTCGCACCAGCTTGCAGGACGGTTTGAGCAACGGCGATCGCCCCATGACCATAAGCGTCTGCTTTGACCACGGCCATTAAGGCAGTTTTGGGGGACAATAATTGTTTAATTTGCCTGACATTATGGCGTAATGCGTCTAAATTGATTTCTACCCAGGCCCGTTGGCGAATAATTTCCGAAAGATGATAATTGTAGCGATTGTTAGCGACAACTCCTGTAATCGATTCTTGACTTAACACTTTTTTTCACTCCTACGCACTCACCCATTACTGTAACTGATTGACAGTTATCCTAGCAGACTTGACATACTCCCACCACTAATTGCTTCGCGCTTGCTACGCAATATAGTGGGGGATTCTTTCCACATCACTGTTAGAAATTCCTTGCTTAACGAGACGACTTAGATTCTCAATGTCTCCATTAAGAACCCAGAGGCCGGACTCTCCCAAGGCGTTTTGGTCGGTTTCGATATGCCCTACCGTACCGTTGAGATGTTCTCCCAAATATTTCAACCCTTCTTGATTCAGTTGCTCTCGACGGGAACCGCCAAGACCGCACTGAATCGCTTTTTTAAGAATGTTGAGTGCTGCATTGTGATCCCTATCCAATACTGTTTTACAGTTAGGACATTGATGAGTTCTCGTACTTAATGATTTCTGAACTCTCGTTCCACAAACTGAACAATCCTGAGTGGTGAAATGGGGAGGGACTGCAACACAAACAATGCGATAAATCTTAGCAAAATAATTTAACCATTCAGTGAATTGATACCAAGAAGCATCACTAATTGACTTGGAAAGCTTACGGTTTTTAATCAAGTTTCTAACCTTTAAAGCTTCATAGACCACCAGATCGTTAGACTGGACTAACGCCAAAGCATCTTTAATTGCTTTGTCTTTACGTTGTCTTGATACTTTTAGATGAAGCTTGGCTACTTTTACCCGTTGCTTATGATAGTTGTTAGACTGTTTTTTTCCTTTACGGAATCGCTTTGATAATCGTCTTTGCGCTTTTTTAAGACGCTTTTCTGACTTTCTTAAATAGCGTGGATTATTAACAGTATTTCCCTGAGCATCAGTATAAAACTCTTTTAAGCCCAGATCAATTCCCGTTACTTGTCCCGTTGGTTCATGATGTTCAAGCCGTTCTACATCAATGAGAAACTGGCAATAATAACCATCACAACGTCTAACAACTCTAACTCGTCTAATCTGTTGTTCTGAATAATAAACTAATGTTCTTTGACTACACCATAAATCAAATTTACCTGCTTTAAATCCATCAATGAATTTAATTTTACGTCTATCATCAGATAACTTGTAGCCTGTTAGTTTATACTCAACAGAACGACTATGCTTTTTAAACTTAGGAAACCCTTTCTTCCCTGGTATCTTAGCACGACAATTTTGATAAAATCTATTAATTGATTGCCATGCCCGATCAGCAGCCGATTGACGGGCTTGAGAGTTTAATTTTGTTACCCAAGGGGTGTCTTGATTTTTAGCTAATGTAGAGCAAAGTTTTTGGAGATCATTACGAGTTATTCCCTTATTGTCCATCCAATAACGAACACAGGAGTTTCGCACAAACTGAGATGTTCTAATGGCTTCATCTAGTCTCTGGTATTGTTTTGGTGTTCCGTTTTTAAGCTTAGCTTCTACGACTAGCATTTAATACCCCTCGACCTTGGTAGATTAATTTTAACATAGTTTACCCAGAGATGGTAAAATTAAATTGTTGCTACGCAGTTTGTTTTTGTTGGTCGCCATTCATGAGGGGCTTTTAAAGTGCGGAAGTGGTTCCGCACTTTAAAAGCCCCGTCCCACCGTCAATTTTGGTGAGTGTCTTGTCGAAAAATATGACGGGGGCATTCTGGCGACATTATAGGTAAATATTCACAAGGATGATTCCAAAAATAGGCTCAAAAATTAATTGATGAGTTCGTGTAAAATCAATTAGGATCAGGATCAGCACCAACCTATAGGATCAGTGTACCTATGGGTTATTGACATGGACAAGGAATTTAATGTGTGGGTAACATCATCAACAAGTAATGTTAAAACGCCAACGGCTATTGCTTTAGGAAATTTTGACGGTATTCATTTAGGCCATCGACAAGTTCTCAAACCGATCATCGAACGAAGGGAGGAGTATATCCCCACCATTGTCACCTTTACGCCTCACCCTCAAGAGTTTTTTAGTGGTAAAACACGACAATTACTGACTCCTCTGACGGAAAAAGTTAAACGTTTAGAATCTCTTAATATTAAACAGTTAGTGCTTTTACCCTTTGATCGTAGTTTAGCTGCTCTGAGCCCCCAAGCCTTTGTAGAAGACATTTTAGTTAAACAACTGAATGTTAAATACATCAGTGTGGGACAAGACTTCCATTTTGGGCAAGGAAGAAGAGGAAACGCCCAAATGTTGCAAGAATTAGCTCGAACTTTTGGCGTTTTTGTTCATATTACCAAGTTACAAACTTGTTTAAGTCAAGATGATCCTCTACGTATTAGCAGTTCCAGAATTCGCCAATGTTTAGCCGTTGGTAACGTTAAACAAGCTCGAGAAATGTTAAGTTATCCCTATTCATTAGAAGGGATGGTGGTTAAGGGACAACAGGTGGGGAGAACCATCGGGGTTCCTACTGCTAATCTACAGGTTCCCTCAGATAAATTGTTACCCCGTCGCGGGGTTTATTGTGTTCGTGTTGTTTTAGCGACACAAGAGGTCATTAACGGAGTTATTAATATAGGTAGTCGTCCTACGGTTAATGGTCAAGTTCCTACGGTGGAAGTCCATTTGTTAGATTGGTCAGGGAACTTGTATGGGACTTTTTTAACCGTTCATTTAGAAAAATTCTTACGCCCTGAACAAAAATTTCCCTCTTTGGATGCTCTCAAAAATCAAATTATGGAAGACTGTATTTTAGCTCGTAAAATATTAAGTTGACTTAAATTTTGTAACAATATTCTCAATTTTGTAACGATATCCTTTGCTGTCTAAAATGATATCAAATATCTACATCTATAATATAACCATAATAAACAATTAACAACTGATGTTCTTTTAACCTTTCAAAAAATAGAGTAGGGAGTTTGTGCAGAAAAAGCTGCCTACAAGACTGGTTTTCGTAGCTCCATTAATTAATATATCAAGGTTCAGGAGAGACTTATGCACACTTGTCACAATCCACTTCATTGCTACCTTCCTCCTTATGTTCTGAAGAATTTAGCTCAATGTGAAGATCCTGAAATTCGTCGCTTGGCCATTGAAGCACTAGAAGAATCAGCCCAAACACGAGCAATTCGGGCAACCATGGGGGTTATGGCAACTATGATGTTTTCCCCCACCCCCGTATCCACAGAAAAGAACCGTTTAGTTTACGACATGGAAGAAAGAAACCAAATTTTCTTACCTGGTAAATTGGTTCGCCTTGAGGGAGATGGTCCAACTGGTGATCCGGCGGTCGATGAAGCTTATGACCATTCTGGGATCACTTACGATTTCTATAAAGAGCATTTTAACCGCAATTCCATCGATAATCGGGGCATGAGTTTAATTTCTAGTGTTCATGTGGGTCGTCAATATAATAACGCTTTTTGGAACGGGCGACAGATGGCTTATGGGGATGGAGACGGACAAATCTTCATCCGATTCACAAAAGCACTGGATGTAGTTGGCCATGAGATTACTCACGGTGTCATTACCAGTGAAAGTAATCTAGAATATCAAGGAGAACCCGGCGCTCTCAATGAAAGTTTTGCCGATGTTATGGGGGCTTTGGTGCAACAATGGCATCTGGGTCAATCAGACCCGAAAACGGCGGACTGGGATATGGGTGAACTAATCATGGGATCGAGTCCAGCTACCCGACTCCGAACTTTCAAAGATGAAAAAGCTTATGTAGATGATCCCTATTTAGGCACTGATCGTCAACCTAAGCATCTCAGAGACAAATATACGGGCTTTGAGGATAACGGAGGGGTTCATATCAACTCTGGCATTCCTAATCATGCTTTCTATCTCATCGCCTTAGAGATGGGGGGACCGACTTGGGAAAAACCTGGAAGAATTTGGTATCAAACCCTACGCAATCTTAATTCTCAAAGCGATTTCCAAGAAGCTGCTGAAATGACTTATCAAGTTGCTGGCCAATTCTTTGGTAATGGTAGCTTAGAACAACAAGCGGTTAAGCGAGGTTGGGATGGAGTGGGGATTAACATCTCTAGCGGTAGCTCATCACAACCCGTTAGAAAAGCTGTTGGGGTTAGTCGTTAAGCAGGTTAAGATAGCAGTTGCCATACTTGTGAGGTATGAACTCTTCTAGTTTTAGGAGTTAGGAGTTCAGGAGTTCGCGAGTTTAGGAGTTCAGAAGTTGAAGATTAGGGATACCTCATGAGTCCAGGAAATGCTATAAGAACTGATATGTAGGTTTTGAGATGAGGATCAGCGATCCCTTAAGATCGCCTCATCTTCCCCCCGAGTGGAGCAACTGGCGTTTTAATACCCCAACTTCTACAAGTTGCGAGAAATAGATTGGGGTTTGAATACACATTCTATTTCTCTCCTGACTCCTGACTCCTGACTTCTGACTCCTGACTCCTGACTCCTGACTCCTTTTTCAATTTTCCTAACCTGAATTTTGTCTTATATTGAACTTAGTTTTCCTAAGCTTAATTAACAGAAATTACGATGAAAATTACATTTCGTCAATCAGGAGGGTTTGCTGGCTTAATTAGAGGCTGCACAATCGATACTGCCAATTTATCTGAGTCTGAAGCAGCCCAACTAGAAAGTCTGATCAAACAAAGCAACATTCTTGAAGCAACCAGTCAGTTGACCTCACAAGCTAGAGATCTTGGGCAATATCAGGTCATCGTAGAGACTGAAAAGGGGACGGTTCAAGTCTCTTTTGATGATATGACTGTGCCTGAAACGGCTCAAACACTTCTACAGTATCTTCAAGAACTCAGTAAACCCCAACCTCTCAGTTAATATAGCAGTTCCCATGCTTGTGAGGTACAGAGGTTATCGCTTTGAGGCAGGAGGTAGGTGTCCTCATGATTTCGAGAAATGCTATGAGTAAGTACACAAAATAAATTACACAATTTAGAAATGAGTAGTTTAACGTTTGATCAATTAAAAACTGGGGATATCTTGATATTTACGGCCGCCAGCGATCCAACTTCGCAAGCAATTCTTCGGTTGACCAATTCTACTGTCTCCCATGCAGCAATCTATGATGCAACCAAGGGAAGCATCATTGAAGCAACCCCTCCTATGGTTCAATATTATTCTTTGAGCATCCCAGATGAGCGTTTTCGAGAACGTACAATGTATGTCAATCGCCTTATGCAACAACCTGAATCGATGGAACCTGTGATCAATGCAGCGACGGTTTATCTGAATTATGAAACACCCTACGGCCAGAGTAATTTGTATTTATTGGGACTAATTTTACTGTACAAAAAATTAAGACCCAATAGTTTAGTTAAACAAGTCATGATCAAAATTTATAAGAAATTAATCCTAGAAATTTATGAATATATTAGTAATAAAACCAGTCCAGGAAAAAGCCCTATGGTTTGTTCTGACTTTATCTATAAGTGTTTTGAAGATGCGGGTGAACCCTACAAACTAAAAATTAAAAACGGTGTTTTACTTAATTCTACTTTATCGGTAACAGCAGAACCGTTGAGTCCTCTGGATAGGGTAATTGAGCGAGTAAAAGGTTCATCGTATCAATCTCAACCAACCCTAACCAGTCTCGCTGATTTAACTATTAGTCAACCCCCTTCTGAAAACGCACAAGAATTGGGACAAGAATTAATAGAAGCACTCTGCCAAACTGAAGTAATGAGTTCAGAAGAGTTAGAGGAGGAACTCACTTTTGCTATAGAGGAATTTGCCAAAGCAACCTATTTAGCAGAGGGGACTGAGGATAAGGCTATACCTTCTTTATTAGCCAAAACTAATGAATTAACCAGTCAGTTCAATATATCTCCTTATCTTAGTTTTCTTAAGGCAAAAGAAGCCTTTTTTGTCACACCAGAAGATTTACTAAACAACTGTGAAAATTTAATGAGAGTGGGAAGTATGGTCTTATAATGTAGATTCATTAACAACTAAGATAGCTTGATAATCTGACATTTCTACTGTTTCATTGTTTTTTGGTAAGGGGGTGACTTCCATTAATTCAACCCCATAGTTTTTAAAGGTTTTAACGGGGTTTTCTCCCACTCGACTAATTAAATTAAAGTCTCCTAAATCTTGGTTTTTATGAATAATCTTGACAACAATCTTAACTTGTCCTGGCCAGACACATTGCATATTTAAAGGACAGCGAGAGTCTTCTTTGACTGTTAAAAATTTGATGTTGATGTCCTCAGATACAATCAAAGCTTCTTGGTTAATTTTAAGGTTAAATGGTTCCCCCAAATTAACAGTAATGGGTTGGGAGTTGGATAGATTGGTTAGGGGATGACATCCTAATATAAGTATGCCAATGAGAATAATAGAAAACAATTTTTTATTCATTATAATATTTTATTTTTTCTACAAATTAATTGATTATAACCAGTGGATTTGTTTAGCTTGTTCTGATAATTTAGCTGTTTTTTGCCCTTGACTTCTAGCATAAAAATTAAATAAATCAATGGGCATTTTTATTAAATCAATAGGACTTCCTTTACCTTGTAATATTTTCATGCTATCTCTTGGTATTTCTTTTAATATCCAACGTCCGAAGCGATAAATTGCTTCTTTTGTGGTTAAATTTCGCATTAAATCTACACCATATAATTCATGTAAATAGAGATTAGAACGACCATAACGTTGCCATTGACTTCTTAGTTCTTTAAAATTAGAACGATGACGATGACGAATAATTGCACTAGCTGCAAAGGTTAATTGGTAGTTTGTTTGTTGTTGAATTCTCCAGCAAATATCGGCATCTCCTCCTGTAGTTAAATAGGGACGAAATAAACCAATTTTTGTAAAAATAATGCGGCGAATTCCTAAATTAGCTGTCTGTCCATAGGGTAAAAAAGGATGTTCTAATAGAAATTTTTGGGATAAAATACTATTTCGTTCTGCATATTGTTCTAAAAATGTATTCCCTGGTAAAGCTTCTATTTCTCCAACAACAATGCCTATTTTATCATCTATAAATGACTTCACTAATTCTTCCACCCACGTTTTTAATGGTCGACAGTCAGCATCGGTGAAAGCTAAAATTTCCCCTGTTGCTTGACGAATTCCTTGATTACGGGCAGCATACGAACTTTGAATATTATTCTCGTTTAATGTTTGTAGGTTAATGCCTATTTTTTGAGATTCAATGGTTGCTTCATTGAGAATGTGAACCGCATTATCTTGACTATTATTATTAACTAATAAATACTCGACTTTTTCCTTGGGGTAAGTTTGGGATTGTAAACAGTTAATTAAATCAGGTAAGTCTTGTTCACCATTGTAAACAGGAACAATAACAGAAACTTTTGGTAAAAAATTAGTATCTTTATTCATCATTTTTGCCTATTTTTAAATCAAGTATTTATGGGTTCTTAAATTTAATTATTTATGATGTTAATCGCTGTTTTAAAATAAATTCTGCAATAGCTAAATCAACAGGGGTTGTGACTTTTAAATTTGTTTCTTCCCCTTCTACAATTTTAACAGGTAATTGGCATTTTTCAAATAAAGCAGCATCATCTGTAACTTGCCAACCCAGTTGATGTCCTTTTTGATGACATTCTTTTAATAAATTTACATCAAATCCTTGGGGGGTTTGGGCAGCCCATAAATTAGAACGATTTGGAGTATCTTGAATAAATTGATTATTATCAACAATTTTGATGGTATCTTTCACAGGAATAGCAGCAATTAATCCTTGACAATTTAAAAGTTCTTCTGCACATCTATCCAATAAATTGGGAGTTACTAAACATCTTGCGCCATCATGAATTAAAACATTTTCTGCTTCTTGAGGTAATGCTTTTAAACCATTAAAAACCGACCCTTGACGGGTTTCTCCTCCCTGAATTAATTCAACGGTTTTGTTGATAGAAGTCATCTCTAAAATGCTTTTAAATTCAGGGAAATCGTAGGGTTGTCCAATGATGCCAATCCAATCAATTTTTTGAGAGGTTTCTGCTGCTATCAATGTCCAACTTAATAAAGGTTTACCTAAAAGGGTAAGCAGGAGTTTATTGCGATCGCTTCCCATTCGCTTTCCCATTCCTGCTGCTGGAATCAATAAATACATATTTAGAAACTCTCATGACTAATTTACTGCATTGTATCAAAAAAATGTCCTTAAGTAGACATAATAATTTTGCTTATTTTTTCTACTTTTTGATAATAATTATCTTCAGATATAACAGGCTGACTTTTTAATAAGCAAATATCTTGATTAAGTTGAATCCAAGAACGACACCCTCCGTAAGTTAATTGATAAGGAATCGTGACAGGTTTAGGTAGTAAAAAAACACGCAATAATAAGACAGAAAGGGGTTGGGTTCGTTTCCAGTTAAATCGTTCTTCAACAAAGCTTTCTATCCAAATGTGATAAGGATAAAGTTCTTTGATTATTGAATATTCTTTGACTTGAAAAATATTAGTAATATTAGCCCAACTACTAATGGTAATAGTTTCGGGATGCCATCCTGAGGGGACAGGATTAACAAAAGTACCATAATCTGATTTTAAGAGATGGGGTTTTTGATGTTCATAAGTAGGGTATAATAAAACGGGATTATGATTAATTTCAAACTGTCCTGAAACTTCTTTGATCCCTCCTTTACGTAGGAGTAAAATGCTTTTACCTTTTTCCAAAGCTTTAATAGCAACTTCCCATTCTTTTAAAGCAGTATTTAGGGTCGTTAACATTAGTAAAAATCCTCAATAATAATCATTCATCTTTATTGTAAAATAATCAAGAATTCACAGTAAACATGATATGCTTAGATAGCTTTTATCTGATTATTCATCAAAGTTAACCCATTGCCAACATTGATATTGTACTAAAATCTATCTATGAATGACATTGCAGCCGTAATTCTAGCAGGAGGGTATGGAACGAGAGTTAAACACCTACTTCCTAATATTCCTAAACCGATGGCTTCCGTTGTTAATAAACCTTTTTTAGAATGGATAATTCGTTACCTTAAACAACAAGGAATTACTCAAGAAATTTTATCCACTGGTTATTTAGGAGAAGTGATTGAGGAACATTTTAAAACCCATCAGGTCAAAGGAGTAGACATTTACTGTTGTCCTGAAGATGAACCATTAGGAACAGCAGGAGGGTTTATCAATGCCGTTCGACAAGTTAAGTTATCTCCCAAAGCATGGTTAGTTATGAATGGGGACTCTTTAATTGTAGCTAATTTTCAGCAATTAGTGAATTATTTAGATGACAAAGCAGTAGGAGGTATCATTTTAGGCGTATCGGTTGATGATGCGTCTCGCTATGGTTCCCTGGTGTTTGATGAGTCAAATACTCTTTTGAACTTTGCTGAAAAAAAAGCGGGTAAAGGGGTTATTAATGGAGGGGTTTATTTATTTCGCCATCAAACTTTAGAACAGTTTCCTTCCCAGTTTCCTTTAAGTTTTGAATACGATGTTTTTCCTACTTTACTCAAGAAAAATATTACCATCAAAGTACATCCAATTGAAGCTCCATTTTTAGATATTGGGACTCCAGAAACCTTACCACAAGCTGAAACATTTATCAAAGAAAACTTTACTAATTTATTAGAACCATGTTAATTTCACGCGCCCCAGTTAGGATTAGTTTTTTTGGAGGTGGAACCGACTATCCAGAGTATTTCTTACAGCATGGAGGGGCTGTTTTAGCCACAGCAATTGATAAATTTTCTTATGTTACAGCCAGTCCTTTTCCTAGTCATTTATTTGACTATTTAATTCGAGTATCTTATCGTAAAGTTGAGTTAGTTAAAACCGTTGAGGATATTGAACATAAAGTTTATCGTGAATGTTTAAAATTTTGCGGTTTAGATAAAGATATTGAACTGCACAATGTTGCTGACTTACCTGCATTTACAGGGTTAGGTTCATCCTCTGCTTTTACAGTATCATTATTACAAGCATTACATAGCTTTAAAGGGGAATTTGTTAAACCCTTAGACTTAGCTTATGAAGCGATTTATGTGGAACGTCATTTAGTTAATGATCGCGTTGGTTGCCAAGATCAATTAATGTCTGCAATGGGAGGATTTAACTTAGTTGAATTTAGGACAGAAGAAGATATTGTTGTTAACCGTGTTGCTATTTCTCCTCAAAGATTAGCAGAATTTGAGTCCCATATTTTTATTGTTTTTACAGGAATTAAACGACGGGCTGCTAAAGTAGTTGAAAAACAATTAAAACGGGTAGGTGATAATACAGAAACCTTGAAGAAAATGAGAAAAATGGTAGATCAAGGTTGGAATATTTTAACCAGTAATCAATCTTTATCGGCTTTTGGTGAATTATTAGATAAAGCTTGGGTAGCTAAAAGAAGTTTAGATACAGTCATTTCTAATCCAGAAATTGATCGTATGTATCAATTAGGGCAAGAAGCAGGGGCTTGGGGTGGTAAACTATTAGGGGCTGGTGCAGGGGGATTTATGTTATTTTTTGCCCCTCCAGAAGTTCACCCTAAATTAGCCGAAACTTTTGCCGATCATCAGGTACTTTCTATTAAAATTAATGCACCTGGTTCTCAAATTATTTTTTCATAAATTGATAGAAAATAAAAGTTTATAAGATGATAATTTTTGCCTATTTTTATAGTGAATCTTTGCTAGAAAATGATGTAGAAACTGCGATTAATGAATTAAAAATAGAACGAGTTTATCATGATTTAGGGAAAAGATATGAATTAGAAAAGTTGCTTAATGACTGTCAAGAAAATCCTCCGAACTATCTCTTAATTCGTCACTTACATGAGTTAGGACATGATGTTGAAAATGTCAATAGTAATTATCAAAAATTAACAGATTTAGGAATAAAAATACTTATTTTAGATGACCTAGAATTGTTAGAAAATTCAAGAACAATTGATATTAATGATCCCAATATTTTAGAAATTATTAACCAAAATCAAAGACATTTATCACTAAAAAAAGGACAAGCTTTAAGACGAATTAAAGCCTTACCACCTCCAGGAAAAGCCCCTTATGGGTATCGTAGAGGCAAAGACTGCTATATTATAGATCGTAGTACCGCCCCTATTATTAAAGACTTCTTTGAACAATTTTTACTATTTGGTTCTTTACGGGGTGCTGTTAATTATTTAGCGAAAAGATATGGTAAAAAAATCTCGGTTTCAACGGCAAGTCGTTGGTTAAAAAATCCTGTTTATCGAGGAGATTTAAGATATAGGAATAATCAAATTATTTCTAATACCCATCTACCAATTATTTCACGAGAAGAAGCAGCGCAAATTGATCGATTATT
>JASJDW010000096.1 GCA_030064955.1 Crocosphaera sp.
ATCATCAAGAATATGGTTGTGCTATCGTTCGCGATATTACCGAACGAAAACAAGCTGAAGAAAAAATCAAAAAATCACAAGCTCTACTACAATTAGTGATTGATAATATTCCTCAATTTATTTTTTGGAAAAATAAAAATTTTGCGTATTTGGGCTGTAATCAACCCTTTGCCAACGCGGCAGGCGTTCATCACCCTGAGGAAATTATTGGCAAAACAGATTATGACTTAGCAGTGGAAAAAGAAGACGCGGATTTTTTCCAAGAATGCGATCGCCAAGTGATGGAAACCAATACCCCACTATTGGGGATTATGGAATCACAATTACAGGCCAATGGCCAACGAAGATGGCTAGAAACCAATAAAATTCCCCTTCATGATTTAACCGGGGAAGTGATCGGTATTGTAGGCACTTACGAAGATATTACCCAAAAAAAGAAAGCTCAAGAAGCCTCTGAACGAATACAAAAGCAAAATAAGGCACTGATTCAAACCAGACGGAAAACCCTCGATTGTAATAATATCCAAACCAGAATTCAAGCAGTAACCAAAATAGGAGCCCAAACCCTAGAAGTTACTAGATGTAGTGTTTGGTTCCATGATAGCGATCGCCATAAAATTGAATGTCTAGACCTTTACGAATCACCCTCAGACTCTCATTCTACAGGTCTAACAATTTCTATAAAAGATTATCCTCGATATTTCCAAGCCTTACAAGAAGAACGGATCGTTGCTGTTGAGGATCCCTGTCATGATCCTCGGACTCAAGAACTATCTGAGTCTTATCTATCACCCTTGAATATTACTGCCATGTTAGATGTCCCCATTTGGCTAGATGGTAAGATGATTGGGGTACTCTGTCATGAACAGATTGGCATTGAGCATCAATGGACAGTGGATGAACAAACTTTTGCTGGATCTTTAGGGGATCTTATTTCCTTAGCCATTGAAGCCGATGAACGACAACGAAGGGAAAAAGCCCTTGAACAAGCCAAAGAAAAGGCAGAAGCAGCGAATCGAGCTAAAAGCCAATTTCTGGCGAATATGAGCCATGAATTACGTACTCCCCTCAACGCTATTCTCGGCTTTAGTCAACTAATGCACCGTGATGCCTCCATTTCAGAAGAACAACGATCCCATTTAGAAATTATTAATCGCAGTGGCGAACATTTACTAGATTTAATTAACGATGTTCTCGAAATTTCTAAAATCGAAGCTGGTCGTAATACCCTTAAAGAAAGTAACTTAGATTTACAGGAATTTCTACAATCCCTGAAAGATTTACTGCAAGTCAAAGCCGAATCCAAAGGCTTGCAATTATTATTTAATATTGCTCCTGATGTTCCCCAATATATTAAAGTGGATCAAGGAAAACTACGCCAAATTCTCCTCAATCTTTTGGGGAATGCCATCAAGTTTACAAAGGTGGGTCATGTTTCTTTAACGGTTACTCCCAAGCCATCAAACCCTGATGATCGTACCGTAAGGTTAACGTTTGAAATCCAAGATACAGGACCGGGTATCAAACCAAAAGAATTAAAATTATTATTTAAAGCCTTTCAACAAACTGAAACAGGACAAAAATTAAAACGAGGAACAGGGTTAGGATTGTATCTTTCCCAAAAATTCGTCCAATTAATGGGAGGTAAAATCAAAGTAAGGAGTACCGTTTCATCTGACTTAGATCCTAATGTATCATCCATAGCCCTTTACAAACCATCGGGAAGCACATTTTATTTTGAACTTCCTGTAACCCTAGCTGACTCGGCCCAAATCATTTCCCACCAAGTCAAAAAGACTGTCATTGGTTTAGCTCCCAACCAACCCACTTATCGTATTCTCGTTGTGGACGATCGCTTTGAAAACCGTCAATTATTAATAAAACTATTGGAACCCATTGGTTTTGAGGTACGAGAAGCAGAAAATGGACAAAAAGCTGTAGAAATCTGGCAAACTTGGCAACCTAACTTGGTTTGGATGGATATGCGAATGCCCATCATGGATGGTTATCAAGCAACCCGTAAAATTAAAGCCTCTGCTCGAGGTCAGGCCACAGCCATTATTGCCTTAACGGCCAGTGTGTTTGAAGAGCATCGTTCCCTTATTTTATCGGCAGGATGTGATGACTTCATCCGTAAACCCTTTCAAGAAGCAGAAATTTTTGAGACCATGGCCAAACATTTAGGAGTGTGCTATCGCTATCAAGAAATCCCAGAAGAAACTCAATCAGCAACCGTAGATCATCAATGTTTAGGGCAATCTTTAGCACAGATGCCTCCTGAATGGGTCAGAGAACTGCAAGAAGTGGCAGACAAGGGCTTAGATGAGCAAATTATCCAACTCCTATCCCAAAGTGAAACCCTGGATCTTTCCCTGAAACAAGCCTTACAATCTTGGGCTAATAACTTTGAGTTTGACAAAATTCTTAATTTAATTCAAGGAAACTTATCATAAACTTTCGTGATTTAACTCACTTATTACGTTTTCTGAACTTGGCATAATAGAGTTATACAAGCATCTTGCCTTCTTAAACTTCATGCTAGTTGGGTAGGAAGCAGGGGTTGAAAGGCACTTTTGCTGGAGGCTCAAGGCGTGACTATCAAGTAAAATTGTTAGTAATGAGTCTTAATTTAAGTGAAATAATCTTTTTCCCTTTATGCCTTCTGTCTCTAATGATTAGTTACGTTTGTTTTAATGGAAGATGTGAGTTCAATTTATTAAACGTATGGCTGCTTTTAATATCTAATTAGTTATGTGTAAGGGTAATTTGCTGATTATTGATGATACCCCTGATAATTTAAGGGTTTTATCGCAAATGTTAACAGAACAAGGTTATATTGTGCGTAAAGCACTTAATGGGGCGAGGGCATTGGCATCTATTCAAAACGAACTTCCTGATCTCATTTTACTCGATATTAATATGCCGGATCTCAATGGTTATGAGGTGTGCCAACGGTTGAAAAGCTCTGGAAAAACCGAGAAAATTCCTGTTATTTTTATTAGTGCTTTAGACGAAGTAATCGATAAAATTACAGCTTTTAAAGTAGGCGGAGTTGACTATATTAACAAACCTTTTCAGCTAGAAGAGGTTTTAATTCGAGTTGAAAATCACCTGAAATTGTATCAACTCCACCATCAACTTGAACAACACAATCAACAATTACGTCAGGAAATTGAACAACGTAAAAAAATTGAACAAGAATTACGATTCTCTAAATTAGCCCTAAAAAAAGCCAATGAGAAATTAAATACCCTTAGCATCATCGATAGTATGACAGGTATTCCCAATCGTCGTCGTTTTGACGAATATTTACTCCAAGAATGGAAGCGACTCGCCAGAGACAACCAACCTTTATCATTAATTTTATGTGATATTGACTTCTTTAAAAATTATAACGATACCTATGGCCATATTGCTGGAGATAACTGTCTAAACAAGGTGGCCCAAGCTCTTAAAACTGTAGTTAATCGTTCAAGTGATTTAGTGGCTCGTTTTGGGGGCGAAGAATTTGCAATTATTTTACCGGATACCAATGAAAAAGGAGTCAAAGCAATCGCTAAAAATGTTAACATCGCCATTCAAAACCTGAAGATCCCTCATGCTCAATCGAATGTTAGCAACTATGTTACCATTAGCGTGGGGGGATCCACCCAAATTCCTGAACATAAACAAACGCCTCAAAATCTGATTCATCAAGCCGATATGGCTCTTTATCTGGCTAAACAACAAGGGCGAAATTGCTTTGCCACTCAGAACATTGGTAACATTGAAAAAAGTGTATAGATTGCTATTAATTACCGATATCTTCATTCCATAATCGAGGGTTATTTTCAATAAATTGTCTCATTAACGCTTTACATTCTGTTAAGTCCCAATCAATGACTTCAACCCCATGAGATTCCATGAAGGATCTGGCCCCTGTAAAGGTTGTTGATTCTCCTGCAATCACCTTTTTTATCTTGAATTGAACCACAGCACCAGCACATAGATAACAAGGCATTAAAGTTGAATAAAGCACCGTATCGTGATAATTCCCAATTCGTCCAGCATTGCGTAAACAGTCAATTTCTGCGTGGGTAATGGGATCATGGTTTTGGACTCTTTTATTATGTCCTCTGCCAATAATCGTATTATTTCTGACTAATACCGAACCGATGGGAATTCCCCCTGCTTTTAACCCTTGTTTAGCTTCAGCGATCGCTGCTTCCATAAACTGATCCATAGTCGCAAGTTTCCCAACAAATTAATGATTCAATAAAGATAAACGAGAGAGTAAGTTATTCCTTAACGCTTCAAAATAGAGGGATAAAGGAAACTGATAATATTCTAGAACTAACCACAGTAAACAACTAAGATGAGAGATAAAAGTTAACCCAACCCAAAACCAACGAAACCAGGCCAACGGAGTATCAGGTAACACAGGAAAAATATAGACTCCTGCTGCTACGATTAATGTTGGTAAGATAACAAAACCTAAAGCCAAGAAACGATAACCCCATTCAAGGGTTTTAACAGAACGAATATTTTGCCAACGTTTTCCCGTCCAATACCAAGTTAAAGGGAGTTGACTATCAACAATGGTAATAGCTTGCTTATCAAGATTAGCCGTAAAAATATGACAACAAAAATTGCAAGAAAACGCTTCCATCAAGGGTAAAGTTGCAATTTCTCCATGATGACAGACAGGACAGTAATAGGCACTATAATAGTTTAATACAGTTGATGATGGGCTAGACTCTAACATAGAAACAAACTTAAGCAAGATCAGGGGGAATATTTTTACTATTGGGAGAAGTTAATTTCAAACGACGTAATTGTTGCTGAATAATATTTTGCAGTTTAGCACGGGAAATTTCAGCTTGCTGCTCTTTGTTTCTAGGTAGTTCTCGAAAGATAATACTATCAATGGACTCTACAGAAAACAATTGGAACAATAAATGAGTCACAGGAACAGATATAATCCTTATTTCAGGATTAATAACACCCTGAAATGTTTCAGCATCTTTTTTCGTTGCAAAAGCGTAAATAACCCGTTTTTCTTCCTTGGGGTTTTTGCGATTGCTCAATGTCGTGACCAACCAAGAGCGGTTTTTACCGTGTAAGACATAATATTGCTGATGTTGAAGCTGACTCGCAAAAAACTTGAGGGTTGGAGCCACTGCTTTTTCCATCACAGGGATAGGTACCCCGTGCTGAGGTGCTTCATTAATAAGAATTTCTAATTGTTCGTCTAAATACATCGCAATTTCCCAAATTGTAAGGGTTAATCTTCAGCAAGTGAAAGAACCTATTATGATTCCGCATTACCCTTAGAGACATTGTCAGCGATCGCTTTGAGAATAAAATTAACCATGTCTGGAAGTTTAACCAATTCCTGAGCTAAGGTTATTTGTTCTTCAGGGCTTAGATTCTCAATCAGTTTGAGAATATCAATGATACTTGATTTTGATGGTAGCGTATCTTCAGTTCCATCTTTCCCTGAGGCCAGGTTTTCTTCATCATAAGCTAGATCAGGTTCTACTTTTTGGGGATCGCCTTGGATAAGGGTTTCAAATAAGGAAGAACCCATTTGATTGGACTCAGATGGCATTAAACCACTGTCCTCAAAGGTTTCGTGATCATCACTCAATTCAGACAGTAAAGAAACCAAGGGTTCTGAGGGATTATCAGAATTATTTAATAAGGGTTGGGGCAAGTTAAGAGCTTCTTCCCAGGGAAGTTTTGCCTTAGTTTCTGGATGGGTTTGTTGATCAAGATTGACTTTACGACAAGCCATTTTCGGGGGAAGTCCCCGTAAATGCCAACGATACATCTGGGCTAAGTTATCTTCATTTCCTTGCCATTGTAAAGCAATGATATCCCTAACCTCTAGGGGAATCAACGCCCTTAATTCTGAGAGAGACTTATGAGTCCATTGATCTTCTTCTACGGTTAGTTGGCGATAATCTTCATCCGTAGCTTTTTCTCCCTTTTCAATTAAACGAACCATGACAGATTGTTGTGATGGGGGAATAGTTGTTGAGGGAGGTTGCTTGGTTTTTTCCGTGCCTAAAGCCTCACTAATACAGCGTTTTAGGGCTGATTTAGTGGGTTTATTTTGTTCAGGGGAGATCCATTCTAAGGAAACTGTTTCAAAACTTTTAATTAATTTAAGGGCGATACGATACAGTTTAATTAATCTTTCTTCGGTGACTGGGGTTAAGCCATTGACTTGATTAAACACTAAATCACTATCTCCTTTGATAGCTAGAGTATTGAACCCTAATTTTTGTGCTTTTTTTAAGCCAAGAATCAAGGCTGCATACTCGGCTTCGTCTTTATCGTCAACAGACAGTAATTGACTTACGGTATATCGTCGCCCATTAGGCGTTAAGAGGATAGCAGCAGCTGCCCCTTGCCCCCAATCACCTCGAAATTCCCCAGCAAACAGTATGATTGGTATATCTTTAGCAATAATCGGTTTTTGGGGATTAGTCGACATTGTGAATTTATAATAATGTAGTTAACTTAGTATCCATATTGATCCACTTGAGGCGGTTGAATTCCATAATTAGGTTGAGGTTGAGCTTGGGGTTGATTGTTTCGAGTCGAAGCATTCGGATTTCTATTACCATAACCATTAGGAAATTGAGGAGACGGGGGATAAGCAGGGATTGGGGCTGGCGATCGCCCATTACCATAGGGTTGACGATAGGGTTGAGGAGGGGAATAGGTATAGGGGTTATTAAAAGGTTGATTAGAGGGATTGGTTTGAGAAGGATAAGGATTGCTTCTCGGTGACGTTACAGAAGAGGGATTGGTTGGCCTTATTGGTTTAACTGAAGAAGGAAGCGGTTGGTTATTATTTTGGGGGGATACATTGGATGGAGACTCTTGAGAAAAGACATTGTCTATGGCATTTCCTAGAGGAGTGTCCTGAGGGATTGGGGGACGATCGAGTTCACTATCGGGTAGTTTAATCGGTTTACGGGAATCCTTAGAAGGAGTCAGAGGAGGGAATAAGCCCCCCAAATTCTTCACATTAGGCATCAGGGGTTCAAACTTAACGGAAGGACTCGGTTGGTTCAAATCTGCGTTATCCTTATCCAAAGAAGGAAACGGTACAGGAGCATTTTGGTTAGTTTTCAGGGTTGGGTTCTTGCCTTGGGGAGAGGATAAGGGTCGATCTAAGGAGTTTGGGGTAATTGGGGTAGATGGGACAGGAAATCCTTGTGAGTTAAGACGAGTGGCTTCTAAATCTTGTACAGTTACTCCAATATCAACACTATTTCCCACTTCTGCTTCAAATTCTCCTCCATTTACGGGAGAAGGGGCTTGATTACTCCCTACCCATTCAGGATGACGAGAATATTGCCAGAGAGCGAAGGTAACCAGTGCTATAATTCCAATCGATCCCCAAATTTTCGCATTAGCGAGAGGTTTGAGTCCTGCAACAAAGTAACGGAAGGATGAGTTGGAGGGTTTCGGATGAGTCATGGCCAGAAGATGATTGTGTCTTTCCTCATTTAGTCTATCTCAGATTCTGGAAGTGTCACTGATGAAGTCTGACTAACTATCTTTTCATTTTTGGTCAAGTTAATACTGATAGCTCTATCCAAGACAGTGTAAACTTAAAAAACGAGGCTTTTAGTTAGCTTAACCCGACGGGAAGCCCTGCGCAGTAGCGTGTTTCAACGTCAGGAGTAAGTCTCTAATGACTTTGAGCTAGACAAACCCAGTGAAACCAGAATCCCACAGGCCGATTGCTGTGGGACTATTAATGTGATGTTAACTTTGAGGATAGGTCATGGAACTAGAATTTCCTGAAGATTTAAGATATTTGGATAGTCATGAGTACGTTCGTTTAGACGGAGAAATTGCAACTATTGGCATTAGTGCTTATGCAATTGAACAGTTAGGGGATCTTGTCTTTCTAGAATTGCCTGAGGTGGGAGACTCCCTAGAAAGGGGAACTAGCTTTGGTGCTGTTGAATCTGTTAAAGCAGCAGAAGACCTTTACCCCCCCGTATCAGGAACAGTAGTTGATCGCAACGAACAAATGATCGAAACCCCAGAAGTTATTGCCGATGATCCCTATGGAGATGGATGGTTACTCAAAGTTCGGGTTGAAGATCCTGATGATGAATTAGAAGATACCCTGTCCGCTCAAGATTATCGTGCTATGCTCGAAGGGGAAGAGGGAATCTGAGACAAACACGGTTTATCTGTCCACCTTGCTGCTGTTGTTTCAGGGATTAGCCTATTAATCACTCTTTACTTAATTAAAATGGGTGCTTTGAAATGACAGCAGCATTAGCTGCCAGTAACTACGTGACAGGGGTTGCTGTGACCATTAAGTAAAGTACAACAGCTAAAAACAGAACACAGAGTTTAACAATTAAGTAGGTAATACTATCAGGATATAGGAATGTATTAATCATAATTTCTCTCCCGTGGGAAATAGTCTTTACTTAGTCATCTCCCTAATCTCATTGTCTCCTAAACTTAAGATTTTGTTGCATAAATTCAGTAAAAATTTACAATATGGTAGTCGAGTTACTTAAATTTAAGGTTTCTCCTGAATCTAGGAATATATTTATTCAGTTAGATCATGAAATTTGGACACCCGCTTTAGAACAATGTTCTGGTTTTTTAGGTAAAGAAGTTTGGATATCGCCTAATAGTCCTCAAGAAATTACTTTGGTCATTCGTTGGGAAACCCGTCAACAATGGAAAAGGATTCCTCAAGAAATTTTAGAGGAAACAGAACAAAAATTTGCTCAACAGATGAAAAATCATTGTTATGAAATGATTGAAGCTAGAGAATATCAAATCAGAAAATTTTCAACTTCTTAAAACTTATATCTTGCACCAACCAATTTTAGAGTTAGACAGGGTGTAGGGTGTGGGGTGTGGGGTGTGGGGTGTGGGCGTAAAAATAGAGGAGAAAGTGAGTAGTAGCGATTGTAGCAGTTCCTATCCCTCTTCCCACACTCCCCCTTCCCCAAACCCCTCAAAATTTGGTAGCCTAATCTAATACTTAGGGAATGGATATAGAAGCGTGGATATTATTATTGGTCGCGGTAAAACAGCCCGACGAGCTTACGGTATAGACGAAATCGCACTGGTTCCTGGGGTGCGTACCTTGGATCCTAGTTTAGCCAATACCAGTTGGACTATTGGGGGGATCGAACGCACAATTCCAATTTTAGCGAGTGCTATGGATGGAGTTGTGGATGTTAAAATGGCCGGGTTATTATCGGAATTAGGAGCGATCGGGGTTCTTAATTTAGAAGGGATTCAAACCCGTTATGACGATCCCAATCCTATTCTCGATCGCATTGCATCTGTCGGCAAATCAGAGTTTGTGGGGTTAATGCAGGAACTCTATGCTAAACCCATTCAACCAGAATTAATTAAACAGCGCATCACAGAAATTAAAGCTAATGGTGGTATTGCTGCGGTGAGTTTAACCCCAGCAGGAGCCTCTAAATACGGTAACATTGTGGCAGAAGCAGGAGCCGATTTATTATTTGTGCAAGCTACGGTGGTGTCCACCGCTCATTTATCCCCAGAATCAATTTTGCCTCTAGATTTACAGGGATTTTGCCAAGAAATGCCGATGCCTGTCATTTTTGGCAACTGCGTCACCTATGAAGTGGCCTTAAACTTGATGAAAGCAGGAGCAGCAGCGGTTTTAGTGGGGATCGGTCCGGGGGCTGCTTGTACCTCCCGTGGCGTATTGGGGGTTGGGGTTCCTCAACCAACGGCGATCGCAGATTGTGCAGCAGCGCGAGATGATTATCAACAGGAAACAGGCCGTTATGTCCCTGTGGTAGCTGATGGTGGGATTGTTACCGGTGGAGATATTTGTAAATGTATCGCCTGTGGTGCTGATGCAGTGATGATTGGTTCCCCGATTGCTCGTGCAGCAGAAGCCCCTGGACGGGGTTATCATTGGGGTATGGCCACTCCGTCTCCTGTGTTACCCCGAGGAACTCGTATTAATGTGGGAACCACAGGAACCATTGAGCAGATTCTCACTGGCCCGGCTAAATTGGACGATGGCACTCATAATTTATTGGGGGCTCTCAAAACCAGTATGGGAACGTTAGGGGCTAAGGATCTCAAGGAAATGCAGCAGGTAGAGGTTATCATTGCGCCTTCACTGTTAACGGAAGGAAAAGTTTATCAAAAAGCTCAACAGTTGGGTATGGGGAAATAAGTATGCTCACATTTTGAACTTTTGATGAAACTAGCTAGTGAGGATAGGCAATAGGCAATAGGCACCAGGGTTTTATTTTCCCACCTCCGAGCCTTCTGCCTTTCAACTCCTGCCTCATTCAATTAAAAGAGGTAATATTTTGCAATATTCTATTCAAGAACATTATCAGAGCTTGGCCAAACAATATGATGATTTTTGGGGAACTTCTTCAGATTTTATTGAATTTTTAACTAAAAAAATTATTGAATATTTAAAATTAAATACGACAGATATTTTAGTGGATCTTGGCTGTGGAACAGGTATTTATAGTAAAGCAATTATCTCACAAATTAAATTAGAAAATAAAATAATTTGTGTTGATCCTTCTGATAAGATGCTCGAAAAAATACCAACAAATAGTTATTATGAAACGGTGGTTGAAGATGCTACAATGTTTTCTCATAAATCTGGAAAATATGATAAAATTTTAATTAAGGAAATGATCCATCATATCGATGATAAAGAGAAACTTTTACAAGGATTATTTAGTCGATTAAATGAACAAGGAATTCTCTTAATAATTTTACTACCTCCTACCATTGAATACCCTTTATTTGAAAAAGCGTTATCAGTTTATGAGTCGGTTCAACCTCATTATAATGCTTTAGTTAATCTTTGTGAAAATATTGGTTTTAAAACAACAGTAAACTTTATTGAGTATCCTGTTTCTATTCCTAAAGAAAAATATTTTAACATGGTTAAAAATAGATATATGTCCTTATTATCGAGATTTAATGATGAAGAAATTAACCAAGGATTACAAGAAATGAAAGAAAAATATACTAATTTATCTAATTTAGAATTTTGTGATCGTTTTGTTTTTCTATCGGCTAAAAAATAAACTTATGTTAACTCCTTATCAACAAGCGATCGCTAATCTCTATAATCAACGCAGCACCACTTACGATCAAGGTGATTTTCATCCGAAACTGGTTGATTTATTACTGAAATATCTTGCAATTGAACCGAGGCAAACCGTATTAGATCTTGCCACAGGAACGGGTTTAGTTGCCATTGAAGCTGCTAAAAAAGTCAGCAATGAGGGTCATGTCATAGGAGTTGATATGGCTAATCTTATGTTAGCTGAAGCTCAGAAAAAAGTAAAAAACTTAAACTTAAATAATATTGAATTTTTGTTGGCAGACATAGAAAATATAGATTTACATGAAAGCAAGTTCGATAGGATTACTTGTTGTGCTGCAATGGTTATCTTTAATGATATTTATACTGTTTTGGCTCGTTGTCATTCTTGGTTAAAATCTAAGGGAAAATTAGGGTTTAATTATTGGTCAGAAACTTCTTTTATTGAAGGATATCTTCTTAGTAAAATTGCTGCAAAATATAACATTAATTTTCCTCATTGGCAGCAAAAAATAGGAACAGAAGAAAATTGTATTAATCTTTTAAAAACAATTGGATTTAGAAACATAGAAACTTATCGAGATCAATTGGGTCATTATGTTGATTTAGAAACGGTTAAAAATAAATGGAAAATGATGATTAACTTTCCTGTTGCTAATGACAATCTTTTCCCCTTTCAAACCCTTTCAAAAGAACAATTACGCGCTGCAAAACAGGATTATTATCAAGAATTAGAAACAATAGTAACCCCTCAAGGGGTTTGGAACGAAATTATGACAATAACAGTTATTGCTGAAAAATAAAGATACTTTAATCTACTATTTTTTAACTCAAATCATGATTTAATGGAATATTGATGCTTATTTTGCCCTAACCAATGGAAACTACCTGGCAAATTGCCAAAACTTACGAAGACATCTTATATCATAAAGGGGATGGAATAGCCAAAATTACCATTAACCGTCCCCACAAACGAAACGCCTTTCGTCCCAAAACTGTATTTGAATTATATGATGCTTTTTGCGATGCGAGAGAAGATAGTACCATTGGAGTGATTTTGCTCACTGGGGCCGGACCCCATACCGACGGAAAATACGCATTTTGTTCCGGTGGAGATCAAAGTGTGCGAGGCCAAGCTGGTTATTTAGATGATGCGGGGGTTCCTCGTTTAAACGTGCTAGACTTACAACGATTGATACGATCGCTCCCTAAAGTAGTCATTGCCTTAGTTGCCGGTTATGCCATCGGTGGCGGTCATGTTTTACACTTAATTTGTGACCTTACCATCGCTGCGGATAATGCTATTTTTGGGCAAACTGGTCCAAAAGTTGGTAGTTTTGATGGTGGGTTTGGGGCGAGTTATTTAGCCCGTATTGTGGGACAAAAGAAAGCTAGAGAAATATGGTTTCTTTGTCGTCAGTATAACGCGCAACAGGCTTTAGAAATGGGTTTAGTCAATTGTATTGTTCCTGTAGCACAATTAGAAAGAGAAGGAATTCAATGGGCAAAAGAAATTTTAACTAAGAGTCCTATCGCCATTCGTTGTCTGAAAGCGGCTTTTAATGCAGACTGCGATGGACAAGCGGGGTTACAAGAGTTAGCAGGAAATGCTACCTTACTGTACTATATGACAGAAGAAGGAGCAGAAGGAAAACAAGCCTTTTTAGAGAAGCGTCCCCCTAATTTTCGGCAATATCCTTGGCTACCTTAAGATGATATCATGGTAGACAGTACAGTCAACCACATCTTTTAGGTGTAAGCCTAATACTTCTACAATGCTAACGGCATTATCAATTTCCACAGCTTTGCCGCGAAAAAATCGCTCAATCGTACTACGAGACACTTGAAAGTTGAGCCTTTCTTCAATGTCTTCATAGGTAATACGTTTACCACTCCCTTGTTTTTGGGCTTCTCTTAGTTTTCGTTTTCCAGTCTCTGTGACTGCAATACTTTTTCGGGACTTATATGCTGCTGCCATAGGGATTAATATTGACACTATATGGCTAGTATTCCCGTTTATTTTGTTAATATTTTCATGACTTAAACTGGAATTAAGAGGGAATAAAATATGATAATATCACTTACCAGTTATCAGCTATTAAACATTAAGAAAGTGGAATTTATTAAGTAGTATTACCATCTTAATTCTACTCACTCCTAAAACCAGAATTTTTTTCCTATCAGTTTAGATTATTAATGGTCACTCAAGATTCTTTAGAACTTACCCAAAACTTATTACAGCAACTCCTGGACGGTCAATCTCTTTCCCAGACGCAAGCGAGTCAACTAATGCAAGGGTGGTTAGATGAAACCATTCCTCCTGTGTTATCCGGGGCTATTTTAGTGACCCTTCAAGCTAAAGGGGTTTCAGCCGATGAACTAGCAGGAATGGCCCAGATATTGCAACAACAGTCTGTGCAAGAAACCCCTATTTCCCATCATCTTCCTGTTATCGATACCTGTGGAACCGGAGGGGATGGGGCCTCGACGTTTAATATTTCCACTGCGGTAGCTTTTGTGGTAGCGGCTGCTGGAGTTAAAGTAGCTAAACACGGGAACCGTTCTGCCTCCAGTAAAGTTGGCTCCGCTGACGTTTTAGAATATTTAGGGGTGAAACTGACAGCTACTCCCCAAAAGGTAGCTGAAGCGTTGGAAACGGTGGGTATAACCTTCTTATTTGCCCCAGGTTGGCACCCTGCGATGAAGCACGTTGCACCCCTACGAAAAACCTTGAAGGTGCGGACTATTTTTAACTTATTAGGGCCGTTGGTGAACCCATTACGTCCAACGGGTCAAATTATTGGGGTTTATCATCCTCAGTTTATTGTTCCTATGGCCCAAGCGTTAAATCAATTAGGGATTTGTCAAGGAATGGTATTACATGGTCGAGAAACCCTCGACGAAGCAGGGTTAGGAGACATTACAGATGTGGCTTTTTTGAAGAAGGGTGAGGTGAGTGTAGGGGAAATTAACCCACAAGCATTAGGGTTAACCTCTGCTGAGTTAACAGCATTAAAAGGAGGAAATGTGCAAGAAAATGCCACTATTTTGACAGATGTTTTACAGGGAAAAGGAACCCAAGCACAGCAAGATGCAGTGGTTTTAAATTCTGCATTGGGGTTACAAGTGGGGGATATTGTTCCTTGGCAAGATCATCAAAAAGCCGTAGAAACGGCAAAAGATATTCTTAAAAGTGGGGCTGCTTGGGATAAGTTAACCCGTTTAGTAGAATTTTTGAATGATTAAGCTCAAAATTATTTCTCTAACTTATTTAGCAAACTTCTCAATTTTTCTTCTACAGATTCATGGGTATATTCATCATCAGGATGAGGAAGTTGTCCTGGAGATTGAAAATAAGGACGCTCATCATACATCTGTCCCCATTTAAAATCCACTTGTCTAACTAATTCATACAGTAATTCAGAGGTATTAATAATCTCATCTAGCATTTGTTGTAAAGCCTGTAAAGGATAGTCTAGATTTTGACTAACTTCTGCTTCATTAGTGCTTACCCAGGTTTGTAAAACTGCTTGTAATGCTCCAGATGAATCTTGTAAATTAAGTGCAATAAATGTATTAATTTCTGTCGTAGCTTGTACTAATTTTGGCACAGGGGATTCCCCTTTTAAAAAGTCTCCTCCTTCTCTACCAATGGCTTCGGCTAAAGAAAATTTACGTCCTGCTAAAATTTCTTTTTGAATTGCTTTATTTTTGGCGCGTTCTTGCTTGTCTTCCATAGTTGCCCTAATTATTAACAGCTACTACTTTAAAATAACAAGATTTAGAAATTAATGCTCAAGGAAAGTTAAGTTTCATTGAACTTTCGTTAAATTGTCTTTGACCATAGCCTATGATTGATCATTAGGAAATAAGGTGCTTTCATATCAGTTAAAGGAGACTGATTATATGCCACAACAAGATTGGTTGGTTCAAGATAATGGTGAATGTCTATCATTTCGGTCCCCTCGACAGTGGGACTTATTAACACCAACCACATCCTATCGACTCCATCGGTTTTTGACGGAATTAGACGATATCGTTAACCAAGCAGAGATCTCTCAACAAACAGAAACAGAGTACCTTCCTATCTTGCGTCGTTTGGTCAGAAAGTTACTGCTGAATGTTTACTGGATAAGTCAAGAAATTCCTACTCTTTCCTCACAAACAGCAACAGAGGTTAAATTACTCTATGATGAACCGAGTTATCCTTTAACCTTACAAACTGAGATTATGTTACCAGGAACCAGCACAACCATACATAATCATGGAACCTGGGGAGTGGTTGCTACTTTACAAGGACAACAAAGAAATACCTTTTGGAAACCTGTCCCCACAACAGAATACCCCCAGGATATTGAAAAGGTTGGCCAGCAAGTTTTTCAAAGAGGGGATATTATTAGTTTCACAACAGATGCCATTCATTGTGTTGAAGCGATAGGTAATGAACCGACTGTGACTTTGAATCTTTATGGGGATACGAATGGCTCAAAACGGTTTAAGTTTGACCCTGAAACTCACAAAGCTCATCACTTCTAAGTTAGGTGTGTTGTTTGACTTGTGAGAAGAATTACCTAGTTGGGAGATTTCTCCGTGGTTAGGTTATTCAGTCTATCAATAACTAAGGGAATGGCTACGATACTGAGTTTTAAAGCCCAAGGAGCAAAAATCAGGGTCAGTAAAGAAGATAGCACAGCGACACATCCCATAGATACTTTGACCACGTCCTCTTTTAAGTTAAGACTCAAAAAAGCTGACACTGAAGCAATTGCTAAAGTGATTAAAGAAATGATAAGCATTGTTATGTTGCAACCTCATGTTGAGTGACGGTTTGAGCGTTCCTTCGGCTGTATGTTGAAAGCCTACTTCCGTCTCTTCACTGTGTTTTTTCCTAACAATGTAGAGATGAACGACAAAGCTATTTGCATTTCTTAATAATACATAATTTTTAACATCACTGTCAACCCCTAGGTAAAATTATTAAAGTCACATCAGATTTCAGTAATCAATCCCTTGACCTAAAACGCTCACGGGGTGATAACCAGCATCAAGTCGAGATAGGGTGTAGGGTGTAGGGTGTAGGGTGTGGGCTCTCGGTAAAAATTAGAAGATAATCCGCTCATTTTCTACCAACTCCCATCCTCAGTAGATCACAAACATCCTAACTAAGACAGTGGGGGAACAGGGAGACGAGCGACCCCGGCGAATCGAATTCGCCTTGGGAACGCGCGAGTAAGGAGCAAGGGAGAAAGAAAATGGGGTAAAACACAGGCAATAATGAGAAGACATAATATAACTATGTTCGCATGGTCTAAATTGTCTTTATTTGCTTTAAAAAGCTTTTAAATAATCTCCCCTGCCCCCTGCTCCGAAACTCCCTTGCAGCCCAGACAAGGGAGCAGAGGGAGACTATGACTTCCCACACTTCCCACACTTCCCACACTTCCCACACTTCCCACACTTCCCACACTTCCCACACTTCCCACCCTTCCCAGACTCCCCACACCCCATACCCTGTCTTCACTTTAACCTCCTTGTCACCCCATCAGCCTAAAACGTCATCTGCGGCTTAGGTATCTCAAAAGAGGGCAAGGTCTCTTTTTCTATGCTATAGGGTATTTGTCTAGCTGGTAGACCTTGCATCCACAAAGCCATAATGAGTAAAGCGACGGTCATCAAGACTTCCCAAAAGAAAACGGGTCGAGATGGAGTTGATACTTTATTAGCAGAAGATGAACGAATTATTTTCCGAGACATTTCTCGAAGACTTATTTTTTCAGGAGTCCATGAAGCAATATTGTTTTGTGTTAGGGAACTTTTTTTTACAGTAATAATTCTCGTTTTTTCGTCTGTTTTTGATCCACTAGAATAGTCAGAATACTTTTCTTGCTGTTGAGATTTAGAAACAGGCGAGTGGTTTAAATTAGGGTTAGCTGGTCCGTGATTCATTGGTTTTATTCCTCGTCAATGGCAACCTGAGACAGCAATAACCATACGTTCACGGCTTACGATGGCAATCTCTGCTATCTCCCAGACACATCAGTAATTATTTTGAATGTTTCAATCTCACACCTTAATGGAGATAATTTCTAATGTCTGTAATGTTTATTAATTAAGAGATTTAATATCTACTATACCTAGTATGCCTCATATTTCCAAATAGACAACCCAAGTTTAGGATCTTAAGTAAAATTAGGGAAAGGATCTCAAAAAAAAGATAGATTTATACTCTCACAGAGGTTATCCGTGATTACATTAAACGGTTGCCCCGAAATTCATCTCCTCAACTTTGTTGAGGAGATGAATTTCGGGAGAAAGGTAAATCAATAACATCCAACCTCAGAGATAACCATGTTCCGTTAAGAAAGTTAAATTAATTTCAGCCGAAGGTTGGTCAGATTGTAAGTGTTTTCCCAGCAATTTGGCTACATATTTCCCCAAAATATCCCCTTCAATATTGACCCAATCCCCTGTTTTGAGGTAACAAAGATTGGTTTGACTGTAAGTATGAGGAATTACCGCTACTTTAAACCAAGTTCCCTCCCTATCGCATTCGGCCACAGTCAAACTAATACCATTAACAGCAACACTCCCTTTTGGAATCAGATAGGGTTGAATATAATTCTCCCATTGTTCGGTTCGGGATGGAGGGGTCATAAAGGTCATTTCCCAAGCTTTATCTGTCATTATTGCCCCTTGTAAACAGCCTAACCCATCCACATGACCTGTCACAAAATGACCTCCTAGTTTACCTCCTACTCGTAAAGAAGATTCTAAGTTAACATAACTAGCAGTGGCAATTTTTTGCTTTAGGGTCGTCCGTTGTAGGGTTTCTGGGGAAGCGGTAGCCACAAACCCATCGCTGATAATTTCTTCTACTGTTAAGCAAACCCCATCAACGGCTACACTGTCCCCAAGGGCCAAATCTGATAAAATAGAGGAGGGATAGCTATCGGGAATCGAAAGGGTAAAGCGATCAGATTCGAGGGGACGGATAACGCCAAGTCCTTGAATTAAACCAGTAAACATTAACTAAGCTTTCCTAAAAAATATCTCCCCTATGTTCTAGACAAGAATCTTATCTTTATTTTAGGGGATACTGTGAGTATAGCCCATTGATCGACTGATTTAATTGATTAAAGATAAACTAATCAAGACAACCTCAACGGTCAGTTTACTCAATAACTATAATTGTTTTTTCAGAATATTGGAGAAGATAGGTCAATGATTGAAATGAAAGTAGCAGGAATAGCCTTAGATGCAGTAAACCGTAGTCCTATTGTTTTGTTGAAGGATGGTTCTGAACGTCGGGCTTTACCTATTTATATTGGACAAGATCAAGCAAAATCTATTATTGGGGCAATGGAAAATCAAAAACCGCCTCGCCCTTTAACCCATGATTTAATTGCTAATTTATTTGAAGCTTGGGGAATGTCTTTGGATAAAATTATTATTCATTCTCTACAAGATAATACTTTTTATGCCATTCTTTGTTTGCGTCAAGGCAAAACCAAAAAAGAGATTGATTGTCGTCCTAGTGATGCAATTTCTATCGCTTTACGCACCAATAGTCCTATCTGGGTTATGGAAGAAGTCGTTGCTGATGCGTCTATTCCAGTTGATAGGGAAGCGGATGAAGAAGAACGTCAAGCCTTTCGGGATTTTCTGGAAAAGTTAAGCCCTGAAGAGTTAATTAAACGGGCAAAACTAGAAAAAAATGATGAACAATAAGAATTAAGAATTAGTGCTAATGCGATATCGGCGTTTTGGTAAAACTAATTTGAATTTGTCTATTTTTTCTCTGGGAACCATGCGTTGTCTCGCATCGCCCACTTTATTTAATGATACGTTAGAAACGGCTATTTCTCTTGGTATTAATCATCTCGAAACCGCTAGAGGATACGGCAAAAGTGAAGCTTTTTTAGGTCGTTTTTTACAACAGCAAACGTTAGTTTCTCGAGAAAAAATTTATATTACAACGAAGTTAACGCCTACCCCTGATCCTGAGATAATAAGTCAATGGATTGATGAATCTTTAGAACGCTTACAATTAGATTACATCGATTGTGTGGCCATTCATGGTATCAATACCTGGGAACATCTGGAATGGATAACTCAACCCAATGGCTGTTTTTTGCCCCTAGAACGGGCGTTAGAGGAAGGAAAGATACACCACATCGGTTTTTCAACTCACGGCAGCTTAGAGGTTATTTTAGCAGCTATAGAGACTGATTTATTTGAATTTATTAACCTCCATTATTATTATTTTTTTCAGCGCAATGCTCCTGCGATCTCGTTAGCTGCTCAAAAAAATATGGGGATTTTTATCATTTCTCCTGGGGATAAGGGAGGATTGCTTTACTCTCCTTCGCCTTTACTACAAGACTTATGTGCGCCGTTTTCTCCTTTAGGATTAACTTATCGCTTTCTCTTGGGGGATCAGCGAATTACAACCTTAAGCACTGGAATATCCCATCCTACAGAATTCGACCCAATCTTATCACTTTTTAATCAAGATGAACAGTTAACCCCAGAAGAAAGTCATCAATTAAGTCAATTAGACGAGCATTTAAACACAGTTTTAAAGACAGATAAATGTAGTCAATGTTATCAATGTTTGCCTTGTCCCGAGTCCATTAATATTCCTGAGATTTTGCGCTTAAGAAATTTAGCAGTTGCTTATGATATGAAAGATTATGGACAATATCGTTATGGAATGTTAGAAAATGCAGGACATTGGTTTCCAGGAACCAAAGGACATCGTTGTACAGAATGTGGTGAATGTTTACCCCGTTGTCCTGAAAATTTGCAGATTCCTACCTTATTAAAAGATGCTCATCAGAGATTAAATGGTGCATCTCGAAGACGGTTATGGGAAGGGTGAGGAGTGTGGGAAGTGTGGGGAGTGTGGGGAGTGTGGGGAGTGTGGGGAGTGTGGGGAGT
>JASJDW010000097.1 GCA_030064955.1 Crocosphaera sp.
CCTACATTAATTCTTAAATCAGTTAATTGGGTTTCCACAACACCTAATCTTTGTTTAATCTCATTTTGATTTTTTTCGAGTTCATCAAAACGACTATTAATTAAGTCTTTTAAATCTCTAAGATCATTTTCTGTAATGGTTGACATACCTTAAACTCCTATGAATTTCTCCTATAAGAATAATATCCCCTAATTTTCACTAGGGGATAACTTGATCTTAATGCTTAACCAATTGACAGACAATAATTAACTAACCTTCTTGTAACCAACGGGCAGCATCTTTGGCATGATAAGTTAAGATTAAATCAGCACCAGCACGCTTAAAACTGGTTAAGGTTTCTAAAGTTACTTTCTTCTCATCGATCCAACCATTTAAAGCAGCAGCTTTCACCATCGAATACTCTCCCGAAACATTGTAAGCAGCAACAGGAAGATCGGTCATTTCCTTGACGCGCCAAATAATATCCATATAAGATAAAGCAGGTTTAACCATCAACATATCAGCACCTTCTGCAATGTCGAGATCCACCTCTTTTAACGCTTCTCTGGCATTTCCAGGGTCCATCTGATAAGTACGGCGATCGCCAAATTGAGGGGAAGAGTCCGCAGCATCCCGAAATGGCCCATAATAAGCTGAGGCATATTTAGCCGCGTAGGATAAAATAGGAAGATCGTTATATCCAGCTTCATCTAACCCCTCTCGGATAGCTTGAACAAACCCATCCATCATACCAGAAGGTGCAATAATATCAGCACCAGCATTTGCCTGGGAAACAGCCGTTTTCTTCAATAATTCTAACGTCGGATCGTTTAATACCCTTCCTGTTAAGTCTCCTGTTTCCAAGTAACCACAGTGACCATGACTGGTATACTCACATAAACAAGTATCTACAATCACCACCAGATCAGGAATAGCCTCTTTGACTGCTGTAGCTGCTTTTTGTACAATACCATGATCATGCCATGCACCTGTCGCTTCTGTATCCTTCTCTTCAGGAATACCAAATAAAATAATAGCAGGAATGCCTAAATCATACACTTCCTTGGCTTCATCCACTATCTTATCAATGGATAACTGATAAACCCCTGGCATAGATACCACTTCCTGTGCCACACTACTACCAGGAACCGCAAATAAAGGGTAAATTAGATCATTAGTGGTCAAAATGGTTTCACGTACCATGCGCCGTAATTGAGCATTTTGACGTAAACGACGGGGACGGTTAATAGGAAACATAAGCATCAATACATAATCACTAGCTTAATTACTGTACAGCGATCGCCTTCCTAAGTTCCGAAATTTTCCCAATACGCAATGATTTGTAACTTGTCCTTCTAGTTTAATCATGGTTTGTCTTAAAATGTTCCTCCATAGCCTGTTCCATAATAGCGATCGCTTCTGGTGTCGTTGGAGAGGGATGCCAGGGTACATCTTGATTATCTGTTTTTAGGCGATCAGCAAGGGCGTAAAATGCTTCCTTATCTTCTTTATGAGTTAAGACATAGGCTTTTAACTCTGCCTTACTCATGCGTTGAAAATCAACTTTCATTTAATAAATCTCCACAAACCATTTTGATTAATTTGAATTTGGAGTTCTTCTCCAGCAAAGATAAATATTATGCCATCCCTTTCGTCAAACCTCAGTAACTCGATTGAACGATAAAAAGTTGTGAGATATTGACATAATCTAATACAAACTAATCCTTGTTCGGGGGTTGGCAACGTTTCTTTACCTCTAATGATATCTTCTCAACACTATATTATCCATTACCTTCAATGAAAATCATCAAATAATGATAGGTAACGTTGTCAAAATTAAAAATTGCTTTTATAATAAAGGTAGACCACATGGGGCCGCAACGGCTTCGACAGGTTGGCGAAATCCAAACTGTGATACAGGTCGAGAGTGAGTCTCCTCTCGTAAATACAAGGCTCAAAAAAATAGTAACTGCGAACAACATCGTAAGCTTCAAGCGCGTAGCAGTAGCTGCGTAGAACTCTCTCATAGAGTCGCTTACCTCTGATCTGACTCCGTTAAGGACTCGGAGGTACCAACCCCAACGGATGCCCTTAATAGCTACCTCTGGTTGGCCATTAAGCTAAGACTACACCAGAGCATCCCACTGTTCGGGACAATGAACAGTCCCCGTCTTGAGGGTTAGTAGAGACTAAGCCTGTGAATGAGCGGTAGGTCAATACCCAGTCTGGACAGCAGTTCAACTCTGCTCGGCTCCACTTAATATAACAATTTTATTGACTGTTCTCAATTTTGGGAGGAGTCAATACTGTTTATTTAATCCATTTTTGAAGCATACCAAAAAGCCCAAAAAACCAATATAGCAAATAGAGAAGTACCAAGGGCGATCGCTATGTTGTGAAATGCTTGAGAGTCAATAAGAGTCATTGGGGTAAGTAGTTAAGAAAGATTACAGAAAAATTGGCATAAGCCTTAATTACAAATATAATAAGTATCTCTTGAATGGATAGAAAGTGCTTAATTGAAACTTAACTTACTGTTCATAAATTAATAGAGCAACACCATAATATCATATCATTAATATTATAAATTTTCCAAATCAGAATAATTAATCGAATTTTTTTACGAGTATTGTAAGATGAGCATTTTGCTTGCTACAGCCTAGAAAGGAAGTAACTTTCTGAACCATCAATTAAGTTAGGTTGAAGATTCTTGCTAAGATATTACATTTTCCTTAAGAATTATCAAACTGTGACTTTAATCACTAAAAATAAAAGTAATTTAAGTTGCTAAATATATAGAAATGGGTGAGAAAAAGCGCATTGGAATTCTTACCAGTGGTGGAGACTGTGCAGGGTTAAATGCCGTTATTCGTGCAGTGGTATATCATGCAGTAGGAACCTATAATTGGGAAGTCATTGGTATCAAAGAAGCTACTCATGGATTGATGAGTGATCCACCTCAGTTTATCAAATTTGAGATTGATCAATTAGATAATTTATTGGTGATGGGAGGAACTATCTTAGGAACAACCAATAAAGGAGATCCCTTTGCCTTCCCTATGAATGATGGAACCTTACGCGATCGCTCCTCAGAGATTATTAACGGTTATCATAAGCTAGAATTGGATGGATTAATTGGCATTGGAGGGGATGGGAGTTTAGCCATCTTACGGCGTTTAGCACAACAGGGAGGCATTAACCTAGTTGGTATTCCCAAAACCATCGATAACGATGTAGGTGCAACGGAAGTATCCATCGGCTTTGATACCGCCACCAATATCGCCACAGAAGCTCTAGATCGCCTTCATTTTACTGCGGCCAGCCATAACCGTGTCATGATTTTAGAAGTGATGGGAAGAGACGCGGGACATATTGCCTTAGCAGCCGGTATTGCGGGGGGGGCAGATGTTATTCTTATTCCTGAAATTCCCTACCAGATAGAGAAGGTTTGCCAAAAAATCCGTCGTAGACAAGAGAAAGGAAAACATTTTTGTTTAGTGATGGTGTCAGAAGCAGTCCGAACCGAAGTTGGGGATCAAATTACTGAATTAAAACAATTTGGGGAAGATCGTTTAGGAGGCATTGGTAAGTACATCGCCGAACAAATTGGGGCTAAAACTGGCGCAGAAACCCGTGTAACCGTCCTTGGCCATATTCAACGAGGAGGGATACCGTCTCCTGTGGATCGTCTCTTGGGGTCGGCTTTTGGGGTGGCTGCGGTGGATTTAATTGCTCATGGAAAATTTGATCAGATGGTTGCTTGGCAAAACCGACAGATTGTCAGCGTTCCTATTGCTGAAGCGATTAAAACCTATCGCACTGTTAACCCAGAAGGAACCTTAGTGAAAACGGCAAGAGGGTTAGGTATTTGTTTAGGAGATTAAGAACTAATAAGCAAAAACTCCGACGGGACTACCCGCGGAGATCAAAATGGTTACTTGACATAATGACACAAAAGATAAAAAAATGATACATTCTTTAATGATTTTTTAAGATATTGTTTCATTATTGCCTATTCCCCGTTCCCTATTCCCTTTCACCACTAGCAAATTTTATCGAAGGTGCCAGATATGAGGATAAATTGTATAAATTACCATAACGGTACTTGATTAGGAGAAGGTTCAGGCGTTGGTTGAGGTTGTTGTTGATTATTTATCTCAGGTTGTTGAGAGGGTTTAGATGTTTTAGACGTTTGAGGCATTTTAGGTTTAGTGTTGATTGCTTGAGGCTTTTTGAGTTGTTGAATATTCGTAGTAATCATATTAATTTTTCGAGTAATTCCTAGTAACTGGTTATTGATTTGTTTTTGTAACTGAGTATCTCCATTAGTATTCATGGCTTTTAATTTAGTTTGTATGGTTTCCCACTGACTCTTAGCTAGATTATAGTCTTGAATTGTTTTGGCTGATTCTGTTTTAATGATTGCTTGTTTAATTAAGTTATTAATATTATTAAATTGTTCTCTAACCTGTTCTTTTCTCATGATTTGATTGTTCATTTCTTGAATTTTATTATTAATTGCTTTAATCGTTGTTTCAGTGGATTGTTTTTCTGTTTTTAATTGAGATACAAAAAATCTGTTTGAAGAAATGCTGTTGAGTTGTTGTTGTACCTCTTCCCATTGTTGTTTCGCTATTTGATAATCTTCGAGGGTATTAGCAGTTTGTAAAATTTGAGTTGCTTGGATGGATAATTGAGACGCTTCAGTTAATTTTTGTTTCGCTTCTTCTTCTCGAGAAAGGGTAGTATCAACCTTCGTTAACGCTTGTTCAAAACGGTTGAATGCTTGTTGAGATTGAGAATAAATAGAAACATCCGTTGGGAAACCTTTGAGTTGACCCATGACAGCTAGTAAGCGATCGCGGTATTTTTTTAATTCTTCAAAAGTTTCTGCATGATCCATCTTTAATATTACTCCTTCTCCTTCCGTAAGTGCTTGGGTATAAAGACCTTCAAATTCTCGATCCCTAGCACAATTATCCAGCACTTTACACACACTCGAAATGTAAGGAGATTGCACCATAATTCCTACCGCAGCAAAAGTAAAAAAAGCAGCCATAAACCCGGCAGCTACATAGGCCATTTTGAGACTAAAAGGGGAAGAAGAAGGGGTTAAAGCGATCGGTTTTCTTATCGTCTGAGAGGATTTAAACGTTCCTGATAAAGACTGTTTAGCAATCAGAGAAACTGCTTTTTCCACCTCCGTTCGAGGGTGTTGTAAACGAGGATGATCTTGCAACCGTTGAGAGCAAGTTTTTAACCAATCTTGCCACGTTCCCCCAGTTTCAACCTTAATGGTTCCATCTAAATAACCACTCATTAACCATTGACCATCAGGACTAAACTCAATACAAGTCACTTCACTCTGTTGGTTCGGTTGAGGATAACTCAAAGACTCCCCTCTAACTGTCCATAACCGTAAATTACCATCGGTTCCCCCACTCACAACCACTTTACCATTAGGACTAAAGCCAATCTTAGTAATAGAAGCGTTATGGGAAGAAATGATCGGGGGTTGAGTTCGGTTCTGTAGGTACCAAAAACAGAGATGTCCTGATTCATGGCCACTAACTAAAATCCCTCCATCGGGACTAATAGCGAGATCGGTGATTTTTCCTTGATCACTTTGATAGAGAATGGTTCCTGACCATTCAGTTTCCCCTTGCCATTGCCAAATTTGACCCTTAGCATCGCTGGCCATCACCTTTTGACCATCAGGGGTAAACAAGACAGAGGTGATCTCATCTTCCATCTGTCCCTGCTGACATAACTTACCCTGAGAATTCCATAATTGGACTTTACCATCCTGTCCTCCACTGACCACATATTGGCCTTGAGGATGATAAGCTAAACAAGTAACATCTCCTTCATGGGCTTTAATGGGTTGAGTGAGAGGGTTTCCTTCAGCCGTCCAGAAACGAAGGGTTTCATCCCAACTGGCCGTAACAAAAACATCTCCTTGGGGACTGTAGGCCAGACAAGTCACATCTCCATTATGGGCTTGAATAGGCTGAGTGATAGGTTTTCCTTTCATATCCCAGAAACGAATAAACCCATTGCCCCAATTACTCAGTAACCGTTGACCGTCAGGACTCATGGCCACCGTCCAAACGGCACAATATTCATTTTGAGTCCCTTTAAATAGCTGTCGACCTTCAACATCCCAAAAACGAACGGTGCGATCGCTACTCCCACTAATTAAGGTTTTGCCATCAGGGGTAAAAGCCATGTCCCGAACAGAACCTTGATGGGCCAAAAAAGGACTGTAAATCATCTGTCCATGACGGTTCCAGAGTTTAATCGTGCGATCGCTGCTACCGGTGGCAATCATTTGGCCATCGGGACTAATGGCCACACACAACACATAATCTTCATGGCCTTCAATGGCCGGGCCTATTTGTTGACCCTCTAAATTCCAAAATCGAACGGTTTTGTCCCAACTTCCACTGACAAAGTATTGACCATCGGGACTAAAGGCCACTGACTCTATCCGTTGTTCATGAAGGGAAATGGGGTCAATGATTGCTTTTCCTTGTTTATTCCACACTCGCAGGGTTTTATCCCAACTACTACTAACAATGGTTTGACCGTCGGGACTAATGGCAATGCTAGTAATTTCCCCATCGTGTCCCTGAAAGGGCGGGTTTAGGGGTTCCCCTTGAAAATTCCATAGTTGTAAAGTGCGATCGCTGCTACCGGTGATAAAATAATCCCCTTGGGGACTACAGGCGAGGGAGGTGATGCCTAAGTCGTGGCCTTCCAAGCGATCGGTAATGGGTTGTCCTTGCTGGTTCCAGATAATAAAGGTGCGATCGCTGCTACCACTGATCAGATATTGACCATCGGGACTAAAGGCCAAAGCGGTCACTTTTTCTGCGTGGCCCAATAAAGGATCTGTTAATAATTGTCCTTGAGGGTTCCACAGTCGAATGGTTCCATCCCAACCCCCACTGGCGATGATTGTTCCATCCGGACTCACTGCTACTGTAGCTACTTTATCTTGATGACCCAAACAACAATTTTTTTCCCTAGCCCTTTCTAGGGTTGCCCGTAAACTGGCCTGAACAGTGGGTAAAATGGTGTGGGGAAGTTTCTCCATATTTTCCCCAATGGTTTCTATGGCCAGAAATAAACTATCTAGGGGCTTAACAGGGAGAAGTTGGGGCGACGTGATCGCTTTTTCCCTTAACGTAGCTTGAATAAGGGCATCATTTAACTGTTCAACATTCTTCTTTGAAGAATTAATAGGTTTCAATTTCCACATGATTAATATCAATAAAAAGTATAAAATAAGGGTTTAAGTAGTCGTACATAAATAAACTTCACGGTCTTAAGAAATATCAACTAATCTGTAATCTGCACCCCACACCCCACACCCTACTCCCTGCCTCCTTCTTCATAATTGACACTCAGATAATCTTGGGGTTAAATAGGACATTCGACTATAAACCACCGCGATATTTAAGCCCCAACTCCAACGGGGTAAATGACCTGGAGGAGCATTTAGGGAGAAGTTAAGGTCATCATATAAATGATAATCGGGATTATTGGAATTGTCTTTTTTTGCCCATCCCACCTGTTGAGAAAAGTTACGATAATTGTCAATATTGATATCTTGAGACGATCCTAAACTTTCGTAAATTCGTTGTTGTACACTTAAGCCAAATTTCCCTTGGGAATATTGAACCCAAAGGCGATCGATGGTTTGTAAGTCTTCACAGGGCATATCTTTGAATTCGCTACTGGTAATAAAGCCAGAATTATCTTTATCCCCTGCTTGTGACATGAGATCATAGGTCATTTCATCGGCTTTTTGCCATTTTTGTGCTTTTAAGAGGTTTTGCAAAGCCGTATAATCAACCCCTGTGGTTTGAGACACTAGGGTAGCAGGAGGAGAACCTGGGGAGGGTTCAACCGGGTCAACGATCACCGTAGGAGGCGGTGGCGGTGGTGGTAAAGTAGGGCTAGGGGCGGTTTTTACCTTAGCGAGTAAGGTGGGGGTTAAGGGAACACCTAGATTTAGCCCTGTTTTGATGTAAATGTTATCATAACCGGTGCTTTGGGTTGGGGTGGTATCAGCCCGTCCATGAATACCCACCACTTGCCCTTGTTCATTTAAAACAGGCCCTCCACTCATGCCCGGCAAAGTATTATTGGTATAGACTAATCCATAACCATCTCGTAAACCCCCTGAAGCGGTAGCGGTAATTTTTCCAGGAACAAAGGTATAAATCGAAGCATCGATGGCGGTAGTCGGTAAGGGAAACCCTGAGACGTAAACGGTCATCCCTTCTGTCAGTTGATTGGCGTTGCCGAGTTTAGCTGTTTGATAGGTGCGATCGCTATTAAATTCTACGATCGCTAAATCGATACCCGAAATTATTTCTATGTTATTGGTATTAATTAAATGTCGTTGTTGGTCGGGGGTAACAATATAAGCTTCTTCCCCTGGGTTAATACTAGCCACCACATGACCAGCGGTGAGGAGGCGATAGGTACGACCTACTTTATCAATAATAACCCCGGTTCCGTTGCTGCCTGGCCCTTCAATTACAACTGTGACCGTTTTAGCCATGCGGCTAATTTGAGTAGGGGATAAAGCCAAACTAGGAAAAGTGGGAACATTGAGTAAGATAACCATTGTTCCCACCGTAGAGATTAAGTATTGACAAAGATGGTTATTCATAAGGGTTTAAAAAGAGCGATCGCTTCCTAGCTTATCACTCTGAGAAACCTTGTTTGGCTTGAGAAAGATACTCTTCAACATCGATGTAAACCCGACCGTTGGTTTGGTTTAATGGGCCACTGGCGCGGACTCGTATGGCCATTAACTGTTGTAAGGTTCTAGTAGGATCGACCCCAGGCTTTAAGGTAAATAATAGTCCTTCGCAACTGCCACCTTTTGTCTGGGTGACACAAACCACCGGCATACGGTTCATGCGTCCTGTGGTCATATATTTTAACTGTCCGTTGTTATAAAAGTATTGAAAGCGACCAGAGACCAACTGACATCGGGTTGTAGGATCATACCCTGAGTTACTGAAATAGTCAGACTCCCACATCAGGACAGGGACACTAGCTTCATCGGGTGTTTGTGCTAAGGTAGCAGGAACCCCTTGCCAGCTTTGACACAAGAAGTTAGTGCCAACATTTTTAGCTTGCATGGATGAATTTAAGCCAAAATTGCTGAGGGTTAGGGTTGCCGAAACGGCGGTAACAGTGGCTAATAAATTTATTTTCATCATTTGTACTTTTTGTCAATCGCAATTAACTCATATTAATATAACGTGAGTTCAATGAAACTAGGCTACGGTGATGTTAGGGAGTCAGGAGTGGGAATCTTTAATAAAATAAGATAAGGGAGGAGTGAATAGGTTAGAATTTCGTAACAAAATCGATTCAATTTCAGCTACACGAGTATAAAAGTCTTTATAATGCAGCTAAAATAAGTTACCGCGTTGAAAAGGGCATTGTGATTATGACATCTATTCGATGGTTACATTTAACAGATCTACATATAGGAATGAGAGAACAGGATACCTTATGGCCAAGAATGAGAGATAAATTTTTTGATGATTTAGCTCGTCTTTATGAGAGATGTGGTTCTTGGGATTTAGTTCTATTTACTGGGGATCTTACTAATAGGGGAAAACAAGAAGAGTTTGAGCAGGTTGATCGTATTCTTGATGAACTATGGGAAAAGTTTGATAAATTAGATGGTGGTTTCAACCCAAAGTTTTTAGCAGTACCAGGAAATCATGATTTGGTTAGACCTGACCAATCTGAAAAATTTAAAGATACAGATTATCAGGAAGCGGTAAATGATTTAATAAGTCTCTGGGAGCAAAGAAAAGATAGGTTCTGGCAAGATGCAGAATCAAGATACCGTCAAGTTGTTATAGATGCCTTCATCAATTACACAAATTGGTGGAACAATCAAAAGTATAGACCTAAAGATGAAGAGTTTAACGTTGGACTTTTACCAGGAGAATTTTCATGGACTTTTACCAAAGGAGATGCAAAAATAGGGTTTCTTGGTCTGAATACAAGCTTTCGACAAGTTAGTTCTAAGGTTAGTCAAGGCGATCTTTCCCTTGGTCTTGAACAATTTCAGGGTGCTTGTGATCCAGACGGTTCAAGATGGTGTAGAAAACATCATACTTGCTTATTACTAACTCATCATCCTCAGAAATGGCTGGATGGAAACTCACAAAGGGTACTTCGAGGCGAAATTATTCCTGATTATTTTTCTCTTCATCTCTGTGGACATTTACATGAAGTTGATTACCAAGAAAATGCAGAGGCAGGTAATGACTCTGAACGTAGTTGGTTAGGTCGTTCTCTGTTTGGTATTGAATACTATGGAGAAAAAGGAACGAATGAAGAGTATCAAAGATCTCATGGTTATACAGCAGGCAGAATTGACCTAATGTGTCAAACAAATGAAGGAAGATTGTTTTTTTGGCCACGGGAAGCTCGTCAACAAGGAGGATGGGGTAGAAGAAATATTGTGCCAGATTATTCTATTAATCTTGAAGATGAGCAAAATACTGAGTTGGAGGAAATTAAGCTTATAAGAAACTATGAAAGCGACGCTTCACCAGATTTATTACCTAATCTCCAATTAGATATAAGTGAATGCAGAAATTTAATGAGGACTGTCAGAAGGAAAGATGACGAAATAGATGCTTGGAAAAAGCTTCATGAAGACTTGCAACAAGGTTGTCATCTTCTAGCTCTGAACCAAATGTATTTAAAGCAAAATAATGAACAGACTTGCATTCAAAGAGGAAGTATTAGTTCCTTAATAACCATGTGTATTGAGATAAAGGCAACTTTACTTTTTGAAAAAACACCAAATACGAATAATAGTGTCCGAGAAAAACTTCAGTTACATCTTCATAAAGAACCCATAGTTGTGAGTTTGGATTACATTAAAAATAATCAGGAATTATGGGAAAAAGATATAGATGAGTTTTGTGATTCTCTTAAAAGTTTAAATTTGAAAATGAATAGCACACTTAACTTTATTGATGGAGAATTAAAAAAGGTTCTTCAACAAAGAAGTCAATTGCTTAAGAATTATTAAAAATAATTAATATAAATAACAAGCAATATATAATTAAATCTAAATTAGAGGAGTTTGTTATCATGACTTTATTAACAGAAAAAGAAAAATTATTTAGAGAATTAAACGAAGAGCATTTTAAACTTTTAAATTTGAGATATGGAATAAAACCAGAATTATTTATCAAAGATATACGAAAACTGCTTTCTAGCATTAGTGACGCTGGAAAAGTTATTAATGATCAAGAACAAAGGAACCAATTAGAAATTTATGCTAGATATTGGGATTTATTTCTCTATCAAAACCAAAGTGATGACAAGTATGAAGAAACATCTCTATCAGAACCAGAAGAACCATTAATAATTCCATCTAACAACTCAGTACATTGGGGAGAAGCTCCTGTTATTACAAAATTTGAAGGTCGTACTGAGGATCTTGAAAAACTTAAAATTTATCTAGAAAAAAACTGTCAGATATTGACAATTCTTGGAATGGGAGGTGTTGGTAAAACATTTCTTGCTAGAAAATTAGTAGAAGAAATCAAAGAAAGGTTTGATAAGATTTTTTGGATGAGATTAATAAATGCTCCTAAACTTACAGAAGTTTTAAAAGAAATTATTAAGTTTTTATCTGATTATAAAGAAACTGGAGAAGGAACTTTTGACAAGCAAAAAAGTCAATTAACTAACTACCTAAGAAAGTATAAATGCCTTATTATATTGGATAATATAGAAGCGATATTAGCTCAAGATAAAGAAGCTGGTCAATATAAGCAAGGCTATGAAAATTACCAACAATTGATAGAGTTGTTTGGGGATATTGAACATCAAAGCTGCTTAATATTAACGAGTCGAGAAAAACCGAAAACAATTTCTGCTCTAGAAAATCCGGGAAGTTTTGTTTATTCGTATATTTTAAACGGATTAGAATATGAAGATGCAAAAAAACTACTTCAAAAAACCGTTGAATTAAAATTAAAGGGGTCTGAAAATGATTTTAAAGATTTAATCAATCAATACCAAGGCATTCCATTATATCTAGAATTAGTAGGAAAGTATATTAGTGAATTATATGCTGGTGACATTAACCTGTTTTTAAATGATAAAAACAAAGTTTTTGGAGATATCCGAGATTTTTTAGACCAACACTATAATCGCTTATCAGAACGAGAAAAAGAAATCATGAACTGGTTAGCGATTCATCGAGATCCAATCTCGCTTCCAGAACTAAAAACTAATATTTTCTCTAAAGAACTTAAAATAGGAACTTCGGATATTATCCAGTCATTAAAGAGAAGAACCGCTCTTGTTGAAAGTTTAGAAGCAGAAAGTAAACAATTTTCTTTACAACCTGTTTTGATTGAATATATAACCAAACGATTAATTGATGATATTTTTCAAGAAATCAAAGAAGAAAAAGTTGATTTGCTTAGAAAGTATCCCCTTATTCAAGCTCAAGCCAAAGATTACCTTACAACAAGCCAAATTCGTGTTATTCTAGAGCCAATATCGGACAAATTAAAATATGAATATCTAAGTAAAGAAACTACACTAAAAGAACATTTAAAAACACTTGTTGATAATTTACGAAACCAATTTAATGAATTTTCTCGGTACGCAGTGGGAAATATTATTAATTTATCTCGTCTACTTGGGGTAAGTCTGAGAGGGTTTGATTTTTCCGATTTTCAAATATGGCAAGCTGACTTGCGAGATATTTCTTTGCATGACGTTAATTTTTCCTATGCTGATTTACAGATGTGTGCTTTTCCTCAAACTTTCGGAAGCATTTTATCAGTAGCTTTTAGTCCCAACAATAAGCTTTTGGCCACAAGTACCGCTAGCGGTGAGATCTATGTGTGGCAAGTTGAAGATCGTCAACAACTTGCAAGTTTTTCTGGTCAACATACTCAAAGTGTATGGGACATCGCTTTCAGTCCTGATGGTAAATTATTTGCCAGTGGAGATGATGAAGGAAAAGTAAAAATATGGGATGTTAAGACACGAAAATGTCTTAACCAAGATAACAACATAAAACATGAATTAAGAGTTTGGTCAGTTGCCTTTGCTCCCGATAGTAAAATTCTTGCTACTGGAGGAGGTGACGGAACAGTAAAGTTTTGGGATGTTAGTAATATTGAGAATATCCAAGAAATTGAAAATAATAGGCGGAAACTAACAGGAGAAGTTCGGGCTATTACTTTCAATCCTGTAAATAAAAAGACTATAGCTGTTGCTCATGGTATAAACACATTGAGTTTATATAATATTGAAGAAAACATAATTTGCGAACTCAAACACTCCAATTATTCTGATGACTATAGAGTTTGGTCACTTACTTTTGATGCTCAGGGAGACTATTTTGCAAGTGGTAGTGAAGATGGAACGATAAAACTCTGGCGCGCAGAAAGTGGAGATGAAGTAAAATGTTTTCAAATTAATCCTGAAAATTCACCACCGCAAAAGGATAAGACTAAGAAAAATAACCAAAAAAAAGTAAAGGTACAATCACTTGCTTTTAACCCCAATACCAAAATTCTAGTCAGTGGCAGTGACGATAACACAATTAGATTTTGGGATGTCGAGACTGGTCAATGTCTTAAAACGGAAAGCGAACATAAGAACCGAGTTTGGTCAGTTGCCTTTAGTTCTGATGGGAAAATTCTTGCTAGTGGAAGCGATGATCGTTCTGTAAAAATATGGGATAGCGATCAAATGAAGTGTCTCTATACATGGCAAGGCAGAGGACGTAGATTATTGTCTTTTGCTTTCCACCCTTGTGATTCAAATCAAATAGTTAGTGGTGGAGAAGATGGAATTGTAAGGGTTTGGAATATTGAGACTGAGACAGAGGATACTAAACTCAAACTAAAAGATAAACATACTGGGCGAGTTTGGTCAGTTGCCTTTAGTTCTGATGGGAAAATTTTAGCTACTGGAAGTGATGACTGTACTATAAAACTTTGGGATCTTAACACTGGTAAATGTTTTCGGACATTGGAAGGCCATTGTAGTTGGGTGTGGTCAGTTTCTTTTAGCCCTAAAGATGAGATTCTTGCTAGTGCCAGTGATGATAAAAATGTGATCGCAACAGGTGATGAAGATAATAGAGTACGAATATGGAATCTCGAGGATGAAAAATTAGTCCTAGATTCTGATAAGGGTCATAAAGATTGGGTCAGAGCAGTTTGCTTTAGTAGAGATGGTCAAATTTTAGCTAGTGCCAGTGAAGATAGAACTATAAAACTTTGGAACACCAAAACTAATGAATTAGTTACACCAGCTTTCAAAGAGGATAAAGGGCATACAGGAAGAGTCTGGACTTTAGCATTTAACCCTAATCATAAAATTATAGCTAGCGGAGGTGATGACAATACTGTCAAGCTTTGGAATGTAAATACATCTGATTGCTATCAGACTTTAGAAGAACACAAAGATTGGGTTAGAGCAGTTAGCTTCGATTCCGAAGGTAAACGATTAGCTAGTGCCAGTGAAGATGGAACAATTCAAATTTATGAGTTGATACAAAACAATAATACCGAGGAGGTCAAGTTTAGCCACTCTAAATCTCTAAATGCCAAAAAACCCTACGAAAGTTTAAAAATATGGGGAGTGACTGGTTTAACTTCCGCTCAGAAAGAAACGCTAATAGAATTAGGCGCAGTTGATGAATATTAATGCAAGGCAAACGCATCTAAAAATATGGGCAAAACGGTTCGGTTGTAAAGATCAGCGATTTTTGCAACCAAATCAATTAAACCATCCACTCTGTTCTAGCCGATCTTGGGAAGCGTTAGAAATCCTTAACTATAATAGGGGTTATGTCTGAAATTCAACAGGTTAAAATAAGATAAGTTCTACTAATTTTACCGATAACTTGTGAACGCTTCACAAACCTTGATGCCTGAATTTGACCCCATTGATGCTGCCTTAGCCGATATTAAGGCTGGCCGCGCTATTATCGTTGTAGATGACGAAAACCGTGAAAATGAAGGGGATATCATTTGCGCTGCTCAATTTGCTACCCCTAACATTATCAATTTCATGGCAGTAGAAGCGCGAGGACTGATCTGCTTAGCCATGAATGGGGAACGGTTAGATGAATTAGACCTTCCCCTGATGGTCACTAAAAACACCGATAGTAATCAAACTGCTTTCACCGTTAGTATCGATGCGTCTCCTCATCTCGGTGTTTCTACTGGTATCTCCGCAGAAGATCGGGCCCGTACTATCCAAGTTGCTATCAATCCTAACAGCCAACCAGAAGATTTAACCCGTCCAGGTCACATTTTTCCCATTCGGGCAAAAGTAGGAGGGGTTCTCAAACGGGCCGGCCATACCGAAGCAGCAGTAGACTTAGCTAGACTAGCGGGACTGTACCCAGCAGGGGTTATCTGTGAGATCCAAAACCCTGACGGTTCCATGGCCCGACTCCCACAACTATTTGATTATGCTAAAAAACACAAGCTGAAACTGATTAGTATTGCAGATTTAATTAGTTATCGTTTAAAACACGATCGCTTTGTTTACCGAGAAACAGTGTGTCAGTTTCCCAGTCAGTTTGGAACGTTTAAACTGTATGCTTATCGCAATGTTTTAGATGAAACCGAACACGTAGCCATTGTTAAAGGGGATCCCAGTGAATTTCAAGATCATCCTGTTATGGTTAGAATGCACTCAGAATGTTTAACAGGAGATGCGTTAGGATCCCTTAGATGTGACTGTCGAATGCAGCTACAAACTGCTTTACAAATGATAGAAAAAGCAGGATCGGGGGTTGTGGTTTATCTACGGCAAGAAGGAAGAGGGATCGGGTTAGTTAATAAGCTAAAAGCCTATTCTCTGCAAGATATGGGACTTGATACCGTCGAAGCCAATGAAAAATTAGGATTTCCTGCTGACTTAAGGGACTATGGAATGGGGGCCCAAATGTTAAATGATTTGGGGGTCAAAAAAATCCGTTTAATTACCAATAATCCCCGAAAAATTGCAGGGTTGAAAGGCTATGGTTTGGAAGTGGTTGAACGGCTTCCTTTATTAATTGAAGCGAATACTTATAATTCTAATTATTTAGCTACAAAAGCTGAGAAATTAGGGCATTTATTCCTACAAACCTATTTAATTACCATTGCCATTGACTGGGAAACCGCAACGGGATCCGTGACAGAAAGATATAATAATTTAGAAGAAGTTCGTCAACTGAGTCGTTCCGTTCAATTATTATTACAAGAAGAAACAAGACCAGTAGCGATCGCTTTGTTTGAACAACCTTCTTTGATTTTTCATTTGGGGTTTGAACAACTACAAATGGTGGAAGGTAACTGGTATAAAAATATGAATCATCCCTATGTTCAAGCAATTATTAATATCATAGATAATTTAGTGACTTGGCCGAATATTAAACGGTTAGAATTTCTAGTTTCGTCAGGAGATGATCCCATGTCAGGACTACAAGTAAAATTAGATCGTCGTCCCTTTTCTCTGACTAAAAAACCGTCTCAATGTACCCTTCCTTGGGAAAGACAAACTATTTATAGTTTTACAGAATACATAGTTGATAATAAATAGGAGTTAAAAGAAATTATAGTGTTTCTCTTAACGAGTGAGGTACACCTAATATTTAATTTCTGACTCGGAGACTCCTGACTCGGAGACTCGGAGACTCCTAAAACTAGAAAATTTTGTATCTCACAAGTATGTGAACTGCTATATAAGCTAAAATGGAAAAAATTAAGTATCGTATGGTCATTCAATGGTCTGATGAGGATGATTGTTTTTTAGTCGCATTACCCGATTTTCCAGGCCAATATTGGCGGACACATGGAGAGACTTATGAGGAAGCAGTTGCCAATGGAAAAGAGGCGATTGAATCTCTTATCATTGCTTATCAAGCTGATGATGAACCGTTACCTGAACCCTTATTAGCTAATGCAGTTTAATTAAGTAAATAATTAATAAAATGGTTTATAATCGTCGTCAATTTTTAATACTTACAGGGGGATTAATTGGAGTCAGTTTTGCTGGTATTGGTCATCAATTTTTAGGTCAATCTCAACCTAATAAAATTCAAAAAATAGATCCCATATCTCCCACTTCATCCCCTATTAATCAACCTATTGCTGTTGCCCCTGATGGTTTATATGCCCCCATAAAAGGAGAGGTTAGGATTATTGTTATTAGCGACTTAAACAGTCAATATGGATCAACAGATTATGATCCAGAAGTAGATAAAGCTATTGCTTTAATTCCTCAATGGAAACCTGATTTAGTTCTATGTGGTGGAGACATGGTAGCAGGACAAAAACGGTCTTTAAGCAAGCAACAAATAGAAGCCATGTGGTCAGCATTTGATGTGCATATTGCAGCCCCTTTAAGACAAGCAAACATCCCCTTTGGTTTTACCATTGGCAACCACGATGGTTCCGGTTCCATTAGTAGAGGAAAATATACCTTTGAACAGGAGAGAAACCTCGCTTCTGCCTATTGGAATAATCCCAATCATAACCCAGGATTAAACTTTATTGATAAAGCTAATTTTCCCTTTTATTATAGTTTTAAACAACAAGATATCTTTTACTTAGTTTGGGATGCTTCTACCCATATTATTGATCAACAACAATTAACTTGGGTTGAAAATAGTTTAAATAGTTCACAAGCAAAACAAGCCAAGTTACGTCTTGCTATTGGCCATCTTCCCCTTTATCCTGTAGCAGTGGGTAGAGATAGTGGAGGAAACTATATGGCAGACGGAGAAAAATTACAAAACCTCCTAGAACAATATGATGTTCATACCTATATTAGTGGTCATCATCATGCTTATTATCCAGGAAAAAAAGGACAATTAGAATTACTCCATAGTGGGGCATTAGGAGGAGGTCCCCGTCAACTCTTAAATAGTAACTTATCTGCCCAAAAAACCCTAACCGTTGTGGATCTTTCTTTGCCCTCAGAAGAAACAATTTATACAACCTATAACATGAAAACCTTAGACGTTATTGATATTCAAACCTTACCTAAAGCGATCGGTCAAATTATCCGAAAAGATTTATCCTAATCAGGGACTATGGCAAATTGATAAGTAATGATTTGAGAATGGGTATCCTTATGAATATTAATAGCTTTTCTCTACACTGATTAAGAGAATGATTATGCACATTTTAACAAAATTATTACTAAAAAACTCACATAGAGGATTTACCCTCCTAGAATTAATGATTGTAATTGTTATGCTTGGAGTCTTAGCAGCTATTAGTATCCCACAGTTATTAGGGATGGTTGCCAAAGCAAGAGAAACCGAAATTCACAATCAAATTGCTAGTCTTGTTCGGGCTGAAAATGTCTATTATCTGGAACATGGAAAATTTGCAAAAATTAATAGTACGCAAATGAGAAATCATGAACATGGTTTAGATGTAGCCATTACAAATGATAAGTATAATATTCGCACCACTTTCGCAAGTGAGTATAATGCGGTTAGAGTCAAAGCAACCGCCCTTGGAGAGTATCAGACAAGTCTCAAAAACTACACCGCAGGTTTACATTATTCTGGAGGAATCTTTGCTTCTATCATCTGTCAGACCCATGATCCAGGAGGAGACATTGTCTACATTGCTCAATTTACCCTATCTGGTGATCAACCTCATGCGAAGTGTGATTTAAGCAAAAGTCGACAAATACAATAAATAGACCGTAATCTCTGCATATTACATCTTGAAATTAAAAAAGTGGGATAGAATCAGATCATCGATAATGCAAGTTAGAGAAAGTTATGCTTAAGCAATTAATTAGATATCGACAGGCTTCTCTCTCTTGGTCTGTGGTGTGTACAATTGCCCTAAGTCTATGGGGAACTCCCTCAATAGCTGGTGATCCTTTTCGTACTAACAACCCCCGTCCCATTGGAGACAACACAGAAGCAGCTTTTGTAGAAATCTTTAAAAATGGTAATTATTTAGAAGCCAAAACCTATTTACAACAAGCTGTTCAAACGGAAACCGATGAACCCCTCGCTTACGCCATGAAAGCTTCCTTAGCTTATTCTAATGAAGACTGGGAAGTGATGAAAAATGCTGCGGATAAAACCCTATCAACAGCCCAAAAATTAACCCCTACCGATCCTTTACGGGGTAATTTATATCAAGCAGTGGGTCATTTTTTGCAAGGGGCTTATACGTTTAAAACAAAAGGTCCTTTAGGGGCTGTCAATAAGTTACAATTGGTCTTTGATTATCTAGAAAAAGCCGAACAAGTTTCCCCTAACGATCCTGAATTAAATTTACTTAAAGGCTATCTCGATTTAATTTTATCGGTTAATTTACCCTTTTCTTCCCCAGAAGATGCGATCGCCCGTTTTGAACAATATGCAGCCCCTAATTATATGGTTAATCGGGCTTTATTTGCAGCTTATCGGGACTTGGATCAATACGACACTGCCATGCAATACATTGACCAAGCTTTAGCGAATAGTCCTGATAACCCTGAATTACAGTATTTTAAAGGTCAACTGTTACGCAAAAAAGGAAGAACAAAAGATGGTGAACCGAAAGATTTAGGTTTGCTCAAAGAAGCTTATACTTATTTTGACCAAGCTATGGTTAAAGTAGATCAACTGCCTAAAGGGGTTCAAATACCTTTACGTCACGATCATCGCGCCGTACAAGATGAAATTGATAAATTAAGTATGAATCCTAGTTAACAGCCCTTCAGGCGAGGCAGAAGGCAGTAGGGAAGATTTCTGGTTTAATAATCTCCCATACGATAGCAGTTCCCATACTTGTGAGGTACAAACTTTTCTCGTTTTAGGAGTCTCCGAGTCTCCGAGTCAGGAGTTAGGTGTCCTCATGAGTCCGATAAATGCTATATTGTACGGGAGATTATTCAGACTTGAAATATTTGATTAACAGTTAACTTTAATTCAGGAAAAAGAGAAGATTTGATTGCTTGTTCTTCTGTAAATT
>JASJDW010000098.1 GCA_030064955.1 Crocosphaera sp.
CTGGAATTTGATCATACTGGTTGCACCATTTTACCAGGAACGCATCAAAAAACCCTACCTCAATTATTACCTTTTGAACTGATCATTCAGGGGGATTTTATTTGGACTTATGGAGGATATGAACCTAAAATTCCCATTCCTAATATTCTCAATGAAATTGCTCAACAATATGAGTTTATTGGTTCTGTTGGTGATATCAGTGTTGCTACAGATTTACGCTCAATGTTGTTAAATATGCACGACTATAATCATCAAAATGGAACGCATCGAGAACTCTTTAAAATTACTGAGGTACGGTTTAAGGAATTTATCGATAATGGTTATTGTTCAGAAGCTTTTTTTGAGACTCCAACTGCGCCTAGTAGTGTTTGGGAAAAGCTACAAAATCCCAGTTTATTTATGCTTCCTGATATTATTGAAGCACACTTAGAAAATCATTTTCCCTGCTTAGTTATTTTTCATGGTGATCATAGTTTAGCCCAAATAGCACAATGTCATTTATTTGTTCCAGAATCGACCCATCAAACTAGAACATATATTTTATTCTTTGCCAAGAAAAAAAGTCTTTTATTTAATTTATTCCGCCAGGAATTTTTAAAGCTTAGTCAAACTGTTGTAGAACAAGACGCAAAAATTTTAACTAAAATTTATGCTAATTCAGTGCAAAAAATAAAACTCAATAATGAAGTAGGGATGGATTGGGTAAAACGAAATTTTGCTCATTGGAATGATGACTAAGGAATTCATCTCAATAAGTTAAAAAATTATAGTGAGGTAGTTATCAAAAATATATTTCATTTATAGAACACTACCTCATCAATAATTAAATAGCTATTGATTTTCTAGCAAACACTGCATTAACTTCATACCTCCATGATGAGGCATCAGAGGATGAAAGTCAACATTAATATGTTTAACGTCTTTAAATCCTTGACGTTTATAAAATTCAATTGCTGTAAGATTATCACACCAAACCATTAAACTAAGAAGAGAAATATTTTGTTGTTTCGCTTTATTTTTAACATGGTTGATAAGTTTGGTTCCTATTCCTTGTTTTCTATAATCATTATTAACGGCTAAAAAATTAATATACAAACCTTCTTCTAGTTTAATAGATAATGAATCTTTTAACCAATCTAACTTTTCTGAAGAAAATAACTCCTTCATTTCTTCACTAATACCATATTTTTTGGCATCACTACTTTTAATAATACCTATGATTTTATTGTTGAGTTCTGCTACTTCTGTATTTTGATAAGAAAGCTCTCCAGTTTCTTTTTTGATCTCTGATTCTAAGAAATTCTCTAACGAGATATTTTCTTTAGTAAAATCTTCTAAAAGAAACTCAAAAACCCCCCCTCCTGCAATAATAGTTAATTGGGCAATTTCTAAAGCATCTTGAGGACAAGCAGGACGAAAAATAACAGTATCCATATTAATCTCCAAAAAACATTTCTGACAGTGTAACTGTTCGATAACCTCTTTTTTTGATTTCGGGAAGAATCTTTTTTAAGGTTATATTTGTTCTTTCTCCCCAGTCTCCAGATTTCCCATCTTTACCACTATCATGTAAGACAATAATAGCACCAGGACGTAAATTGGCTAGGATATGATAACTGGCAAAATTAGAAGAACCTATATGAGTATCATAGGGAAAAATTGATCCTAAAACAGTTTGATAGTTATATGTTTTAACTATATCTAACATTTGAGAATTATACCAACCGCCTCCGGGGCGAAACCACCTAACTTTTGATGAACTATCAAATAAAAATTGATTTAATGTTTTATCTGCTGTTAAAAAGTCTTGCTCAAAATCCTCTCTAGATAAGAAAATGCTTTTTTCATCTTTAACCATATGATTGCCAATTTCATGACCATTTTTCAGAATTTTTCTAACAATTGATTCATTACCTTCAATTCGTTCACTAATCAAAAAAAATGTCACATTAACATCATTTTCTTCTAGGGTTTCTAATATCTTTGATGTTGTTATACTATGGGGTCCATCGTCAATAGTAATAGCAATAATTTTATCAGTAGTTTCTGCAAAATAGTGAACACCAGGAGCAACTTTGAGAATAAGTTTAAAGAACCATTGTGGTTGTTTAAAAGTGATTAAAACTAAACAGACTGAGAATAATATAACTAATAGACTAATCATTGATTTAGACATTTAAGACTTCTAAATTTTATAATAATTCATAAACTTTTTTAACATCACTCTTTAAAATTGAGAAGTGTGTCGGTTGACTCATAATCAATAATAGCTAATTATTCTAACAAAAATATCAAATAATCTCAGAAAAATTTAAGCCTTTTTTCATCAAATTCTTATCACAATCATACTATAGTATAGTGAAAATGTTTCAAATCATCATAGGAGAATTACACATGAGAGCAATCATGATTAAGTCGGTGGTTTTGCTGTCTATCATTACTGCAACAACAGCCACTTTCTTACCTTTAAATATTAAATCAGTTAACGCTCAATCAGATTCTCAAGCAAATTGTGTTATGACCCCTCACGATTTTATTCAACCGAACAGCCTAGTAATGATGGCTTATCGAGGTGCTTTTCAAAAAGAGGGTATTCCTAGTTATATTGTCTTTGTAACTGAAGCTAATGCCGGAAAAGTTACAGCAGATGGCATTGTAAAAGCTGCTGTTGAGGGTTGTGTTTTAAGCGATAAATATGGTATGCACACCAACGATAATTATATCGCGGATGTGAAAAGTCAGATTCAAGTATTGCTTCAATCTCAACAAGACTAAGGTTTATCCTAACCAAAATTAACATCCTTTCTTTGGAAATTAGATTTTTCAAAGGAAATTTCGCAGGGGTCAAAAATTGTTGACCCTTATTTGATTTTATCCCAATGTCGTCAGAATACCCTAATCTTCTAAAAGTTAGGGATGAATGAAAACCAAAATATAAGCCGCGAAGCGTCCATTAAAAATCATCACGCTCTATATCTTACTGAGATGCTATAATATAAGTAAGATGTATCATAAATCTTTCCGATGTTAGTCACGCAATCGATACAAATTCGAGGCTTAACAGCAGAGCAGTATGAAATACTGCGCTATCAATGTCGCTTAGCTAAAAATATGTACAATGTAGGACTATACACGGTAAGACAGTTCTTTTTTGCAGAAAATCGTTTTTTAGCCTATGAATCAAATTACCATCATTGCAAAGACAATGAGAATTATGGCTTGTTGCATTCTCAAGTTGCACAACAATGCCTCAAGTCGGTTGATGAAGCCATGTCAGGGTTTTTTAAGCTGTTAGAAAGAAAAAAAGAAGGAAAATTAGCAGCAAGAATATCCTTACCTTATTATCTCAAAAAAGACAGTTATTTTCCCTTAGTGTATCCTCAACCCTATATTAAGGAAGGAGCGATCCAATTTTCAGTCTCGAACCAGTTTAGAAAAAACTATCGAGAAACAAAAGGGAAAGTCTTTAAAGCGTTTAAATTCTTAATCCCTCCTATGATAAAAGGGAAAAAGATTCATGAGTTCAGGATTATTCCTAAATATAACGGTCGTTATTTTGTTGCTCAATTTGTCTATGAAATCAAGGAGGAAGTAGTAGAAAATCTAGACAAAAATAAATGTCTTAGTTTGGATCTTGGGCTGAATAATTTAGTAGCAGCAATTGATACAAATGGGTCGTCATTCTTAGTGGATGGGCGAAAACTAAAATCAATCAACCAATGGTACAATAAGCAGCTAGGGAAATTACAGTCTCTAAAAGATTTACATGGGATAAAAAGATTAACGAATAAAATGGCCAAGTTAATCTTAAAGCGAAGTAATCAGGTAAATGATTACTTGAAAAAGACAGCTAGATTAGTCATTAATTACTGTCTAGAGCATAAGTTAGGAACCTTAATTGTAGGAGTTAATGAAGGCTGGAAAAAGAGTATTAACATTGGCAAAATCAATAATCAAAACTTTGTACAAATTCCTTTCCACGCTCTCAGAGAACAACTAGCCTATTTGTGTAAAAGATATGGGATTAGTTACATTGAACAAGAAGAATCTTACACAAGTTTAGCTAGCGCATTAGATTTAGATAATCTACCAGAATATAATGCAGATAATCCACAAACCTACGAATTTTCAGGAAAGAGAATTAAGAGAGGTTTGTATCGAGCTAAGAATAAAAAATTAGTTAACTCAGATATTAATGGTTCTGCTAACATTGGACGTAAAAGTAAAGCCAATCTCTTTGAAAAGAGAGAGGTATTAGAGGGGCTTTTGGACGCTCCAAGACGATTCTTTATCGTGTAAAGAATCCCCATCGCCTTGCGTTGGGGTAGTTCAATGTGTTACTAACTCTTCATTAAACTCATTAACAATCCGTCGTCTTAACTGCACGGACTCAGAACGAGGTACCAGGTCAAAAACTTCCCGTAAAACATCATCAACTGCTTCATATTTGACCTGGCCTTTACCATCAAAAACCTTATTTCCTTCACCATCAAGAATAACCGTTTGAGGAATAGCATCTTGATAGTAATAACCTGGTTCTTCCTGAGTGTAAGAATCTTTCCTAGGAATACTATCTACACTAATGGGAAGAATATTAGCAGCCCGACCATAAAATTCTTGGATGCGAGAAACGACGATCGCAAACTGTTTACAATCTTGACTATCATCCAAATAATAAACAAGAACTGTAGGCATTTCTCTTCGTAAAGAATCTTTTAAAGATAACTTTGCTGGCACTAAAGAACCATTACCCGCATAAACAACGAAAATGTTACCATCCAGACGATCATCGTCAATATTAGCCATCACTGGAGACATTCCCCACCAACTAAAACTAATACTTAACGACAACAAACTAATTAGACATACTTTAATCAATAACTTTGAGAACTGTTCCCCGTTCCCTGTTGCCTCTCTTGATGCGCGTTCCCTTGCGCCGTAAGACGGCGCGGGGTCGCATCGCTGTTCCCTGATCAAATTAAGTAATCTCATAATAATGTAGAAACCTGAAGTAAGTTTGGTTAAAATAAGTCCACAAGGAATGTAGAAATGATCCTGTGACTGAGCAGCAGACTACGAAACAATCAACCTCACGGAAAATTCCCGTTCAGATGCCCTTTGCTAATAGCCATTATGCTATTTTAGGACTTCATCCGTCCGCTTCGGTCATCGAAATACGTCGCGCTTATCGAGAGTTGAGCAAACGTTATCATCCTGATACTACAGAATTACCCTCTACTCTGGCAACGGTTAAATTTCAGCGTCTTAACGAAGCTTATGGGGTACTCAGCAACCCTCAGACGCGATCGCTGTACGATCTTAAAATTGGCTACTCTCGCTGGAATGTGATCCAAACCCCTTCAGAACCGCAAAAAGACCCGAAAACTGGTCAATGGTCTAGTTCTGCTTATTTAGATGCCAGCGATCGCCCTTTATCGGGAGGAGAATTATTTGCCCTCTTCATTTTAGGCTTAACCTTGATCGGATGTTTGGTTTTGGCCATTTTTATTGCTATTCTAAGGGGCGATGAAGTGATCCCTAACACCGCCTTACCTCAAGATTATGCTTCAGTTGCCTCTATTTTCGTCTCTGAGGCGCATCACCTTGCTCAAACCTTATTAACCCTGTTATGACTCTTCCTGCCCCTGATACTCCCTTATATAATCATTCCCTCCCTATGATTGAACAATGGCTGTCTAGTTTAGGTTGCCAACAAGATCAGCAAAATTTAAACTGTTGGACTGTGACTAAACCCGACTGGAAGGCACAACTTAGTCTAGAGGTAGAAGAAGTTATTGTCTGTTATCTTAAAGCTGGGGCTGATGGTTCGGATATTACACGGGCTTTTAAATACTCTTTGTCCCGTGAAGACGTTGAAGCTGCCGTTTTTAGTGGACCTTAGCCACAGATCTGAGATTCAGACCTATTTGCTAATACAATGAGTATATGAGGGCTACTCTCCCTTGATGGGAAAGCAACCCTCCTTTGAGATAATACATTTTTACTGATTTGGGTAGCGTTGCTCAGTTAGAAGCTAAGCGACGCTATTTTTTGTCTGTTAAACCGACGATGAGGATAACAGTTATTCTTCATCTTCATCCGGTGCGCCTACCTGTTTGAGATGAATATGTTTACGACCTAGGGTAATCTCAAATTCATCTCCAGGTTGTAGACTCATTTTCTTGGTATAAGCTGAACCAATCAAAAGATTACCATTAGATTGCACACTAATTTTATAGCTAGCTGAACGGCCACCTCTTCCTTGTCCTTCAGCACTACTATCAAGCTCAATGCCCTCAGCATCTATTAAAGCATTAAGAAACTTCATCATATTAACGCGTTCTACCCCATTTTTTGTTTGGGTATAATAGCCGCAAGCTCTTGCTTTTTCTTCTTTGCTGAGATCACCTAGCTCTTTGACTTTTTCTACTAAAGCTTGGCCGGTTAGGGGTTTATCTTGTGTCATTAACTTCAACAGTAACTAAGCGTGAATAATAAGGTTGACAGAATGGTAACTAACTAAGACGGTAGTAACAATTGAAAAAATAATCAAGTTACTAACTGTCTCTATCATTATCTTACACATAATTTGTAAAATTTATCTACCATTCCACAAGATCAATAATAATATATTGTCTCCAATGTTTCGACCCTAATGCTGATGAAATTTACAAATGTTTGACTTTCCTTCCTTTTATCTTCATAAAAATGTTATAAATTCAACAACAATGGGTGACAGTCCTATCCTTAAGACGATAAAATATCGAGAAAAATCAAGCAGATGAAACTAACAACTCGCAGTCATTATAGCGTTAAAGCCTTACTAGATCTGAGTTTACAGCCCAACTATGGTCCAACATCAGTAAAAGCGATCGCAAAGCGACAAGATTTACCTGCCCCATACCTAGAAAAATTACTGATTGAAATGCGTCGCAGTGGGTTAGTTAATTCTTTACGAGGATCGCAAGGTGGCTATCAATTAGCTCGTCAACCCAGTCAAATTTCTTTAGGGCAAATATTAGACGCTGTTGGGGATACAATTGAGCCATTACCTCACTATAACCCTGATATTGAGCAAGTAGAAGATTGGGTAACGTTTAGTCTTTGGAAACGACTCCATGAGAAGCTTAAAGAAGCCCTTTACAAGATTACTTTAGCGGATCTTTACTATGATGCTCGAAGTTGGAAAGCATCCCTTGGAGAAGCGGTCAGTTTTGTTGTTTAAGGAAATAATTGTTATGGGAAATTCTCACCCTTCTGTTGTGGTTCAGGGTGGCTGTCACTGCGGTGCAGTGCGGTTTGAGGTGGTTATTGAGCAATTTGAAGTGATCGATTGTAACTGCTCTATTTGTCGTAAAAAAGGCTTTCTTCACCTGTTGGTTCCCCCTAAAAATTTTACCTTAATTAAGGGAGAACAAATGCTCAGTACATACACTTTTAATACCCATGCAGCAGAACACACTTTTTGTTCTGTTTGTGGTATCCATTCCTTTTATCGTCCCCGTTCCCATCCAGGGTGGTTTGATGTCAATCTCCGCTGTCTTGATAATGTCACCTTATCTGACTTTGAAATTAAGTCCTTTGATGGGGAAAACTGGGAAAAAAATGTCGAGAAAATTCGACGATCTCCTGGCAATAATTAAGGATAACTGCGCTGAGGATAAAGACCTAATTTGCATAGTAATGCTACCATAATCGTTCTCATCTTTGCTGCCATTGTTGACTATCTTATTGGGGACCCTTGGGGATGGTTACACCCTGTACAAGTGATGGGTTGGCTGATCTCAAGGTACTGTGATTTTGTGCTTTCAATATGTCATAGAAAGGGACAACGGCGTTGTGCGGGAGTGATCTTAGGATTAGGGTTAATTATTAGCAGTGGAATGGTGGGATGGATTGTCCATTTAATTAAATATCATCTTGATTTATTTTTGGGCATTTTTCTAGAAATTATTCTTTTAGCAAGTTGTTTAGCAGGACGTAGTTTAAGATTAGCAGCCTTGGATGTGTTGACCCCGTTAAGAGAAGGAAACATTGACCTGGCCAGAACGAAACTTAGTCAATATGTGGGTCGTGACACAGGGAATCTTTCCCCAGAAGAAATATGGCGGGCTATCCTAGAAACGGTGTCAGAAAATGCTATTGATGGGGTTACCAGTCCTTTATTTTATGCGATCGCTGGAGCCTTTTTTCCTGGGGTTGGGCCTATTGCTTTGGCTTTGGCTTATAAAGCAGCCAGTACCCTTGATTCTACCGTCGGTTATCGACAAGAACCGTTTACCGATATAGGCTGGTTTAGTGCAAAATTTGAGGATCTTTTAACTTGGATTCCTTGTCGTCTGACGGTTTTAACTTTAGCTATACTATCAGGAAAGCCTATGGTTGTTTTATCCATTTGTCGTCGAGATGCCCCACAAGATCCTAGCCCCAACTCAGGATGGAGTGAGTGTATTTATGCTGCTATTTTAGGGGTTCAATTGGGCGGAAACAATGTGTATCAGGGCATCATTAAAGAAAAACCCTTATTAGGAGATCCCCTCAATCCTATTACGGCTCAAAGCATCGAAAAAGCTTTAACTTTAACTCGAATTTGCTTTTTGCTATGGCTTAGTTCAGGTATTACTGGGTTATTAATTCTCCATTGATTATTCTAACCTGAGTTCGGGATAAGAAAATCTATAGCATTACGCATTATAGTGAGGACATTTCTAATTCCTAAAACGTAGTCACAGCATACTGTTGCCTGTTCCCTATTCCCTGTTCCCTAGCACGTAGTGCTATAGCCGCCAGAACGAGGAATAGTTAAGTAGGTAGGCATAATTAAAGATGAAATATTTGTAGGGTGGGCAAGGTTTCCAAGGATGAAGTTAGTTTAGATAAGTCTTTAACTTGCCCACCCTACCCTCTTAAGATTCTATTTATAAACAGTCTCTAAAACCCTTAACCCAAACCAATACTAAGAAGGATTTAACCACTCTCCTAGAATTCCTAATTGATGTTTCGCTTCATCGAGTTCTTGCCGTAAAGGTTTTAAGCTATTTTCATAGATATCAAGACGAACTTGCACTCGGGCAATTTCGATTTGTGCTTGTTGCCAGTTTTCCCGTTCTACTTCAAGTTGTTTAGTCTTTTGAGCCTGTTCTGTATCCAGTTGTTTAATCATATCCTGGATTTGTTGAACGCTATTATGTAAATGTTGGATTTCCGTTTCCAAGGTATTCTTCTCTTCAGTAGTATTATTTCCCCATTCTTCTAATTGAACCAGGAGGGGATCTAAATTAATGCTAGGTGCCTGGCCATCAAAGTCCATTACCCCTTGACGACGACGCAAGACCCGTAAGTATTGTAGTAGAACGCTTTGCCTTTCCTTGAGATTTCGTCTTTGACCCACCAAAGTTTCATCTAAAAACTGTTTTCTTTCCTGTTCTTCTGCTAGTTCATTTTCTAAGTCTAGACGTTCAAAATCTCCAGCTTTAGCGAGTTTTTCTTGTAATTCTTCAACCGTCTGACATTGTAAGGTTAATTCTTCTTCTTGATCATTGACAAAACGAACTAATTTATCTAAATCCCCTTGTAAATTTTTAACTTTTTCTTCTAATTCCCCTAACGGCATATTTTCCAAAGATACCACATCAATTTTATTGTCTGAGGCAATATCCCCTACACCACTAGCCACCTGTTCTAGGGTTTGTTGTAATTCTTGAATACCTCGTAAGTGGTGGTTGATTTTTTGTAATCGGTCTTGTTTATTACTCAGGATATTTTGTTGAACTTCCCATTGAATTTTAGCTTCTGCTAGAGAGGTGTGAGTTTCTTGTAGAGCGTGAAAACGATTTTCTAAGAGTTCTCCTTGTTGTTGAACTTCTCTAGTTTGCCGTTGTACCTGTGCTTTGAGGGTATCGAGTTCTTGCCAAAATTGATTGAGAATTGCTTGTTGTGCTTCTAAAGCATTAATCGCTCCTTCAAAGGGTTTTTCGAGAGCTTCTAGTCCCCTAGAACTTTCAGCAATGCGAAGAATCAGTTGTTGAACTCTTTCGCCTTCTGTATCGGGAAGTTCTAATACTGCTCCAAAACGGCTTTGAAATGCTTGCAGTTGTTGCTGAGTTTGCTCAACCCGATGCCAGGCTGCATCCGCTTCTTGACGACGGCGTTCAATTTCAGAGAGTTCCTTTTCAACTTCCTCTAATTGTTCGAGACGAGTTTCCATCTCAACTTCACGGCGACTTAACTCTTGACTTTGATAAGTTAAGGACTGTTTCCACTGTTCTATCTCTTCTTGTTGCGTTTTTAACTTTTCTGAGAGACGGGATAACTTTTGTAATTGTCTGACCAATTCTGGGGCTGCCAGTTCAGGTTCTCCCTGAATTTGACGATTATTGCCTAAATTAACCATCAAGAGGGTGCCTTCCCCAACTTGATCCAATTCTTCAAGGGCTACCACTTCGTCACCAGGAACAGGACTCCAAGTTTGATCATTATGTTGACAAGCTAAGAGTTTGATCTCTGTCCGAGAACCACCAATGAAACCTCTTGTCTGTTTTTTGACTTCTGCAAGATATAGCACGAGCCACAATCCTCTCGATATTGCTGTTGCTTAGATTGTTAACATGGGGATAATGTTGAGGAACGTAATTGAATGTAGGAATAAAATATCCAACGGTTTTACCCCTGGGGATCACAACACCGCCTCTATGGCATTACCTGAATCTATTATTGTCACATATCCACACAACTTAATTAAAGAATCTTTAGTGTTTCATTTTAATCATAGCCTAGGTTTTATCTTGAGGCTAGACTAGGTTTCCTTTCAGTCTGCATTTTGATGATACAATTGAGAAAAGAAGATAACGTCTCAAACATAGGCTAAATTATGGCTAATCAAGCTTAACAAAGTACCCCTAGATAGTTCAAGATCCGACATTGGGGTTAGCTCAATTCTTGCACCTTGTTTAAAATTAGCTAGTGATGTAAGGCAAGAGGCAATAGCCAAGAGACAAAAGATATTGTTTTTGACTTTAACTGTTTTAGAATTTATTTTCTTTTTTTTTGCTTTAGTGTTATTGTACTGGTGCAAGATCTCGGTTAGCCAAATAAAACCGTTGAGTGTAATCTAAATTTTGTGATGATCTCTTTCGTTTATATTATCACCATTCATAAGTCATCATGCAGGGAACTTTAAATGAAATTGATATACGCAGCATCCTGCAACTGATTGAAGTGGGACAACGAACGGGAGAACTGTTAATTGAAGCCTATCAAACCTCATTAGGCAATTCTGGAAATGATCATCAACCATCAGACTTAAAGTTATCTCAACCCATAAAAATAGAGACTCAAAGGATATTTTGGTTAGTTTTTTTCGTTAATGGACAAATTGTTTACACTATCCACAGTAAAAATAGAGGGTGTCGTCGTTTACAAGATTATCTATCTCGTTATCAAATCAATCTTATTCCCCAAGAACTTGAGAGTCTGCAAAGAATTAGTCATAACGAAATTGAATACGCTTACCTATGGCAATTAATTAAACAACATCGCCTAACTCCTGAACAGGGCAAAAATATTATTGAACGGATGGTACAAGAAACCCTCTTTGACTTATTAAGTTTGCGACAAGGGGCATTTATTTTTGAAATGGGTTTAGGATTAGATCCTCTGTTAACCAGTTTAGAAATTACTCCATTGGTTCGGGAAATGATGAAAGAGGTACAACAGTGGAAACAGTTCCATCCTTATTTTCAGAGTCCCCAACAAGCTTTAATCATTGCCGATGAACAGCAATTACAAGATACATTACCCCAAAAAGCCTATGAACAGTTATTATACTGGGCTGACGGAAAAACATCCTTAAGACGGCTTTCCCGCCGCTTACAACGCAATTTAGGCAGTTTAGCACGGAGTCTTTACCCCTATGTTGAACGAGGATGGTTACATTCCACCCCGATCGCCTCTCCTTCTGTCTCAAAGTCTAAAAACATTTGGGACGAACCAACTCCTAGCAATAGTCCTCATGTCCTTTGTCTAGATGATGATCTGACTATTGGCAAAACCGTAGAAGCTATTTTAACGGAAAACGGCTATCAAATCTCCCTAATTACTGATCCCCTCTCAGGATTAAGTCTCATCTTTGAATTTAATCCCGATATCATTTTATGTGATATTGCTATGCCCAAATTAGATGGCTATGAAATTTGTGCCATGTTAAGACATTCTAAGCGGTTTCAATATACACCTATCATTATGCTAACAGGAAAAGAAGGCTTTATTGATCGCATTCGAGCGCGGATGATGGGAGCAACAGATTATCTTACCAAACCTTTTGGAGAACAAGAGTTATTGTTACTCATTGAAAAATATGTCCACCCTAAAATTATAAGTCAATAGAGTTTAATAATTTCGGTGGTAACATTTCACTAACTTTAATAATAATATCAGGAAATTCTAAGAGAGAAACCGCTTCATTTTCTTGAAGCATTATCTCCCTTTCATAACCTTGATCTGTCCCATTTCTAAAAACGTGCAAGCGACGATTATTAACATCTAAAACCCAATAATCTTTAATTCCAGAACTTCCATAATTTAATGCTTTTATAATTCTATTCTAGCAAGCAAGCAAAGATATCTTGAACAGTAAGATGTAATTCTTTTGCAAAAGATGGAACACTTAGCAATAAGTCTAGTTGATCATATACTTCAAGTTCTTGTTGAGAACGATAAACAAAGATAGTTTGTTCATCAGGATCAATTAACCAACCCATTTCTGTGCCGTACTTGAGACAGTGTAAGATATTTTTAGTAACTTTTGTTTGACTTTGAGCAGGGGATAAAATCTCAATTGTCCAGTTTGGTGCTAGGGTAAATAGATTAGCAATTTCTCCGTTTTCATCACGGGGAATCCGTTCCCAGGTAAAGATTACAAGATCAGGAACAATAGAGCGATCGCCAAAAGTACACCGTAATTCAGGGAAAGCACGGGCAATCCGTTTTTGCCTCATGCTATGATTAATCCTAACCAATAATTCCCCTTGAATAGCACTATGTTTCCCTTGTGGCATAGGTTTTTCAATGATGTTACCATCAACATATTCTTTAATCGGTTTCGTTTCTGGTAACTGTAAGAATTCTGCTAATGTTAAAGTTTCAGATGGTATTTGTACCATTGTTACTTAAATTATTAAATATATAAGATTTTTAGTTTGACCCTAACTATAAGCACTACAAGGCTATCCTACTCTCTAAATATACAATAACATATTTTTGCTCATTTTTTCGGGGGGTATACCCCACCGCATTTTGTGGCCTAAAAAGGTACACACATAAAGAAAACATTAAAATTTATCGTGATTTTTGGTAAATATCTGGGTTTCTTGACATTTGCTTTTTGATGCAATATAAATCCTGTAGAAAAATAATGGAAAAATAATATTGATATATATGATTACAGCAAAAAATAAAACAGAAAGAATAACCTTTCTAATAATCATACTAAAATTATAATATATTTAACATCAGTTCAATAGTTGGGGGCTTAATAATAAGCGATCGCTTGAAAGTCTTGATTTTTAGCTACGAATAAAATAAGTTTTTCTGGATTTCCACCAGCAACAACAGCAGATATCAAAACATTAGTATCAATGACTATTCGCATTCTTCCTTTCTAGCTGCATCAATTTCTGCTTTTATTTCTGCTTCCGTCAAGGGATTTTCTGAATGTAAAGCTTGAGTTTCTTTGAGCAAGTTTTTAAATTCTGTAACTAATTCTTGTTGCTGTTGATTTTTAGGAATAATAATAATTTCTATTTCTTCCCCTTCTTTGAAAGGCAAATCATCCAGGACTAAACTTGATGTCGTCTCTAACTTAAGTGATTTTTGATAACTTTTCATCTTTTCTGCCTCTGCTCTTCTTTAAGCTTATTCTAGCCTAACACACCCTCTATGCTGGTTCACTATCTTCCCATAGCATACTCATGTTAGTTTTCATGTAAACGATGTTAGCTTTCATGTATAACTTTGAGAAAAATTTACAATTACATTGCAAAACAAAAAACAATCAAAAAAATGGCTCTTATCCTTGACTTTTCTTAGTTTCGGTGCTGCTTTCAAGCGTAAACTTGCTCAAAAGAAAGGTAATAAAGCTTAATTTTTAGGACTCTTAAATGTGAGGGCTTAATGTTATTAAGCCCCTACAAAGACTAAAATTCTCAAATGCCTAACCGTTGATAAATGGTATCTAAATTCTGTAAATGATGTTGAGGATCGAAACATTTTTCGATGTCTTCAACGGAAAGATATTGCGTCACCTGGGCATCTTGACTGACTAAATTATGGAAGTTACCATCTTCTTTATTCCAAGCTTCGTGGGCGCATTTTTGGACTGCTTGGTAAGCGTCTTCTCGACTCATTCCCTTCTCTACTAATGCTAATAATACTCGTTGACTAAAAATAACCCCACCATAAACATTCATATTGCGTTTCATGTTCTCAGGGTAAACTAATAAATTTTTGACTAAATTCGTAATTTCTTTCAACATAAAATGGGTCAAAATACAAGTATCTGGTAACATCACCCGTTCTACCGAACTATGAGATATGTCTCGTTCATGCCATAAAGCAACATTTTCCAAGGCAGCAACCGTATAACTTCTAATAATACGGGCAATACCCGTTAAACGTTCCGAACGAATAGGGTTGCGTTTGTGAGGCATAGCAGAAGATCCTTTTTGCCCTTTAGAAAAGTATTCTTCTACCTCTAAAACATCAGTGCGTTGTAAGTTTCTAATTTCGACAGCAAACCGTTCTACAGAGGAAGCTAATAAAGCTAATTGTTGCACAAATTCTGCATGGCGATCGCGGGATATGACTTGAGTGGAAGCGGTATCTGGTTCTAACCCCAAATACTGACAAGATAAGGCTTCTACCCTAGGGTCAACGTTGGCGTAAGTTCCGACGGCACCAGATATTTTACCGACACTAATGGTATTGCGTAACTTAACCAATCGTTCTCGGTTTCGTAAGACTTCTGCTAACCACCCTGCCAATTTAAAGCCAAAGGTAATGGGTTCCGCGTGGATACCATGCGATCGCCCTACCATCACAGTGTTACGATGTTGTTGTGCTTGATAACGTAAGGCTTGGATCAGATCTTCGAGACGCTCTAAAATTAGATTTAAACTGGCCACCAATTGCAACGCCAAAGCCGTATCTAGAACATCAGAACTGGTTAACCCTAAATGGATGTAACGGCCAGCATCTCCGACATATTCATTAACATTGGTCAAAAAGGCGATCACATCGTGACGCACTTCTGCTTCAATTTCTAATACTCGTTTTGGGTCAAAATTAGCTTTTTCCTTAATCTCTGCTACTGCTTCTTTAGGAATATAACCCAATTCTGCTTGGGCTTCACAAACTGCAATTTCCACTTGTAACCAAGTTTTCAGCTTATAGCTATCTGTCCACAGTTGGCCCATTTCTGGCAAGGTATAACGTTCAATCACTGCCATTTATCACTGATACAACAAGACATCCTATCACATTAAGGTTTTGTCCTTAGTTCATTATGGACTGTTGCGGGGATGAAGTTAGGAGTCTCCAAGGTGATGGGGTGATCTTGAGTGTGGGAGGAGAGGGGAGTGTGGGAAGTGTGGGGAGTGTGGGGAGTGTGGGAAGTGTGGGAAGTGTGGGAAGAGATGGGGTGAAGATATATCAATCATTTCTCCAAAGTTTCCCAGTCTCCCAGTCCCTAAAGTCTCCCCCTGCTCCCCCTGCCCCCCCTGCTCCCTCTGCTCTCTGCTCCCCCTCCTCCCTGCTCTTAAACAGACTTACAAAGTTCCGGACCTGAATCAACCGTTTTCTTAAATTTCTCTAACAATTGACGAAACTCGTCCCCTTCAATGGTTTCTTTATCAATCAAAATATCTACCAACTGGTCGATGATCACTCTATTTTCGCGGATAATGGTTTTTGCTTGCTCATGACACTTTTCCACAATAGAACGAATTTGGGCATCAATTTTTGCTGCCATTTCGTCAAACGCAGCATAATTATCTTGATTATCCTCTTCTAAAGCTAATAATCCTAAGTCTGACATTCCGAAGCGAGTCACCATCTGTCTCGCTCTATCTGTTACTGCCTCAATATCTCCGTAGGCTCCATTGGTTACTTCATCTTCACCAAAAATGACTTCTTCAGCTGCTCTACCTCCTAATGCTGAGGCGATTCTAGCTAATAATTGACTACGGGATTCCAAACCCCATTCTTCCCCTGGAAGATACCAGGTTATCCCTAAAGCTCGTCCTCTGGGAATTAAGGTAACTTTCTGTACGGGATCGTGATCCGGAAGCATTGTGGCGACGATCGCATGACCAATTTCGTGATAAGCCAGTAGTCGCTTATTTTTGCCATCTAATAAGGGAGTTCCTTCCATCCCTACTCGCACTCGATCAATGGCATCATTAATTTCATTCATGGTAATCGCTTCTTTGCGTCGTCGAGCGGTAAAAATGGCTGCTTCGTTCAGTAAATTAGCCAGATCAGCCCCAGTAAAGCCAGGGGTTCGTCTAGCTACCACTTCTAAAGACACTTCACCATCTACTTTTTTATCTCGCGCATGAACTTCTAAAATGCCTTGTCTCCCTTTGAAATCGGGGTAATCTACCATCACTTGGCGATCAAATCGTCCGGGGCGCATTAACGCCCGATCTAACACATCTGGGCGGTTTGTAGCAGCAATGACAATAATACCTGTATTTCCTTCAAATCCGTCCATTTCTGTTAGTAGTTGGTTTAGGGTTTGTTCCCGTTCATCGTTTCCTCCGCCGTAACCCACGCCACGTTGACGGCCAACTGCATCAATTTCATCGATAAAAATGAGACAAGGGGCGTTTTCTTTGGCTTTTTTAAATAAATCTCTAACCCGTGAGGCTCCTACACCCACAAACATTTCTACAAATTCTGATCCCGAAATACTAAAGAAGGGAACACCGGCTTCTCCAGCTATAGCTTTAGCCAAGAGGGTTTTTCCTGTTCCTGGAGGCCCTACTAAAAGAACCCCTTTGGGAATTTTTGCGCCAATGGCGGTAAATTTTTCTGGTTCTTTAAGGAATGTTACCACTTCTTGCAGTTCTTCTTTGGCTTCATCAATTCCGGCTACATCTTGAAAGCAGATCCCTGTTTTAGCTTCCATTTGAAACCTAGCACGGGATTTACTAAAGCTCATGGCTTGGCCTGACATATTGGCCGAACGACGCACAATGGCAATAACAATGATTAGAATCAGCAATAATATGGGGATTTGTAGCATCAACCGTATCATGGCTGAGTTATCAGGGGAGGGATTATAGTCAAATTTGACATCATTGGCTTTAAGTGTATTAATCAGTTCAGGATTTTGTTTTAATAAGGGGACTTCCTCGGGTTTTTCTTGATTTTTTAAGGTAACTGTCGCTTTTTGCAATCTAGGATCGATTTCAACTAGGGTCACTTTCCCTGCATTGATGTCATTTAACAGTTCGCTGTAACTATATTCTTCTTTTTTCTCCTGTCCCCAACTCGGCCCAGCCATTAACAGCAATTGTAAGAAAAGGCCACTGGTTATTAATTTTCCCCATCCCCATAAACGGTGTTGTCGCTTATGCTCACCTGTCTTTACTTCCTGTTGTTTTGGCTGAACCACTGTTGTCAATTGATTGTATTGTGAGGTTAAGGGGAAGATGTATTTCATAACCAGTTAGTTGTCAGATAGTTGTCAGAAAAATTACTCTTTATTTTTATTATGAACGATGAAGCAGCATCTAGGGGAACTTCCCTGTAGTAAACTTTGTGGCAAAATACTGTCTTTACTATTCTTAGTAGATCGTTTAAACACAACAATAGGCTTACAATCTATAAGTGGGTTTTGAGATGCGGATTTGGTATCAACAGGAAATCCAGCGTTTACAAGCTGATCATGATCGTTTGAAGGAAACGCTTGATGGTATAAATGTTCGCTATTATTCTTTACTGTTATGAGTTTTTATTAACATTTGACTGGGGATTCACTCTACATGATACAAAGAAGCTCCTGGCCGTTCTTGTCCCCATTCCATTAGTTGATCTAACACAGAACGAGGAACACCCGATCGCTGAGAGGCACCATCGAGTCCGGCTCCCCGTCGCAATAGATTAATGGCTGTTTGCACCTTACGGTACATTCTGGTTCCGTATCGAATTTCTTCTTTATCATGAGCCACAACTAACCCATAGGCGATATCATTAGCGATTTGAATAGATACCTCTTGAGCGAGTCTTCTCCTGGTTTCTTCAACAGAAGGGGACTGATTAACTTTCTTGGTCTTTTTATAGGGAACTTGCAGAAAAGTCCCTACGTCCTCTGTTATGGTAATGTTTTGAGGGAATAAGGCAGACATTTGCAGAGCCGATGCTACTTCTGTAAAACCATTGAATATAGAACCACTTAATAAAAGACAGGTGATGTATTTCATAGAACAAATTTACCTACTTAACAAGTAGGGCAGTGTGTGTTGGGTGAAATTAAATTTACTGGTTAATGTAGCAAATATATCTATTTTGATGCAAAAATTTTTTTGTTATGGTAATAGGTACTAGGGAAAAGGTCATAGGAAACAGCAGACTATGCCAGTATAAAAATTAGTGTGATCTCGAAGAGATCCGCTTCGCGGTACGCCGATCTTGTAGGTTGGGTTGAGGAACGAAACCCAACGATATTGGGGGAGCATCCCATTTTTGCAGAAAAAGTATCTTTGGAGTTTATAGTGTTTCAATGTCTTCTGTCAGGGCAAACGCATCAAAAATGTCAGCAATTCTCATTTTTGGAAAAATAGGGTTCCGTTGCAAAAAGTAGCGGTCTCGCGGGAGCGAGTGCTGCCGCACCGCCGTTAACCTAGAAACAGTACAAATGCACGATAGCCTAGTTCAAGGGTCGATCGCTGCGGAGTTCGTGACCAGCTTAGGTATCATTTCTGCTGTTATTAGCTAAGAATTCCATCTCTTACTTGACAATCTCAAATTTATCCCATTTAACCTCAGTAATGCTGAGGTTTTTTGCTTTAGATATAAATTTAAACTACCACTAATAATAATTATATTTCTCACTCAATTCTCAGACAACTCAATAAACTTTTAGTATTGATTCAGAATTCAATCATGACCCCCTCAGATTCCCTCACCATACTAAGAATCATCAAAGGAAATTAAAGGCGTTATTAATTATGAAGGGTTTTGTCCTTACTGGTTTATCCACTTTAGCTTTAGTCAAAACTCCAGATAAGGATTAATCCTGAAAAACCCTATAAAGCCAAAACCTGAATTTTTTCCTGAACTTTTCTGAACTAATAGGGATTTTTTCCCCTTAGCAGTGAGTCTAAACTAAGAATTATCAAATCAAAAACGTAATCAGAGGGTAATCCAATGCAAGCTGTTTGTGAATCTCGCACTCTCCTCCAAAGAATGAATAATGTTTGGGAAAAGCGTTCTCAAGTTAAAAAACAAGAAGTAGATCCTAGGGAATTATTAGATCCCACTAAACCTGACTTTCGCCTTGATTTATTACCCTTTAAAAATCATCCGGCTTTCCTCACTGCTTCAGAGGAAATGAAGGATAAAATTCTTTCTTGCGGTTGGTTAATGTACAACTGGAAAACCGTTGCCATTGAATTAAAAGTGGTTAACCCAGTTTGTCAAGATATTATTTATCATCTCTTTCCTGGGGTAAGCGATGCCATTGTTCAAGAAGTGGCCACTGATACTTTAGTTGATGAATCTTATCATGTTCAATTAGTTAATAAAGCTTGCAGTATTACTCGTCAACAAAGAGGTTTACAGGCTCTTAAATCTCCTGAATTTAATTTAGTTCTCAATATGCAAAGGGAACAATCACTGTATCCAGAATACTGGCAAAAACTGTTGATTAAATTAGCGACTTCTGTGGTGTCTGAAGTCTTTGTTAGTGACTATCTCAAACT
>JASJDW010000093.1 GCA_030064955.1 Crocosphaera sp.
GAGTGTCTTCTACTTTGGGTATTTCTTGACCTTGAATTTCTCGGATAGCTTCTTGCAACATTTCCATATACAATTCAAAGCCAATGGATTCCATTTGTCCTGATTGTTCAGCACCCAATAAGTTACCAACCCCCCTAATTTCCATGTCACGAGTAGCTAATTGATATCCTGATCCTAGCTGACTAAATTCTTGTAATGCCCTTAATCTTTGCCTTGCTGTTTCTGTTAGTTGGGCTTTACTGGGATACAATAACCAAGCGTGTGCCTGAATGCCGGATCTTCCGACTCTTCCTCTAAGTTGATACAGTTGGGCTAATCCAAATTTTTGAGCGTCTTCTACAATAATGGTATTAACCCGAGGAATATCTAATCCTGATTCAACAATGGTAGTACAAACTAGAATATCTGCATCTCCATTATTAAACCCTAACATGGTCATTTCTAAGTTATTAACATCCATTTGACCATGACCAATAGCAATCTTAGCACTGGGAACCATTTTCTTTAATTCGGCTGCTACTTCTTCGATTCCTTCAACTCTAGGAACCACATAAAAAACTTGTCCTCCTCGATCTAATTCATTACGAATAGCAGTTCTGACAACATCAGCATTATACCGAGATAAATGGGTTTTAATAGGACGACGAGAGGGCGGAGGTGTTGTAATTAAGCTCATTTCCCGTATTCCTGATAGGGACATATATAATGTTCTGGGAATGGGTGTGGCAGTTAAAGTAAGAACATCTACATGGGTTTTTATGTCTTTAATTTTCTCTTTTTGGTTAACTCCAAATCGTTGTTCTTCGTCTACCACTAATAAGCCTAAGTCTTTAAATTTTACACTTTTTCCTAATAGTTGCTGAGTACCAACAACGATATCTAATTCCCCTGTGACTAGGCGTTGAAGAATCTCTTTTTTTTCTGACGTGGTGCGAAATCTATTTAGTAGTCCAATATTAATAGGATAGGGAGCAAATCTTTCTTTTAGGGTGTGATAATGTTGTTGGGTTAAGATGGTAGTGGGGGCTAAAAATGCCACTTGTTTGTGACCACTGGTGACCGCTTTAAAAATAGCTCTTACTGCGACTTCTGTCTTGCCAAAACCTACGTCGCCACACACTAAGCGATCCATAGGGCGATCGCTTTCTAAGTCTATTTTAACTTCTTGTATCGCTTTTAGTTGATCAGGGGTGGGTTGATAAGGAAAGGAGTCTTCTAATTCCTGTTGCCAAGGAGTATCTAGAGGATAGGTAAACCCTGTATTTTTTGCTCGCTTTGCATACAAATTAATCAGATCAACAGCTAATTTCTTAATATTTTTACGGACTTTTTGTTTCGATTTTTGCCACATTTTCCCCGTCATTTTATGCAGTTGGGGTGGGGTTGAACCGGTATGACGGTAACGAGATAAGCTATCGAAAGAATCTGCGGGAACCCTCAAGATTCCATCAGCATATTGAACCACTAAATATTCACGGGTAGCTAAACTTTCTAATTTCAAAAATTTACCAATTCCATGACTTTTATGAACCACATAATCTCCTGGATGCAGTTGCTGTAAGTCAACTTTTTTAGAAGTGGCGCGACGACGCTTTCTAATATATCCTGCTGTGGCTAAAACGTGCTGTCCAAAAAATTCTTTATCAGTAACGACAACAATACGAAATGTGGGTAAAATAAAGCTTTCTAATTCTGCTAACCCTGAATATTTTAAAGCGATCGCTGTTCCTTGGATATGGGATTTATTAATAGCTGGATAATCACGAGGATTAGGTATAAATTGTGCTGGACAATCGTGTTCTTGTAGTAGAGAAACAGTACGAGAGGGTTGAGCAGAAATTAACCAGGTTGTATATTTATTTAAAGTTATACCACTATAAATCTCTCGTTTTCCTCTTAATATTTCTGCTAGTTTAGCAAATTGATGGGGAGTAGTTGGTAAAGGACGACTAGACAAATCTAAGGCATTTTTATTATTAACTTCTGAGAGTTCAGACAGATATAATTTAGAAAAAGGTTGAGTTAATTTAAAAGAATCTTCAAAATTCCGATGGATTTTGGGTAAGGGTTTGTCCCTATCTTGCCAATGTTCTTCTATATAGTCTAACCAGCGATCGCTATGGGACTGACATTGTTCAATTTCATCAAAAACACACAAGGTGTTAGGTTTTAAATAGTCTAAAATGCAGCTAGGTTCATCAAAAGCTATCCCTAAAAAACGCTGCATTCCTGGGGGATAATTATAATTTTCTAAACCTTCTTTTTCCTCTTCTGATAAATAATCATCTAGATTCTTATTATTTTCTTTGATGATATTACCAATAATCGTGTTAAAACTAATAGGTGTTAATAATATATGGTCTATTTTATCAAGCGATCTCTGAGTTGCTGGGTCAAATTCTCTGATTTTTTCTAATTCATCTCCAAACCATTCTAATCTAACAGGAACCTCTGAAGAAACGGGGAAAATATCAACAATATCCCCTCGACGACTCCATTGTCCTTCTACTTCTACTAAATTAACTCTTTCATAGCCTAATTTTACCAAAGCTTCATCAAACTTTTTTGATTTTTCTGCCATTCCTGCTTGTAAATTTAAGCAATAATTATGGAAAATATTGGGAGGTGGTAAATGGGGTTGTAAGGCTTTTTCTGTGGTAACAACAGCATAATTATTTTCCTCAGATTCAGACACATCCAAGTTAGATAATACCTGCATTTGTCCCCAAATCATTTCCGACTCAGGGTTCAAAGGTTCATAAGGAGATGCTTCAGAAGTGGGATAGAAATTGACTGTTTTCCATCCCATAATTTCTAGTTGCGCTGTCCATCGCCCTGCTTCTTCTAAGGTAGCACAGATAACTAATAAATTTTGCTGGTTAGTTTGAGCTAAAGCAGAAGAAATTAACCCTTTTGGTAGTCGATTAATTCCTTTTAATCCTAATTCATTATTTCCCTTAAGTTTGTCTAATAATTCTTTAGTTAAGGGTGATTTTTGTAGAGTACGAATCAGAGAAGAAAAAACCATAATCAACTAGAAATTCGTTTATCTTTTTAGTGTAGCACATCTAGCGTGATCCTTAAATGTTTACGACATATTTAATCTGACGGGGTTTCAGTTATTAATCTAAAAATAATCTTATTTCTGGGATTAATTCTTTAAAAGTTTGGCTATGATTTATATAGTAAAGAACATAAAAAGAGTTATTGTCTTAGTAATAATCAAGGTATAAGAGGGGAATATTTAGATTCCAATGGAAGAAGATTAATGGGACGTTTTAGATGGAATTAGATGAAATAGATAACTTCTATCTAGTTTTTTCTAGTAATTATTAATCTCTATAGTAGTTCTTATATTTGTGAGGTACAGAGGTTATCTCTTTGAGGCAGGAAGCAGGGATTACGTGTACCTCCCAAGTCTAAGAAACGTTATAATATTTTGATAAGATAAAATAAAATAATAGACCATAGAAATAATGTATGACTAATCAGCTATACGATCAAGATTTACAAATCTGGATTGAGGAAACCATTAATCAATTGAAAAATCGTGAGTTTGACTCATTAGATATTGAGCATTTAATCGAGGAATTAGTTGATTTGGGCAAGTCTGAAAAAAACGCACTCAAAAGCAATCTTAAAATTTTGCTGGCACATTTACTTAAATTATATGTTCAGTTTGATGCACCCGAAACCATGAAAAGGAGTTGGTATAGTTCAGTGATTGAACATCGTCAGCGTGTTCTCGATAATTTAGCTGATACTCCTTCTCTCCAAAGTTTTCTAGGAGAAGCAATAGAAAAAGCTTATGGAGATGGGCGAAAATTGGCTATAAAGGAGGGAAAGTTAGCTAAATTTGGGGTAAGAGTACCAAAAGAAAGTGAGTATCCTTTGATGTGTCCTTTTTCCATTGAACAAATTTTAGATGAAGATTTTTATGGGGTTTAACCTCGATGATTAATGGTTTCAGGTGTTCCTAAAAACTTAGGATTAGTTTTTAGTATTTTACAATCTAAAAAGGCTTTAAATCTAGCGAAAACTTCTCTTAATCTTACTCTTAAACCAGCAATAGATTGTATATCTGATGCAGAAAATGCAATAGGATTTTGTCCTTTTGATTGTGCAATATATAATGCCCGTTGACAATGAAACTTTTGAGAAACAATGGTATAATTTTCTAAGCCAAAAACTTCTTTTGCCCTCACAATCGAATCTAATGTTCTAAACCCCGCATAATCTTGAGTAATGTATTGAGAAGGAACTCCCAAGTCAATTAAATCTTGAGTCATTTCACTGGGTTCATCGTAAAATTGTGTAGAGTTATCTCCTGATACTAAAATTCCATCTACTTTTTTGGCTTGATATAATTTTGCAGCAGCTTGTAATCGATACACATAGTAAGCATTATAATATTTTCTTCCAGATTGGTTAATATATTTAGATGTTCCCAACACCAAAGCTATTTTTTTGCTAGGAATTTGATTAATATCCGAATAAATAGACTGATTAAATTGATTGCCAATATACCAATCAATGGACACAATTAAAACAATAAAAGTTATAATGATCCCACTAGCCATTACTAACCAATAACGACAAAATTGCTTTCTTTTTTTATAAGATGACATATCAAACAATCTTTAACCATCAATTTAATATCATTATAAATTAATTTTAATCCCTCTAATAGAATAGTCTAATAATTCCATAGGGTGCATTAATTTAATATCTTTTCCTTGTAAGTTCAAATGTTTTTTGATTTGTAATGAACATCCAGGGTTAGCAGAAGCAATCAATTTTGCCCCTGTATTCATTAAATTATTAACTTTTTGTTTGCCTAATTCATCGGCAACCTCTGGCTGTAACATATTATAAACCCCTGCACTTCCACAACATAACGCTGCATCGATGGGTTCTTTTAATATAATTCCTGGAATTTGTTTGAGAAGTTGACGAGGTTGTAAACTAATTTTTTGTCCGTGTAAAAGATGACAAGCATCTTGATAAACTAAGGGTAAATCATCATCAGTTACAGGAGATAATGGAGTGGTTAAACCAATTTCTGCTAAAAATTCTTGAATGTCTCTCACTTGATTAGAAAATTGTTCTCCCTTTTCTTTATACTCTGTATCATCGGCTAAAATATGACCATATTCTTTTAAAGTATGACCACATCCAGCAGCATTGATAATGATATAATCAACATCAGTATTCGCAAAACTATTAATCATCTGTTTTGCTAAATCTTGTGCCTGTTTTTCTTGTCCCTGGTGTGCCGGTAATGCAGCGCAACAACCTTGACTTTTCGGGATAACCACTTCACAGCCATTTGCCGTTAAAACTCTCACTGTAGCTTCATTAACAGGGGAGAAAAATAACCGTTGAACACACCCTAAAACCACCCCTACACGATAACGTTTTTTTCCTTGTGCCGGAATGACATCAGGATAATTTTGTTTGAAAGATTTTAGGGTGATTTCGGGTAAAATAGAATCCATTGCTGCTAAACGGGGAGAGATGTATTGTAATAACCCTGTTGCGCGAATAATTTTTTGAATTCCTAATTTTTGATACACCCAAAGTAAAGGCAAGAAAATTTTTAATCTTTCAGGGTAAGGAAATAGATTAAAAATGATAGTTCTAATGATTTTATCAGCAAAATTTCTCGGTTGATTTCGCTCAACCTGGGGTCTGGTTGCTGCAATTAAACTATCATATTTTACTCCTGCTGGACAAGTAGAAACACAAGCTAAACAACCTAAACAACTATCAAAATGTTGGGTTGTTGTTTCATCTAAAGCTGCTTGTCCTTTATTAATAGCATCCATTAAATAAATTCTCCCCCGAGGAGAGTCCATTTCTTTACCGATCACTCGATAACTAGGACAGGTAGATAAACAAAATCCACAGTGAACACAACTATCAATTAATTCTTGTTTTGGTGGATTTTTTGGATCAAATCCTTTGATTTCTTCTTCTAAAGCTTGTTGGAAATTGAAACTATTACTAGAATTTTCTGAAAGTTGCATGATAATTAGATTGATAAAGAATTAATTATAAAAAACGAGAAGGACTAAATAAATCATGGGGATCGAATTGAGTTTTGATTTTTTTCATTAGGGGTAAAGCATTCCCTGAATATCCCCAAGGTTCAAATTGTTTTTTTGTGGTTTGATTTGCTTCTAAAATGGTTAAAAATCCCCGATTTTCTTGAGAAAGCGATCGCAGTTGTTTTAAAATCCCTAAACTGGGTTCTAACTCTAGTTTAAACTGTCCGATACCACTACTAAGATTAATCATAGCCCATGCTTTTTCTTTGCTTAATTCATTTAATTTTATTAACCAGCTAATCCCTTGATTGGGTATAATTCCTATTTTGCCTGTTATTGCTGAATTTGTGTTAGAAACTCTTATTAATTCTTGTAATTGTTTCCATAGATTTTTTTCAATTTTATCTCGACAAAATGTTGTTTGTATATTCAATTTATCAGCGATCGCTTGCACTTGCTTGCTTTGTGCTTCAACACTTTCTGGAATACTTTGAAACCTTACTACTAAACCCATTTCTTCCCCTAAGTCCAAGGCTTTCACCACAGAGGGGGAAACTATTTCAGCCGCCGTAGGTTGCAGTCCTGATTGTAACAAGGTTTGTGCCATTTTACTAATATTTTCTGCCTCTCCTGTCATCACCAAGGTTCCCGATGCTTCAGGGATAGGATACAAGCGGAAGGTAACGGTAGAAATAATCCCTAATGTGCCGTAAGATCCAGTAAATAGTTTCATTAAGTCGTATCCTGCTACATTTTTGACCACCTTTCCCCCTGCTTTAGCTATTTCTCCATCCCAACGTACAAAGGAGAGTCCTAACACCAGATCCCGTATTCCTCCATACCGTTGTCGCCAAGATCCTGTGTCTGCGGTGGCTAAAATGCCTCCTATAGTGGCATTATTGGGGTAGGCAGGGTCAATGGGTAAAAATTGATTATGAGGTTGTAAAATAGCCTGTAAGTCCCTTAATTTTATCCCTGCTTCGACAGTTATGGTTAAGTCACTGACTGCATGATCAATAACTTGATTAAGCTTTTGGGTACTAATAATCAGATTAGCATCAGAAACCACACCACCCCAACTCAACTTACTCCCATTTCCACAGGGAAGCATTGACCATTTATTTTCACTGGCTATTGTAACAGTATCCCTTAAGCTTTCAATATTAGGGGGAGTAATCAAATAGTTAGGAATAGAACGATTATCAACGGTCTTTTTTACCTGATCTTTCCAAACAATATCAATAGTTTCCCAAGGAATAATATCAGAGGAGTTCAATACAGATTCTAATTTTGAGCCAATGGCAGAGATCATAACTAGCTAATTCAACAATCTCACTGCATTTTATCATTTTTGGTCATTTTATAGTACGATAAAGCATTTTTGTGGAAGTGACACTATTGTAGCAGTATAGCAATCAGGTTTCACTTTCAAATGAAAATTGCTATAATTGAAGAAATTCGAAATTTTAAAAATTAACCATGAAGAATAGAAATTAAATTTCTGAAGCTATTGCCCTAGAATTGGGAGTTTGTCAAACTTCGACAAATTTTCTTGAATTACGTCAATGAAATGTAAGGCGATGAAGGATAAACTTGTTAACTCCATTGCTGTAACGATAATAGTTGCACTCATCAATATTATTGTGTTCATAATAGCAGTCCCATTAACAAAGGCTTGCAATATGTTTGTTGTATCTTTTATAAGTATTGGTTCTGGTATTGATCGAGATACGGCCAAAGAATTTGAAACCTTTCTGAGTACAAAATATCCAGATATTCCCTATGAAGCTAATTCAGCCGGATACGAAGGGGAACGTGATTATTGTTTTGATTTGAGTGATTTATCAGAGGAGGAACAAACTGCTTTTCAAGAAGAATCTACACAAATACTGCAAAAATCAAAGCTAGTGCAAATTTCTGAACAAGAGAATTGCCCGAAAAAACTCGGATAAGTTTATGATTGGAGTGAGGAGCAAAACGGAATTTTTGAGAAGTTTATAGCACTATGTGGTCGGGAACAGGGAACAGTAGAGTATGAGTAGGTTTGAGAGATTGCTGATCTCCTAACCTTTTTTTGTGTTAACATAGTGCTTTTTCTTACATCGAACTTAGGTCAGATAACATTAAGGTCGCCAAGTTTAAACCTTACTCTTCAAAGACTGCACCTTGGATTCAATCTCTTGCGTAACTTGAGTCGGTAGTTTGACACCTCGTTTATTCATCACCTGAAGCACATTTTCTTCAACAGCAGCAGCAGTTCGATTATCCTGTTTGTCTGCTAGTTTTTGACTAAGTGCGTCAGAAATTTGCTTAAAAGCAATATTGCCGAGAGTATTAGCCGTTTCAGTCCCTTTTTCCAATAAAACTTGCTGAAGATTTTGACTGGCTTCTTCTAGCTTGGCTTCTTGGACTCTTACCTGGGGATAACCGTTGCTGAAATCCATCGTTTTAAAATCTTTGAGCTTGGGGACTTCTAGGGCAACTCGCGCGTGGTAAACAGCATTGGCTGTAGGGAAACGCTCTGTCAAGTCTTGAAGGGTATCATTACCCGAACTGAGGATAGAACTGCCTTTAAAAGCGAGAATACGACCAACATCATCGTTAAAGATATCTTGAGCTAACTTTTCTTCTTCTCGCCTTGTTTGTACATTAGGTCTTAGGACAATCAGGGAAAAAGAAGAGGAGACGATTTCTTTACCTTCATTATCTTCTCGATCAACTGACAAGGTAACGGTAATTTCGTAAGTACCAGGGTCAGCAATATACCATCCTAAAGAACCAGCGGAGAGAAAAAGATTACTGTACAAGGATTCTCCTGACTGAAGAGTCATTTTTTCATCAGCGAAACAAAGCTGAGAATAACTTCGATACTGCTTAGTCTCAGACTGATTACGAGTGATGTCAATGGTCATGTGACCAATATCGTCAAGAATTGATTTGTCTACTAAGCGAGGTTGATTGCTAATATTCTTTAATTTTAGCTCTAATGCAACCGGTTCCATAAACTCGAACACAGGACGCTGTTTATTGACGCGAAGATCGAGCTTAAGCGTGGCTGACTCTGGATCTTGACCGCTTAGTTCCTGTCTCAATTCCATGGTCGATTGCTGTTCAGCGTGACTGGTGCCGAAAGCAGCTGCTCCCATATTGATAAAAGCTTCAGGAGCATGACGTAAAAAGAGCAATTCTTGGTCGCTAAACCGGAAGCCAAAATCCCGCCAGTAAGCATCTTCGCCCCCTGCAACTCGATAAGGATAGTTCATAAAGCTTCCTGCATTTGGCTCATTAACTACTGAACTATGCCATCCCGGATATCCACGTAATTCTTTTTGCCAGGAATGAAGCAAGTTAAAGGCATGACCAATTTCGTGAATCATCGTCCGAAAATGGTGACGCTTGATAATTGCATCGCGGTTGGGAGTACCGTGAGGATAATAGTCCTCAATGGATTTACTAAAGATAGCAGTGCCACTGCGTTCATGAACACCAATCGTATCAAACATGATGCCAAAGGTGACGAAACCTGGATCGTTTTCATATTCTTTGGCAAAAAAGACCCACATAGCCCAAGGATCACCTTCACGCCGCGACCAGTTGGCGATCATTGCATCATGTAGTTCTTGATTACTCCAGCGTGCATTTGCACCTGCCTCGGTGCTAGAAACGGCGTTAACTTCACCAGAGCGAGTTATCTCGATGCCAGCCCTGCCATAGACTTTTTCTAGGGTTAACTCTTCGGCCGCTACCCCATTCGGACGAGGTAATGAACTGGTATCATAGGTTAACCATCGCTCTACCCCTTGTTCGTAATCTAATTCCAACTGAGTCTGGCGGAAATAGTCCGATGTCCGTGGGATAGTACCCCACCATAGATTTGTCTCATCTTTTTTGAAGTAAAATTTCAGGAATTTCCCAGAAGCGTTAGAAATATATTCAACGGCTAATTTATTGGGTTTAATGTCTCCGATTACAATTGTATTTGCCTTATCGTGTCGATACCAAATGTCACCTTCCCACTTGTCAGTTCCTGCTGATTGCATATGGGCAATCCAGAGACCTGGTAACTGATTGGTCAGAGTTAGGCTCAATTCCATCTGTGGATAAGTCCCGTCCACATCCAAGCATGCCTCAAAGTTATATCCAGAAACTGTCCCCTTATATAAACCACTTTTAACTCGATTTCCTGTTGGCATCGTTTTATCCTCTAAACTAAGTTTTTAAGGTAGCGATCACCCGTAATTGTAGTGAAATTTACAACAGCCAAGGAACTTCTAGAATTAATCGGAAAATTTCTTAATAATTCGATAAATATTTCTTAATAATATAATTACTGTAAGCGAACTCGTTGAATCAGAAATCCACAACAGTGATGTTTGGAGAATCCACGCACTTATAGGGCGTGGGGTATGTCAACTGTCTAGGCTTGTTTCGGTTGCATAGCAGTTATGAACTTTCTACAGCACTTTGCAAGTTATTAAAGTACATCTAACATCTGCCTCCTGCCTCAAACCATGAAGCAGTAAGACCGCAATGATTCTACAATTTAACCCTGTTAAATTTGCAGTTCTCTTGCGGTCTGAGTGTAAGCTGTCTATTCTTCGGTTGCATCTCCGGTTGCATCGGTTGCAGAGGCAGTGGCGGCCAGTTCCTCTTGGGGTTCATCGCTATCCGAAGCAGAGGGAATATCTTCTAAATTTTCCTCTGTTGGTGCTTCTTTGCCTTCTGCTTCAGCTAACAATTTCTGACGGTACTTTTCAGCCATTTCTTCAGCTTTTTCGAAGACTAGATCTCGATTTTTCAACATATCACCCGCTTCGGGTTCAAGTTGTTTGGTGGATAAAGAAATCCGTCCTCTTTCAGCATCGAGATCAATGATCATTACCTTCAATTCATCATTGACTCCAAAGACACTGTGGGGAGTGTCAATATGGTCGTGAGATATTTCAGAGATGTGCAGCAGTCCACTAACCCCACCAATATCAATAAATGCCCCATAAGGTTTGATTCCTCGTACAGAACCAATGACCACTTGACCGACTTCTAAGCCATTCATCTTCCGTTCAACCAGCGCACGACGGTGGCTAAGCACTAAACGGTTGCGCTCTTCATCCACTTCTAAAAATTTTAAGGGTAATTCTTCCCCAACTAAGTCTTCTTTAGCTTCACGGGTACTAATATGAGATCCAGGAATAAAGCCCCGTAACCCTTCAATTCTCACCAAGGCACCGCCTCGGTTGGTGGCAAAGACATTAGAACGCACGGTAGCATCTTCTGCCTGTAGTTGACGCACTCGCTCCCAAGCTCGCATATACTCAATACGACGAATGGATAGGGTCAACTGCCCATCTTCATTTTCATCGGTTAGGATGAAAAATTCTCTTGTTTCATTGGACTGGAGAACTTCATCAGGGTCGTCCACTCGGTTAATGGACATTTCTTGGATGGGAATATAAGCAGCAGTTTTTGCGCCAATATCAATTAAAGCCCCTCTCGGTTCCATACTGAAAACCGTCCCAGGAACAATATCCCCAGGACTAAAATGGTAGTCGTATTTGTCGAGGAGTGCAGCAAAGTCTTCGTGCGTGAAACCTATGTCTTTTGTTGTTGTTTTCTGAGTTACCATGTACTTTTGTTTTCCTATATCTGAATCTCCGATGGTTGGCGGTGCCTCCTGTTAATGTACAGTTTCCAATTTTAGGGGGTTAGATCTAAAAAGTCATCACCCTAAGCGAATGAACTGCCATGAAGAATATCCTTCTCACCCAAGGCGACAAGGAAGGTCTTAGAAGATTGAGTTTGATTTCGTCAATCAGTTTCAGGATACAGACTATTTATCATATCATTATAAATTATAGTTCATAATTGATGTTAGTGAGATAATATTTAAGGATGTTAATAAAAGTGATAAAAATCCTATCTACAGATCATATAGATCATGAGTGCTAATTCTCCTATTCGTGTCGCCGTCGTTGGAACGGGTTTCGGTCAAGCTATACATATTCCTGGGTTACAACATCACCCTCGTACTAAGTTAGTCGCGGTTTATAATAGAGACTTAGGAAAAGCAAAAGCGATCGCTGATAAAAACAATATTCCCTATGCTTTCAATAAGTTGGACAAACTCCTCACTATGTCTGATCTCGATGCAGTTACCTTATCCACTCCCCCTTTTCTACACTACGATATGGGGAAACAAATATTAGAAGCAGGGAAACATCTTCTTTTGGAGAAACCCATGGCCATGTCTGCACAACAAACCAGGGAATTGTACCATTTAGCAGCCAACAATAAGGTAGTAGCCACCGCAGACTTTGAGTTTCGTTACGTTCCTGCTTGGCAACTTTTAGCAGAAAAGTTACAAGAAGGATATGTCGGACAACCCAGACTGATCAAAATTGATTGGTTAGTGGCTAGTCGTGCCAACCCAGAACGGGGTTGGAACTGGTACGCAAGAAAAGATAGGGGGGGTGGTGCATTGGGCGCAGTAGGTTCCCACGCTTTTGATTATATTCATTGGTTATTTGGTCCAGTGAAACGGTTATGTGCTAGGTTAGTATGTGCCATCAAAGAACGGCCAGATCCCCTAGAAAACGGTAAATTAAAGCCCGTTGATGCGGACGACACCTGTTTGATCCTCTTAGAACTTGCAGACGGTACGCCAGTGCAATTAACCATCAGTTCTGTGACGTATAATGGGCGAGGACATTGGCTAGAAGTATACGGCGATCGCGGTACGTTAGTCTTAGGTAGCGATAATTTAAAAGATTATGTTCACGGGTTCCATTTACAAGCAGCAGCCTCTGGAAAACCGTTAACAGAGGTAGAAATTCCTAAAAGATTAGCCTTTCCTCAAGTGTTTACCGATGGACGTTTAGCCCCATTTATTCGGATCGTTGATCGCTGGGTGGAAAGCATAGAGCAAAATCAATCATTAGCCCCATCTTTATATGAAGGGGTTTATTCTCAATTATTAATGGACTTAACCCATCAATCAAGTGAAAACGCTGGTTGGGTTGAGGTACCGGATTTGAATTCCTTTGTCATCAATCCTTGACAAAAATTATATTCTTCATAATTTTTTCATTGAAAATTTTGGGTCTGAAACCCCGCGTCTTTAGCGCGGCTTTATTCTCTCAGTATAGCATATTCACAAAAGATATGTTAAAATGTGAGACATGAGAGAACGTGCCTATCGATTCAGGTTTTACCCAACCCCCTCGCAAGAAAACCTCTTGCGACGGACAATGGGGTGTGTGCGCTTAGTGTATAACAAAGCATTAGCAGTACGCACTGACGGTTGGTATGAGAAACAAGAAAGAATAGGTTACACTCAAACATCAAGCTTGTTAACTGAATGGAAAAAGCAAGAAGATTTAGATTTTCTTAACGAGGTTAGCTGTGTTCCATTACAGCAATGTTTAAGACATCTTCAAAAAGCTTTTACTAATTTTTGGGGACAACGGGCTAAATATCCTAACTTTAAAAAGAAACGAAATGGAGGTAGTGCTGAGTTTACCAAGTCTGCTTTTAAATGGAAGGATGGAAAGCTATTCTTAGCTAAGATCAAAAAACCTCTAAATATCGTTTGGAGTCGTTTTTTTCCTCAAGATTGTAAGCCTTCTACCGTAACGGTTAAACTTGACCCATCAGGACGCTGGTTTGTATCTATTTTAGTTAAAGATCCAACCATCAAACCATTACCCAAGACAGGTAAACAAGTAGGGATTGATGTAGGGGTTACTAGCTTAATTACCACAAGTAATTCAGAAAAGATAGCCAACCCTAAACATTTTAATCGCTTGTACAAAAAGCTAAAAAGAAAGCAGAAAGCTTTGAGTCGGAAAACCAAAGGCTCAAATAACCGCTATAAAGCAAGGCTAGAAGTAGCTAAAGTTCACGCTCAAATTAAAGATGCTCGTACCGATTTTCTCCATAAGTTAACGACTAAACTTGTACGAGAGAATGACTTAATTGCTATTGAGGACTTAGCTATTAGGAATATGGTAAGAAAGCGGTGCGACCCCGCGCCGTCGAACGGCGCAAGGGAACGCGCACCAAGACACCATAAATTAGCGAGAGCAACCCACCCCCATCCCCTCCCAGGAGGGGAGCTAGAGGGGTGGGTGGGAGAGTTTAATCGACAACTAGAATATAAATGTGACTGGTATGACAAAAAATTAATCAAAATTGACCGTTACTTTCCTAGTAGTAAACGCTGTGGCAATTGTGGTCACATTGTAGATAAATTGCCGTTAAATATTCGTGAATGGGAATGTCCTAAATGTGGAGCTAACCATGACCGCGATATTAACGCATCTCAGAATATTTTGGCCGCAGGGCAAGCGGTGTCAGTCTGTGGAGCGAGTGTAAGACCTGAAGAGAGTAAATCTCGGAAGGCAACTGCTAAGAAACAGAAACCTAGATCGTGAGGTTTAGGAATCACCACCGTTTTACGGCGCGTGAGGATGTCAACTCAATACCCTAGCACTAGAGTTTTTGTTAGTTTAGCAGACTTTGGAGGAGTCTGAGCAGTGAAACAGTAATAAAAGAGAAATCTAGATAAACTATAAATAAGACATAATCAGAGTTAACTAATGATCGTTGTATGTTAAGAAAAATCAAACCTTTTTTGAAACCTTTACTTATCCTAGTTTTAGTCATTACTCTTGTTTTCGGAGATGTTAGTAGTGCTTTAGCAGCCCGTACTGGGGGAAGAATTGGCGGGGGTTCCTTTAGAAGTCCTAGCCGTACATATACCTCTCCCTCAGGCGGTGGATACGGAGGGGGATATGGCTATGGAGGCGGAGGCTTTGGCTTTCCCTTTTTGATTCCCTTTTTTGGTTTTGGGGGCTTTGGTAGTCTATTTACTGTACTGATTGTTATTGCCCTTGCTAACTTTTTGATTAGAACCCTTGGTAACCTAGGGGGTGGCGAGATGGGAAACAATTATAATAACCCTCAAGTCTCTGTTGCTAAAGTCCAGGTGGCTTTACTAGCCAGTGGCCGTTACTTACAAAAAGAACTGGATGAACTGGCCCAAACCGCTGATACGAATACACCATCGGGACGGACAATGGTTTTACAAGAGGCCAGTTTAGCCCTGTTGCGTCATCCTGAATATTGGGTGTCTGGTTTAACTGAAGCCAGTACCGCTTCCATTGACGCAGCAGAAGGAAAATTTAATCAATTGGCCCTAGCCGAAAGAAGTAAATTTAGTGCAGAAACCCTCTCAAATGTTAATAATCAATTAACCAGTGCTTCTCAACTCCAATTGTTAGAAGGCAAAGGAGAATTATCTAAATTCACAGAATCAGGAGAATATATTGTGGCCTCGATCATTGTCGGGGTTCAGGGAAAAGTCACCCTTCCTGAGATTAATGACGTTCAAGATCTCAAACAAGCCCTGCAACAAGTCGCAGCAATTGGGAGCGATCGCCTCTTAGCCATAGAAATCCTCTGGACACCTCAAGCCCAAGGCGATACCCTTACTCGAGATGAGGTTTTAGCTAACTATCCCAATTTGAGGTTAGTTTGAGCAGTTTATTGATGCTGAGGGTAAGGAACTTCAGATCAGTGGAAAACCTGTGATTAAGGGTGTGGGGCTTAATGGGTCCCAATTGGTGGTAGTTAAAGCAAAAAAGTTTTACACTAATCTAAAGACTTTGTTAATATCGTCATCATAAGCAATCCGACGGAGAAACACTATTATTATGACTCAATCCACCAAATCTACTGTTATTTCCCCCTCCATCCTTTCGGCTGATTTTAGCCGTTTAGGGGCAGAAATCGAAGCAGTGGATAAAGCAGGCGCAGATTGGATTCATGTCGATGTCATGGATGGCCGTTTTGTTCCTAACATCACCATCGGTCCATTAATTGTTGATGCAATTCGTCCCTACACACAAAAACCCCTCGATGTTCATTTAATGATTGTCGAACCTGAAAAATATGTAGCTGACTTTGCTAAAGCTGGGGCTGATATTATCTCCGTTCATGCAGAACACAATGCTTCACCCCACTTACATCGCACATTAGGGCAAATCCGAGAATTAGGAAAACAAGCAGGCGTGGTTCTCAATCCTTCGACTCCTTTAGAACTGATTGAATATGTTTTAGAATTGTGTGACTTAGTGTTAATTATGAGTGTTAACCCTGGTTTTGGGGGTCAAAGCTTTATTCCTGAAATGGTGGCTAAAATTCGCACATTGCGTCAAATGTGCGACGAAAAAGGACTTGATCCCTGGATTGAAGTGGATGGTGGACTTAAGCCTGGTAACACCTGGCAAGTGTTAGAAGCAGGAGCTAATGCTATTGTAGCCGGATCGGCTGTCTTTAAAGCACCTGACTATGCAGAAGCGATTGAGGGAATTCGTAATAGTAAACGCCCTCAACCTGAGTTAGCAACTGTTTAAACGCTCTGGAAATTACATTTTTGAGACTAAAAAAGGCGATCGCAAAGGTCGCCTTTTTAATAATTTAACTCTAAATGTCGGGCTAAGTCCCAGGCTGTACCGTCCGAGGAGTTTAAGGGAATCGGCAACGGTCAGCGTGTGGATACAGCCGGACCAATATATTAACGTGCGACAGCACAACCTCGTAAAATCTCTTATGTTACCACATTAGGATTTTTGTGCTAACATAGCATGATGACTCTAACGCTCAACTATTGTTACCGCATATACCCCGATAGCAAACAAGAGGGGATGTTGTCTGAATGGCTAGAAATTTGTCGCCGTTCTTATAACTATGCTTTGGGTGAACTAAAGGATTGGATAGCTTCGAGGAAGTGTCCAATAGATCGGTGTAGTGTAGAGTCAGAATACATCATGGCGGCAAGCTATCCTTTTCCAAGCTACCATCAGCAACAAAACCAATTACCTTTAGCTAAAAAAGTATATCTTGAGTTAGCTTTAGTCCCAAGCCAAGTCTTACAAACTAATGTTAGAAGACTTCATGATGCTTGGGATTTTTTTCGTAATCGGGGGTTTGGCTTTCCTCGGTTCAAGAAATATGGACAAATGAAGTCTTTACTGTTTCCTCAATTTATAAGCAACCCGTTGACTGGGTGGCAAATAAAGTTACCTAAATTGGGTAAAGTCCAGATAAATCTTCATCGTCCAATTCCTAATGGTTTTATTATCAAACAGGTAAGAATTATCAAAAAAGCTTTCAGTTGGTTTGCTGTGATCAGCATTCAATCTGACATAGTTTTGCCTGACATAGAGACACCATTTGGGCATCCACTAGGTTTAGATGTTGGCTTGAATTCTTATCTTGCTACATCCGATTCTTATCTAGAAAAAGGACGTAAATTCTTCAAAACCGAACACCGTCGGCTGAAAGTGCTACAACGTCGGTTGGCAAGAAAAACGAAGCGAGTGCGTAATTCGTCGTTGCACGGCGAATGTAAGACGCACTCAAGACAGCGTTCTAAGAACTACGAAAAAGCCAGAAAGAAAGTAGAAAAGCAACACAATCATATTGCTTTCAAGCGCAAAGACTACCAGTTCAAATTAGCCCATAAAATTTGTGATATGGGAGACAGTATCTTTATGGAAGATATTGACTTTCGTACTATGGCTAAGGGATTTTTGGGCAAGCATACCCTTGATGCAGGTTTTGGGCAATTCAGGGATATTTTGAAATATGTCTGTCAGGTAAGAGGTAAGTATTTCGGCTTGGTTGACCATCGGGGAACTAGCCAAACTTGCCCAAATTGTCGTGCAGAAGTCAGAAAAACCCTGGCTGACAGGTTTCACGTCTGTCATGAATGCGGTTACGGGCTTGATACTTTTGTTGACCGTGACGTGGCATCGGCTCAGGAAATCTGTAATCGAGGTATAGAAACTACTACTCTGGGACTCAGAGGAAAGGAAACCGTCTGTCAAGTCGAGGTGTCGGGGGTGATGAGCCTAGATAACTGGCGTAGGGGCTTGCCTCTGTGGGCAGAAATATCCCGTCGTGAGTCGGGAAGCCCCAACCATAATCTTTGATTTGGTTGGGGAGGATGTCACTAATAGAAATAGTGATGTTACGTCTTAGTTAATGATTTATGGAAGTTCAATTTAGAGAGTTTAATCCCTTTGATTTGTGGGTTTGGTTGGAGTTTGAAACTGTTCCTTCTCCTATGGAAAGACAGTACATAGAAGAAGTGTTTAATTCTTGGTTTTATTTGGGTAAATTGGGGGGGTTTAATGCGGAAAATCTCCAAGTCCAAGATATGGGGGTGGAAATCAGTTATATGGAGTATAATACCCAAGTTTCTGATGAGATTATGATGGCCCCAATGCACAATATGGCGGAGTTTGAATATGAAGGGGTTTGGGGTCGTTGTTGGTTTGATCTCGGTACCAGTGATTTAATTGCTCTTGATATTTTGATCAATGCGTTGACACAATTGAGTCAAGAATTAATTGTAATTAAAAGGTTGATTATTGGGGGAGAAAATGAAGATTGGCCGGTTGTTAACCAGCGACGAGCAATGTTTGCGGAAGAGAATTAAAATTAAAAGGAGCAACGGCAAGATTAGCGATCACATAAAAACCTTTTAGTGTATTTAATTTCCCACATTTTTATTTCCAATTGATTCTAGATACTTTAAGGCTTCTTTTTTAGACAAGGGTTTATCATTTTCCACTTCTTCTATCAGTTTTCCTAGTCCATAATCTTCGATAATTTCTTCTATTTTTTCAAATTCAGCAATAGGAATCTGTACTGCAATCAGGTTATTATTTTTGTCTAAGACATAACTTTTGTTAATTTCTAGCATCTAGTTGTATCCTAATTTTTATTTATTATAACTTATGGAATTGATAACTTTACTATAATACATTGTGTTAAAGATATTTTTTGAAATAAGTTGTCAAAAAATTATCTGTCTCGAAAAGTAATAACTTTTGACTGTCGAAAAACAACTATATTCTCTTGTCCCCCTCAGATGGAACAAATCAGCTACAATAAAACACAAGAATTAATCCTAACCCCATGTTATTAAATCGAATTTTAAACGACACGGATAAAAAATGGCGACCCATCATCAAAGCCTTAGAAACAGCTATCGGGAAAGATGGAGTCATTCGTCGTAAAGAAGAACTCTTAACCTACGAATGTGATGGTTTAACCGCCTACCGTCAACGTCCTGCTATCGTAGTTTTACCGCGCAGCACCGAAGAAGTGGCCGCAGCCGTTAAAATCTGTCATGACCATCAAATTCCTTGGGTAGCCCGGGGTGCCGGCACCGGACTATCGGGAGGTGCGTTACCAGTAGAAGATTGCGTCCTAATTGTTACAGCGCGCATGAAACAAATTCTGGATATTGACCTCGAAAATCAACGGGTGACGGTACAACCTGGAGTCATTAATAATTGGGTTACACAAGCGGTAAGCGGTGCCGGTTTTTATTACGCGCCGGACCCTTCGAGTCAAATTATCTGTTCTATTGGGGGTAATGTAGCAGAAAATTCTGGCGGCGTTCATTGTTTAAAATATGGGGTGACAACCAATCACGTTTTAGGATTAAAATTAGTGGTTCCTGATGGCTCAATTATTGAGGTTGGGGGTAGCATTCCTGAAATGCCAGGGTATGACTTAACTGGATTATTTGTGGGGTCAGAAGGAACGTTAGGCATCGCAACAGAAATAACCTTAAAAATTCTCAAAACCCCTGAAACCATTTGCGTTGTTTTAGCTGATTTTACTAACGTTGAATCCGCCGGACAAGCGGTGGCAGATATTATTAGTTCTGGTATCATTCCAGCCGGCATGGAAATTATGGACAATTTCTGTATTAATGCGGTAGAAGATACAGTCAAAACTAATTGTTATCCACGGGATGCAGCAGCGATTTTATTAGTGGAATTAGACGGTTTATCCGTTGAAGTGTCAGCTTATAAAGAAAAAGTGGCAGAAATTTGTCGCAACAATGGAGCCAGAGAAATCACCTCAGCTAACGATTTAGAAACCCGTTTAAAACTTTGGAAAGGAAGAAAAGCGGCCTTTGCTGCTGCGGGTAATATTAGTCCTAATTATTTTGTGCAAGATGGCGTGGTTCCCCGTACCCAATTAGCGAATGTTCTGGAAAAAATTAATCAATTAGGGTCAGAACATGGTTATCGTATTGCTAATGTTTTCCATGCTGGAGACGGTAATTTACACCCGTTAATTCTGTATGATAATGCCATTCCTGGACAATGGGAAGAAGTAGAAGAATTAGGGGGAGAAATTCTCAAATTATGTGTAGAATTAGGGGGAAGTTTATCCGGAGAACATGGTATTGGTGCCGATAAAAATGAATATATGTCCTATATGTTTAACGAAATTGATATAGAAACCATGCAATGGGTAAGA
>JASJDW010000094.1 GCA_030064955.1 Crocosphaera sp.
AGAAGGGCGAAACTTCTACCGTTGCTTGAGGGTTAAATCTGAATCATTACGAGTCAGTAGCTTTAGCTAAAACTGGCTGTTTATCACCAGAAACCACTTTAACTTTTCCATCTTCGCCGATATCAACCACAGCGATATCTCCTTCACCCACTCGTCCAGAAAGAATCTCTTCAGCGAGAACATCCTCTAGAAGACGCATAATGGCACGACGCAAAGGTCTTGCACCATACGCAGGGTTATACCCTTCTTCTACTAAGCGTTCCTTGAATTTATCGGTAACTTGTAGGGTAATTTCTTTCTCAGTTAACCGTGCAAACACTTCTTTGAGGAGAATTTCGGAAATTTCCTTGACTTCTTCTTTGTTCAACTGACGGAAGACGATAATCTCATCTAGTCGGTTGAGGAACTCAGGTCGGAAGTATTGCTTCAATTCTTCGTTAACCAGGTTGCGAATACGGTTGTACTGTGCTTCGGTTTGGTCATCTTCAAACTCAAATCCGAGACCACCGCCACCCTTCTCAATGACCTTAGAACCGATGTTAGAGGTCATGATTAATAAGGTGTTCTTAAAGTCCACTGTACGTCCCTTAGCGTCCGTTAAACGTCCGTCTTCTAAGATTTGTAGAAGCATATTGAAGACATCGGGGTGTGCTTTTTCAATTTCATCGAACAGCACAACGGTATAAGGACGACGACGAACTGCTTCTGTTAGTTGTCCACCCTCGTTATAACCCACATATCCTGGAGGGGAACCGATTAACTTAGAAACCGTATGGCGTTCCATGTATTCGGACATATCCAGACGAATCATGGCTTCTTCTGACCCGAAGAAGTAGGTCGCTAACGCCTTGGTTAACTCGGTTTTACCCACACCAGTCGGTCCTGAGAAGACGAAACTAGCAATAGGACGGTTGGGGTTCTTTAACCCAACTCTTGCCCGACGAATAGCCCTAGAAACCGCTTTAACCGCATCTTCTTGACCGATTAACCGTTGATGTAGGGTATCTTCCATGTGGAGAAGTTTTTCGGATTCAGTTTCCGTCAACTTGTTCACTGGAACCCCAGTCCAAGAAGCGACGATGTGGGCGATTTCTTCCGCATCTACAAAGGGTTCTTCGCTTTCTCCTTCCCCTTTCTTAGCGGTAGAAATAGAGCGAATTTGCTCTTTAATATCCATTTCTTGATCCCGCAATTCTCCAGCGCGATCGAAGTCTTGGGAGCGAACTGCGTCATCTTTTTGCTTCAAGATAGTCCGCAGTTCTTTGTCTAATTCCTTGGCCGCAGGAGGCAGTTGAGAATTGATTAACCGTACCCGTGATCCTGCTTCATCGATCAAGTCAATGGCTTTATCAGGGAGATAACGGTCAGAAATATAGCGATCAGATAGTTTGGCTGCTGCTTCTAACGCTTCATCTAAAATTTTGAGCTTATGATGCTGCTCATAGCGTTCTCTGAGGCCGTAGAGAATTTCGATGGTTTCGTCAACGGAGGGTTCCCCTACCATGACGGGTTGGAAACGACGTTCTAAGGCTGCATCCCGTTCGATGTGCTTACGGTATTCATCTAGGGTAGTTGCACCAATACATTGTAATTCACCCCGTGCTAAAGCCGGTTTGAGAATGTTAGCTGCGTCGATCGCCCCTTCTGCTGCACCTGCACCGATGAGGGTATGAACTTCATCAATAACCAGGATAACGTTTCCTGCTTGACGAATTTCGTCCATAATTTTCTTCAGTCGTTCCTCAAATTCCCCACGGTACTTGGTTCCTGCAACTAATAAACCAATATCGAGGGTGACGACTCGTTTCTCTTCGAGGATGTCGGGAATATCCTTGTTAGCAATGCGTTGGGCTAACCCTTCTGCGATCGCTGTTTTACCCACACCAGGTTCCCCAATAAGAACAGGGTTATTCTTGGTACGACGGCCCAGAATTTGGATCACGCGCTCAATTTCTTTTTGTCGTCCCACCACAGGATCGAGTTGTCCATCGGCTGCTAACTGGGTTAAATTGGAACCGAATTCGTCTAAGGTAGGAGTTTTGGTGCGTCCTGGGGTTCCACCACCAGCGGCCACCTCTGCGGTTTCCCCTAATTGGCGAATCACTTGGGTTCTCACTTTGGAGAGGTCTACACCAAGGTTTTCTAGAACCCTTGCTGCCACCCCTTCCCCTTCTCTAATTAAGCCTAAGAGAAGGTGTTCAGTACCGATATAGTTGTGTCCTAATTGTCTAGCTTCTTCTAAGGAAAGTTCTAGAACTCGTTTTGCTCTTGGGGTAAAAGGAATTTCAACAGCAACGAAACCCGATCCTCGGCCAATGATTTTCTCTACTTCAATACGAGCATCCTTTAGGTTAACCCCCATTGATTTGAGAACTTTGGCAGCGACTCCGGTTCCTTCGCCGATGAGGCCAAGAAGAATTTGTTCAGTCCCAACAAAGTTGTGACCAAGCCGACGAGCCTCTTCCTGCGCCAGCATAATTACCTTAATAGCTTTTTCTGTAAAGCGTTCAAACATATCTTTATTAATCCATCACCTGTTGCTTGCCCTTGTAAGCTGATTTTAGCACAGCTTTTTTGTCCTTATTATTAATGTAGGATTTTGTAGCATTAACTACTATTTTGCGTTTTTTGTTTGAATTTTTTTCTGTTTATTCCTCCATTAATAATGTTTTAGGGTCAATTGTTTTTATGATTTTGACACAGAATTTTTAATTTGTTCGCCCAAATCATTAAGATTATCTAAATTTAACCGATAACTGAGGGGATGAGCAATGAGGCGAGCCGTACTCTGAAATAGGGTATCCACTTCCACTAGGCCATTTTCTTTGAGGGTGCGTCCTGTGGAGACTAAATCAACGATCGCTTCTGACATTCCGGTAATGGGACCAAGTTCAACCGAACCGTAGAGGGGTATAATTTCGACCGGTAAGTCTAGCTGTTGGAAATAGGTTTTAGCACAGTTGACAAATTTTGAGGCAACTTTGCTATTGGGGGGTAATTCTGTGGGGGTTTGGTAGGGACTGGTTTTGGGAACAGCGACGGACATCCGACAACCGCCAAAGTTTAAGTCTGCTAGATGAGCCACTTCTGGGCTTTTTTCTAATAGTAAATCATACCCAACTATACCTAATTGTGCTTGTCCATATTCGACGTAAACGGGTACATCGGTGGCTCTCACTAATAATCCTTTGGCGGTATTGGTGGGATCGGTTATTTGTAATTGACGGTTTTTGGAGTCTAAAAAGGCACTAAAATCTAATCCAATGCGTTTAAAGAGTTCAATGGAATCTGATAATAATGCGCCTTTAGGGAGTGCAATAGTAATCATTATTGATAGTTTTTAGGATTATCTTTTACTGTATAGCAATTTGCACTTGTAGGGTGGGCAAAACTAGAAATATATGAACCAATTATAAATTATCAAATTTTGCCCACCCTACGTTATTTGATTATACTTATAACTAATAGTCCTGTTAAAATTTGCGTTACATAACTAAAAGGAAAATGCTATATTGTGGAGAGAAAGATAATTATTACGATTCGGGCTATTATGAACATTAATTTACCGATTGAACTTTTAAAAACAGCCCAAATGACCGAAACAGAAATGCTTCGAGAAATTGCCATCATGCTTTACCAGCAACAGCGAATTTCTTGGGAAAAGGCTGCTCAACTTAGTAGGATGACGAATGACGATTTTTATCAACTGTTATTAAACCGGAATATTATCAGTTCGCCCATAGATGATGAAGATGAACATAATGACCTAATTTTTGCTAGTTTACGGGCTTCTCTACAACAAGTTAAAGAGAATAAAATTCATCCTATTGCTGAATTATGGGATGGCATTGATGTCTGAAATTAATCTGTTTTTTGCTGATGAATTTAAAGAACGAATTCGGACACTTGCTAAACGTTATCGCAATATTCGTAAGGACTTACAACCTCTTATTGATGAGCTTCAGTCTGGTAACTTTATTGGTGATAAAATCATAGGTACAGGTTATACTGTTCTAAAAGTTCGTCTTAAAAATAGTGATATTCAAAAAGGAAAAAGTAGTGGATATCGAGTTATCTATCAAATTAAAGATAATCGCTGTGTTCTAATGCTTATTATTTATTCTAAGTCAGATCAGACAGATATTTCAGCTAAACAAATTAAATATATTATTAGCAATTTTGAAACATTGTAGGGTGGGCAAATCCTAAAGACATCTTAACAAATTATCTAACGTTGAAAGTTTGCCCACCCTACGTTCTACAATTATCTTCAAATTAATGTTTAATTAAGATTTTAATTAGATTACGAGGATCATTTAATGAGATAATAGTTAACTGTAAATCTATTTTGAGACATTGAATCGTTTTTTTGCTAAATTTATGAGTAATTTTTCTCCTGAAAGTTCAGCCGTTCAACAACTTTATAATACTTATCCTTTCCCCCCAGAACCTTTATTAGATGAACCGCCACCAGGGTATAATTGGCGATGGAATTGGATTGCTGCTTATAACTTTTGTACAGGGAGAAAACCCGCGACAGAAACGATTCGTATTTTAGACGCAGGGTGTGGAACAGGAGTGGGAACAGAATACTTAATTTTATTAAATCCTCATGCTGAAATTGTGGGAATTGATATTAGTGAAAAAGCCTTAGAAATTGCACAAAAACGGATTCAACAATCAGGAGTTGCAGCTAACCATAATTATCCTATTTCTTTCCATCATTTACCCTTAGAAAATGCTGATAAAATTGAAGGAGAGTTTGACTTAATTAACTGTGTGGGAGTGTTGCATCATTTACCCAATCCCATCGCAGGAATTAAAGCCTTATCTAAAAAATTAGCCCCTGGTGGAATCTTTCATATTTTTGTCTATGCAGAGTTAGGAAGATGGGAAATTCAGCTAATGCAAAAAGCCATTTCTCTGCTACAAACGGAAACTAAAGGTGATTATAAAGATGGGGTTTTTGTTGGGCGAAAACTGTTTGAATTATTACCAGAAAATAACCGAATTCTCAAGCGAGAAAAAGAGAGATGGTCATGGGAAAATCAGCGAGATGAATCCTTTGCCGATATGTATGTTCATCCCCAAGAAACAGATTATAATATTGATACTTTATTTGAATTAATTGAAGCATCGGGACTAGAATTCATTGGCTTTTCTAACCCTCAATATTGGGAATTAAAACGATTAATTGGAGAATCAGAAGAACTGATAAAACGGTCAGGAGAATTAAGCGATCGCCAACGATATCGATTGACTGAATTACTCGATCCAGAAAACATAACTCATTACGAATTTTTCTTAGGAAAACCCCCTATAATTAAAACAGATTGGTCAGAGGATGAAACCTTATTATCTGCTATGGTTGAACTTCATCCTTGTTTACATGGTTGGCCGAGTCAAAGTTTACTTAATTATGATTATCAACCCATTACTTTAAACGATGCTGAATATAATTTTATGCAAAATTGTGATGGAAAATTAAGGGTTAAAGATATTTTAGCGAAAGTTTCTATTGACTTAGAAATCGTGCGATCGCTGCAACAAAAACAGTTAATTATTTTGATCCAAATATAGCAGTTCCCATACTTGTGAGGTACAAACTCTTCTAGTTTTAGGAGTTAGGAGTTCGGGAGTTGAGGAGTTCGGGAGTTCAGAAGTTGAATCTTAGGTGTACCTCATGAGTCCAGGAAATGCTATATCAATTAAAAGGTGGGCAGTGCATCGGCCTACAATCTATAATTAAGTATATTTTTGATAAACCTTGTAATTAATCGTGACGGTGGATTTTTCAGCATATTTAGACGCAATCTGCAATAATCCCAAATATACGCAGTGGTGGAAGACTTATACTGTTACGGATGTTGTTAGCAAAGAAATATTTAAACACAGAAGTGATGATAAAATGCGATCGCCTGATGAAGTCAGAAGTGAATTGCCAGCTTTTTCTCCCTTGTTAGATTTAGATGTAAAGGTGCAAACTGTCCCTAAGAAGGATGAAGGAGAAAATAGAAAAGAGGAACAAGAGAAAATAGAAAAATTAGGTGTTTTAGAAGGATTACGAAAATATTCAGCCAATCATGTCTTATTACGAGGAAAACCTGGATCGGGAAAATCTACTGCTTTGATTCGTTTATTGTTAGAAGAGAGTGAGAAACAGAAATTAGGAAAAATTCCTGTATTGGTAGAACTCAGATCCTATAAAACATCAGTTCTAGATTTAATTCAAAACTTCATATCACAAAACCTGTTAAATGTCAATGGCAATGACCTAGAAACTTTATTAAGAGAAGGTAAATTGCTGTTATTGGTGGATGGAGTGAATGAGTTGCCATCCAATGCAGCTTATCGAGATTTACAGCAGTTTGAGCAGCAATATTCCCAAATTCCCATGATTTTCACCACGAGAGAATTGGGGTTGCGGGGTGATTTGAATATTGAGAAAAAGCTGACAATGGAACCGTTGACGGAACCTCAGATGCAGCAGTTTGTTAAAGGTTATTTACCTGAAAAAGAAGCTGAGGGGAGGTTAAAGCAGTTAGGAGGAAGAATAAAAGAGTTAGGAGAAACTCCTTTGCTGTTATGTATGTTATGTTACGTTTTTGTAGAGAATCAGCAGGAAATCCCTGATACTTTAGGGGGCTTGTTTCGGGACTTTACAAAGATTTATGATGATGCCTTAATTGATAAAGTAAAGCCTTATGTCAAGACTAAAGCTGATTCTCGTCTATTATGGTCAGATTCGTTGAAACATCTGGCGTTTGAGATGACCAAGCGCAAAGATGAACCGGCTATTAGTGCCACAGAAGCAGAAACTATTTTAGGGGAATTTTTAGCAGAAGCAAGGGAAACAGACTATTCTTTGCGTCGTTGTCGTCTTTGGTTACAAGATTTATTGAATTATCATCTTTTACAACGACGGGGACAGGATGACATTGAATTTCGTCATCAGTTAATCCAGGAATATTATGCTGCGGAAACCCTAGTGCTAGAGTTTGATAAGCTAACGGATGAACAGTTACAGTGGGACTATCTTAATTGTCTTAAATGGACGGAACCGATGGCGGTAGTTGCAGGGTTATTCAAGGAGGAAAAGCAAGTAGTGAGGTTAGTTAAGTTGGGGTTAGCAGTGGACTTAAAATTAGGTGCAAGGTTAGCAGGGGAGGTAAATTATACATTTCAGGGTGAGACAGTTGATTTAGTTAAAAAGTTAGAGATTCCAGCCTTATATCGGATAGAGTTGTTGGAGAGAACAAAGTCTGAGGAAGCGGTATCTGAGCTAGAAAAGTCTTTAAATGACTCTGATGACAATGTTCGTAGGAAAGCAGCAGAAGCATTAGGTAATATTGGTTCAGACAAAGCCATTGAGAGCTTAGAAATTGCTTTAAATGATTCTGATGATGATGTTCGTAGGAAAGCAGCAGAAGCATTAGGTAAGATTGGTTCAGAAAAAGCTATTAAGAGTTTAGTTGCAGTTTTAAATGAGCCTTTTGTTTGGATTTGGGTTCGTAGGAGTGCAGTAGAAGCATTGGGGAATATTGGTTCTGATCAAGCTATTGAGAGCTTAGAAAAGGCTTTAAATGATCCTGATAAGTGGATTCGTAGGAATGCAGTAGAAGCATTGGGGAATATTGGTTCTGATCAAGCTATTGATAGTTTAGCAACCGCACTAGATAACTCTGATGAGAATACTCGTAGGAAAGCAGCAGAAGCATTAGGTAATATTGGTTCAGAAAAAGCTATTAAGAGTCTAGTAAAGGCTGTAAATGACTCTGGTTGGCGGGTTCGTGAGGTAGCAACAGAAGTATTAGTGAACATTGCTTCAGAAAAAGCTATTGAGAGTTTAGAAATTGCTTTAAATGACTCTGATGGGCGGGTTCGTTTCTATGTAGCAGCAGTATTGGGAAAGATTGGTTCAGAAAAAGCTATTGAGAGCTTAGAAAAGGCTTTAAATGACTCTAGTGGGTGGGTTCGTGAGAGAGCAGCAAATGTATTAGGGAGCATTGGTTCAGAAAAAGCTATTGAAAGCTTAGAAATTGCTTTAAATGACTCTGATAAATATGTTCGTAGGAGTGCAGCAAATGCATTAGGGAACATTGGTTCAGAAAAAGCTATTGAAAGCTTAGAAATTGCTTTAAATGACTCTGATGATGATGTTCGTGAGAGAGCAGCAGAAGCATTAGGTAAGATTGGTTCAGAAAAAGCTATTGAGAGTTTAGTTGCAGTTTTAAATGATTCTGATAGTTGGGTTCGTAGGAAAGCAGCAAATGCATTAGGGAACATTGGTTCAGAAAAAGTTATTAATAGCTTACAACTTGCTTTAAATGATTCTGTTATGGGGGTTCGTGAAAGTGCAGCCAAGGCATTGGGGAAAATTGGTTCAAAAAAAGCGATTAAGAGCTTAGAAAAGCCTTTAAATCATGCTGCTATGACAGTTCGTAACAATCCAGCAGAAGCTTTGAGAAAGATTACTTCAAAGGAAGATATTGAGAGGTTCAAAAGTGCTTTAAATCACTCTGATTGGATCGTTCGTAATAATGCAGCAAAAGAATTGGAAAACATCGGTTCAGAAAATACTATTGAGAGCCTATCTACTTTCTTATTAAGAGATGATCAGCAACATCATAATAAGAGTTTTTCTAATATCCTTAAAGCCCTAGAAACCATCCAAAATAAATGTAAAATTTATCAAACTCTTTGCTTCCCCTTCCTAAAAATACCTCAAAATTCCCATATCTCTGACACAAAGTTAACAGAATACTGCTTAAAATATAGACAACATCATGATAAATCAAGACAACTGACTCAAGCAGGATTTAGTCTATCTAACCCCCAAGAACTGAAACAAGCTATTAAGCAACTCATTACTCAGAATATCGTCAGTCAATCTCAAGAAAATGAGTATGGAATCTTGTATCACGTCAAAGGAGAGTTAAACAGTATTAATGGTGAAAAATTAGTAATGATTACTGTTTGGTTAAAACGAAAAATCGATCAGAAAATTCAATTTATTAGTTTGAAAATTATCTAAGAGTAATAGTCATGAAAACCAACACAACAAACATCAATCAAAATACGGTTAATACTATCATTCCTTCCTTACAAGAAATTGCTAAACTTTCCCTAGAAGAAAGACATAAACTATTATCACCAATAATACAAGAAATTGCCGAAGATATTAACAATGATCCCGAATTAAATTTATTTTCTCAGCTAGACGGAGAAGGATTAGAAGATAATGACGATTAATCCCAAAAGAAGCGAAATTTGGCAAGTCAATCTTGATCCAACGATTGGACAAGAAATTAAGAAAAAACGTCCCGTAATTGTCATCAGTTCAGATATTTATAGTCCTATTGCTTTAAGAATAGTTATTCCTGTAACGACTTGGCAAAATAAATTTATTAATCGTCCTTTCATGGTTAAGATTGTTAAAAATAACTTGAATGGTTTAAGTCAAGATTCTGCGGGAAATGTCCTACAGATCCGTAGTATTTCAACCCAAAGATTTATTAATAAATTTGGCATAGTTTCCGATGAAATTATTCAACAATTATTGTTGGCATTAATTATTAGTGTCGATTATTCATTAGAATGATTTTTTCTGTCTTTCTTAATATTCAATATTTCTGGTTAATAACTATAATAAATTCATCTCTTAAATAGTAATTTAATCCGATTATGACTACTTTATATCAACAAGTTTTTTTAACTAAAGATGTCCCAGAATATAACCTAAAAAAAGGTGCTACTGCTATATTAGTAGATATTGTTCCCCATCCCCGACAAGGAGAAGATGGTTATGTATTAGAAATTTGTGAGGATGAAAGTAATTCAATTAATATTGTTATTGTTCCTAAATCTACTGTTAAAATGATGACTAATTCAGAAATATTTATTTCCTATGCTTGGGGAGGAGATAGCGAAACCCTCACCAATGAACTTGATAACGCATTTAAAACAAAAGGAATCACTATTATTCGAGATAAACGAGACGTAGGTTATAAAGGATTAATCAAAGAATTTATGCAGCGTCTGGGACAAGGAAAATGTATTATTGTTGTCCTTAGTGATAAATATCTCAAATCTAAAAACTGTATGTTTGAATTAATAGAAATTGCTAAAAATGGCAACTTTTATGATCGAATTTTTCCTATTGTTTTACCCGATGCCAATATTTATAAAGCTGCTTCTAGATTATACTATATACAACATTGGGAGGCACAAATAAAAGATCTAGAAGATGCCATGAAAACAGGAGGTTTAGCCAACTTACAAGGGATTACCGATGATCTCAACTTATATACAGAAATTCGTAATCAAATTGCTGAATTAACTAACATCTTAAAGAATATGAATACTTTAACCACAGAAATGCACAAGGAATCAGACTTTGAAGCGATTATTACAGCAGTTGAAACCAGATTGAATGAAGAGTAAATAAATTGTAATCAAGAACAAACATTGGAAAAATTAATTATAATGTTTATAAATTAATTATAGAACAGGTCAAAATGTCAAACTTAGAAACTATTAATAAAAATACCCTTTCTTCTTCTCTTTCCTTAGAACATACTCAAACAATAATTAATGCTTTATCTATCCAATTAGAGGATAAAAATCCTGATATTCGTGCCAAATCAGCAGAAGCTTTAGGGAAAGTTAGTAGCGAATTAGCTTTACAAGTTTTAATTGCTCATATTCATAATCAAAATGCAGGAGTTCGACTCAATATTATCCAAGCATTAGGTAACATTATGGAAGGATTAGATAAGATTGAAAATGATTCTCTTGTCCCGAATCTTGTTAATTATATTAATGATTCAAATCCCTACATTCGTACAGCTACCGTCGAAACTTTAGGAAAAATTGGCTCAGAAGAAGCGGTTAATTATTTGATTCAATCTTTACAAGATCATGAAGCAACAGTTCGCGCTACTGCTGCTAAATCATTAGGACAAATTGGTTCACAATTAGCTATTAATAGTTTAATTCAAGCGTTTCATGACCAAGACGAAATGGTTCGTATTTACGCAATAGAAGCTGTGGGAAAAATTGTTGATCATTATTCTAAGTCATAATAACTAAATCTGATTATGATTAATCAATCCCATGAAATTTTTGTTTCTTATGCTTGGGAACGTCAGAGTCAAGAAATTGTAGAACAGCTTTCTATTGCTTTTAAAACTAAAGGAATCAATTTGATAAAAGATAAACAAAATTTAGCTTACAAAGAATCTATTACAGATTTTATGAAATGTATTAGTAAAAGTAATATTATTATCGTTGTTATTAGTGATCAATATCTTAAATCTGAAAACTGTATGTTTGAATTGATTGAAATTGATAAAAATGGTGATTTTATTGCCCGAATATTCCCTCTAGTTTTAGATGATGCTAATATATATAATGCTGTAGGAAGACTCGGCTATATTCACTACTGGGAAGCAAAAATAAACAACCTAGAAAATATGATGAAAAAAGGAGGACTTGATAACTTACAGGGTATTACAGATGACCTTAATTTATATAAAGAAATTCGTCAGAAAATAGCAAAAATAACTGACACCTTAAAAACGATAAATAACCTAACAACAAACAGACATCAACAATCAAACTTTGAGGAAGTTATTGAAGCCGTTGAAACCAGATTAAATGAAGACTAAATAACTTGACTTCAATTACATTAATACTGGGTTCTATAATTTTTAGTTGCTGGGGATAAATTGGATTTACATTTTCATCAATGAGATAGCTAAGACTCATTAGTTTTTGTTTTTTGCCGTTCCTTTCTGAGTTGTTTAAATCCCTCAGAAACCGAAGGGGGATTTTTCCTTTGCTCTTCTCTCATTATATATCCATGTTGTAGCCAATTTTTCATATATTCAGTCACAAATTCTTGATTTTGCAAATAGTATAAAATCGTTGCATAAACTTGTTCCAAAGTTAAAGATGGATAAGTTTGAGCAATTTCTTCTGGAGAATGCCCACAGTTAATATATTCGTTAATAATCGTTTCAATACCTATTCTTGTTCCTTGTAGTCTAATATCATTTTCTGAGACAATATAAAAATAATCTTGAAGGACGTGAGTAGTCATATTACTCTCCTAATAACACTTTTAAAGAGGACTATTTTCAAGATAGCAAATTAAGATATGAGTATAAGTTTCCATCCCTCATTATTCTGTTGAAGATTTCTAAACTCCAAACTCCGAACCTCGAACCCCGAACTCCGAACCCCCAACCACTTCCCATATGTCCCCCTCAGTCCTAAACTTGACTACAAGAGATATAATAGGCAATCGCGAGGTTATCTTGTGAAGAAAGTTCTAGCAATCATACTCGGCGGAGGCGCAGGTACGCGCTTATATCCCTTAACCAAGTTACGGGCCAAACCCGCCGTTCCCCTTGCAGGGAAATACCGTTTAATTGATATTCCCGTTAGTAATTGTATTAACGCAGAAATACTCAAAATCTACGTTTTAACTCAATTTAACTCTGCTTCTTTAAATCGACATCTGACACGCACCTATAATTTTACAGGCTTTAGTGATGGCTTTGTAGAAGTTTTAGCAGCGCAACAGACAACGGAAAATCCGAGTTGGTTCCAAGGAACAGCAGATGCTGTGCGTCAGTATCTATGGTTATTTGATGAATGGGATGTAGATGAATATTTAATTTTGTCTGGTGATCATCTCTATCGTATGGATTATAGTGATTTTGTCAGACGACATCGGGAAACTGGTGCTGATATTACTCTATCCGTCGTTCCTATTGATGACAAACGGGCATCGAGTTTTGGGTTAATGAAAATTGATGACAATGGCCGCATTGTTGATTTTTCTGAGAAACCCAAAGGAGACGAATTAAAGCAAATGCAGGTGGATACCTCCATTTTAGGCTTAAACCCAGAACAAGCAAAAGAAAGCCCTTATATTGCGTCTATGGGTATCTACGTCTTTAATAAAAAGGCATTGACCGATCTGCTTAAAAACAACCCAGAACAAACGGATTTTGGTAAAGAGATTATTCCTGGTGCAGCCAAAGATTACAATCTTCAGGCTTATCTATTTAAAGGGTACTGGGAAGATATCGGAACCATTGAAGCATTTTATGAGGCGAATTTAGCCCTTAATCGCCAGCCAAAGCCCCGTTTTAGCTTCTATAACGAAAAAGCTCCTATCTACACTCGTGCGCGTAATTTACCCCCAACCAAAGTCCTCAATTGCACCATTACCGAATCCATGATCAGTGAAGGGTGCATGATCAAAGATTGTCGCATCCATAACTCGGTTTTAGGGATTCGTAGTCGCATTGAAATGGATTGTACTGTGGAAGATTCCCTGTTGATGGGGGCTGATTTTTATGAGTCTCCCGAAACTCGACAATCTTTATTGGATGAAGGTAACATTCCTGTAGGTATTGGCAAAGGAAGCACTATCAGACGGGCGATCGTGGATAAAAATGCGCGTATCGGTCAAAATGTCACCATTGTTAACAAAGAAAATATAGAAGAATCCAATCGTGAAGATGAAGGATTTTATATTCGCAATGGTATTGTTGTGGTGATAAAAAATGCTGTCATTCCAGATGGAACAGTCATTTAAGAGAGGTTGAAGGGGCGAAAATTCGCCTCTTTTTTTGTAAGCATTCAGTTATCAGCCGTCAGCTTAAAACTATCAGTCCCTAACATCGAAAGTGACTAAGATTAAACGAATGCTTACGAGCAACAAATCGCAAAGTTTCCTCGCCAACATAATGCGCGGTAACCGTTTTTACTCAAAAGCTGAATGCTGAACACTGACGGCTGAATGCTTACCTTTTTTTGTTTGAATTAATTATTTTTCTTGCAAATTAACTATGGATATTCGTCTTTTAGTTCTGGATATTGATGATACTATCGCTGGTAAATCGAATACCGTTAGTGATGAAGTCAAACAAGCCATTAAATTAGTACAAAGTCAAGGGATTAGGGTCGCTTTAGCAACGGGAAGAATGTATTATTCGGCTAAGCGTTTTCATGAGTTAATTGCTTCTGATTTGCCTATTGTTGCCTATAATGGTGCTTGGATTCAATGTCCTTTGACCGGAGTTCGTCATCATCATTTTCCTGTTGCTTCTGATGTTGCTTATCAATTGTTCGATTATTTCCAACAACCTGATTGGTTAAATAAACTGGAAATTCATTGTTATCTTGATGATCGTTTATATGTACAAGAAATTACACCCAAAACTGAGATTTACCGTCAACGTTCAGGGATTGAACCTGTTTTAGTGGAAGATTTACGCTCTATTTTACATCAAGAAACGACTAAGATTTTAGCCATTGGAGAACCTGAATATATCGGAAATTTATTATCAAGTTTACAGCAAATTTATCCCCGTGAAAAACTTTATTTAACTCAGTCCACACCGATTTATTTTGAAGCAACTCACCCTCAAGCAAGTAAAGGGTTTGGGGTGCGTTTTTTAGCAGAAGAATTATTAGAAATAGAACCCCACCAAGTGATGGCGATCGGGGATAATTTTAATGATTTGGAAATGCTAGAATATGCTGGAGTAAGTGTTGCGATGGGTAATGCCCCAGAAAAAGTAAAGCAAGTCAGCCAATGGGTTGCTCCAGACGTAGAAAACGATGGAGTTGCTATGGCAATTAGGAAATTTCTGTTGAATTAGCAAAAAAGGGAAGCAACCTCTACCAAAAATTTATCTTCCCTCTAAGTAACTATAGCAGATACACGCAAAAAACGACAAGTAGGTTAGTATTAGCCTGGGGAATTCCCTGACGTTATAGCACTACGTGCTGGGGAATGGGTAATAGGCAATATTCCACTGTACAAAGGTTTCAGCTTGTAGAAATGTCCTAACAGCAATGCGTAGTGCTTTAATACATAATTACCTCGTTACTGACAATCGTCTTCTGGATCTTTCAATCTTGTCTTTTTCCTTGAGTTATTGATAAATGTAAATGATAATTAAAGACAAAATAGTAAGTATTTTTATACTGTTTGGCTTGGTTTGAAACTGAGGGCTTCTGCTTAAAGTATCACAAATGTCAACATTTTGTTAAAAAAATAATTTTTTATATTACTTTTTGTGAATAAAAAGCAAAAAAACTTGACTTTGTGTCTCTTTCTATTGTTGCCATAACCAAGTATCCATCAAGAATGAGCCTAATTTTAATTATTGTTAAGCTTTCTCAACAGAAAAGAGGTCTAAGACTTATCATCTATTACTGATGCTTCGCCTGAAACCTAATCAAAGCAAGCATATTAAACGCAATCACAAGAGAAGCAAAATATCCTATTTTTGCTAATCTTCTATTACACTGTTCCCAATAGGAAAACCCTAAAGTTTATTGTCGAGAGAGGAGAACCCTCATGGCAGACGTTACTGAGGCAAAGGCTAAGGTAACAGTCGATAGCGATCCAGTCCCTACCTCCTTCGAGAAGTGGGGTAAACCAGGACACTTCGACCGTACCTTGGCTAGAGGTCCCAAAACCACTACCTGGATTTGGAATCTTCACGCCGACGCACACGATTTTGATAGTCAAACCAGTGACTTAGAAGATGTTTCGCGAAAAATCTTTAGCGCGCACTTCGGTCATTTAGCCGTTATTTTTGTCTGGCTGAGCGGCATGTATTTTCATGGCGCGAAATTTTCTAATTATGAAGCTTGGTTAACCAACCCAACAGCCATTAAACCCAGCGCCCAAGTGGTTTGGCCCATTGTGGGTCAAGGGATTTTAAATGCAGATGTGGGTGGCGGTTTCCACGGAATTCAGATCACCTCTGGTCTGTTTTACCTATGGAGAGCGTCAGGCTACACCAACAGTTACCAGTTATACTGCACCGCCATTGGTGGCTTAGTCATGGCTGGTTTAATGTTATTTGCTGGATGGTTCCATTACCACAAAAAAGCTCCCAAATTGGAGTGGTTCCAAAACGTGGAATCTATGATGAACCATCACCTAGCAGGATTACTGGGATTAGGCTCTCTTTCTTGGGCAGGTCACCAGATTCACGTATCCTTGCCAGTGAATAAGCTGTTGGATGCTGGAGTCGCTCCCAAAGACATTCCTTTACCCCATGAATTTCTTGATGCCAGTAAGATGGCGGAGTTGTATCCTAGTTTTGCCCAAGGGCTAACCCCCTTCTTCACCTTGAACTGGGGAGTTTATTCAGACTTCTTAACCTTCAAAGGTGGATTAAACCCCGTAACCGGTGGTTTATGGCTCTCGGATACCGCACACCATCACTTGGCGATCGCTGTTCTCTTCATCATTGCTGGTCATATGTACCGTACCAACTGGGGTATTGGCCACAGTATGAAAGAAATTCTAGAGGCTCATAAAGGACCCTTCACAGGAGAAGGTCACAAAGGACTCTATGAAATCTTGACCACCTCTTGGCATGCTCAGTTAGCCATTAACTTGGCACTGTTGGGATCATTAACAATCATTGTGGCCCATCATATGTACGCCATGCCACCCTATCCCTATCAGGCGATCGACTACGGAACCCAGTTATCTCTATTCACGCATCATATGTGGATTGGTGGGTTCTTAATCGTAGGGGCTGGTGCTCACGCTGCTATTTTCATGGTTCGCGATTACGATCCTGCTAAGAACGTCAATAACCTCTTAGATCGTATGCTTCGTCATCGGGATGCGGTTATTTCCCATCTCAACTGGGTATGTATTTTCCTTGGCTTCCATAGCTTCGGACTCTATATCCACAATGACACCATGCGAGCTTTAGGTCGTCCCCAAGATATGTTCTCGGATACGGCCATCCAACTCCAACCCATTTTTGCTCAATGGGTTCAAAACATTCATACCTTAGCTCCTGGTGGCACTGCGCCCCATGCTTTAGCCACTGCTAGTTACGCCTTTGGGGGTGACACTGTAGCAGTTGCCAACAAAGTGGCCATGATGCCCATCACTTTAGGAACGGCTGATTTCATGGTTCACCATATCCATGCTTTCACCATCCATGTAACCGCCCTTATTCTTCTCAAAGGGGTTCTGTATGCTCGTAGCTCTCGTCTTATCCCTGATAAGAGTGAACTCGGCTTCCGTTTCCCCTGTGATGGACCTGGACGGGGTGGTACTTGCCAAGTATCCGGTTGGGATCACGTATTCCTTGGATTATTCTGGATGTACAACTCCTTATCCATTGTTATTTTCCACTTCAGTTGGAAAATGCAGTCTGATGTCTGGGGAAGCGTCTCTTCCGATGGTGCCGTCTCTCACGTTACAGGTGGGAACTTTGCTCAAAGTGCCATTACCATCAACGGTTGGCTACGGGACTTCCTCTGGGCGCAAGCAGCCAACGTAATTAACTCTTACGGCTCTGCTTTATCAGCCTATGGCATCATGTTCTTAGCAGGTCACTTCGTCTTCGCCTTTAGCTTAATGTTCCTCTTCAGTGGACGGGGTTACTGGCAAGAACTGATTGAATCTATTGTTTGGGCTCACAACAAGTTAAAAGTGGCACCTTCGATTCAACCCCGCGCTTTGAGTATTATTCAAGGTCGGGCTGTAGGTGTTGCTCACTACCTGTTAGGAGGAATTGTCACCACTTGGGCATTCTTCCTGGCAAGAAGCCTATCAATTGGCTAACCTAGGGTAAAAGGACACTGAAGCAACTCTTGCTCCGGGTCCTTTATCCCCTTTTAAAATAAAGACGGCATTAAAACCGTTTTTCCCCCTGTCGTTTACGACAAGGACTAATGACATCAGGAAATGAGCATCAGCCTCATTGTTTTAGAGAGGAGAATTTCCTAAAAAGCTATGGCAACTAAATTTCCAAAATTTAGCCAGGATCTCGCTCAAGATCCCACCACCCGTCGGATCTGGTATGGGATCGCCACGGCCCACGATTTTGAAACCCATGATGGGATGACCGAGGAAAATCTATATCAAAAGATTTTTGCCTCCCACTTTGGTCATATCGCCATCATCTTCTTGTGGACCTCTGGCACCCTCTTCCACGTGGCCTGGCAAGGTAACTTCGAGCAGTGGATTACCGATCCCCTCAACATTCGTCCCATCGCCCATGCGATCTGGGATCCTCACTTTGGTCAAGGGGCAATTGATGCCTTTACCCAAGCAGGTGCTTCTTATCCAGTGGACATCGCCTATTCTGGGGTGTACCACTGGTTCTACACCATCGGTATGAGAACCAACGGTGATCTGTATCAAGGGTCTATTTTCCTCTTGATTCTATCCGCCCTGTTCTTATTCGCTGGTTGGTTGCACCTACAACCTAAGTTCCGTCCTAATTTAGCTTGGTTTAAAAACGCTGAGTCCCGCTTAAACCACCACTTAGCTGGTTTATTTGGGGTTAGCTCGTTAGCTTGGACCGGTCACTTAGTTCACGTTGCAATTCCCGAAGCTCGCGGACAGCACGTCGGTTGGGATAACTTCTTATCCACTCCCCCTCATCCGGCTGGGTTATTACCCTTCTTCACCGGCAACTGGGGTGTGTATGCCCAAAACCCCGACACCGCTAGTCATGTATTCGGAACCGCAGACGGTGCAGGAACTGCAATTTTGACCTTCTTAGGTGGTTTCCATCCCCAAACTGAAGCATTATGGCTGACTGATATTGCCCATCACCACTTGGCGATCGCGGTCATCTTTATCGTTGCTGGTCATATGTATCGCACCAACTGGGGTATTGGTCACAGCATCAAAGAAATCCTCAATACCCACAAGCCCCCCAGTGGCAAGTTGGGTGAAGGTCATAAGAATATGTATGACACCGTTAACAACTCTCTCCACTTCCAACTCGGTTTAGCGTTGGCTTGTTTAGGGGTTGTTACCTCCTTGGTGGCACAACATATGTATTCCTTACCGTCCTACGCTTTCATTGCTAAGGACTACACCACCCAAGCTGCACTTTACACCCATCACCAGTACATTGCTGGCTTCTTGATGGTGGGTGCCTTTGCTCACGGTGCTATCTTCTTCGTTCGTGACTACGATCCCGAAGCGAATAAAGATAACGTTTTAGCACGGATGCTAGAACACAAAGAGGCAATTATTTCCCACTTAAGTTGGGTGTCTCTGTTCCTCGGTTTCCACACCCTCGGGTTATACGTTCATAACGACGTTGTGGTAGCTTTTGGAACCCCTGAAAAGCAAATCTTGATTGAGCCTGTGTTTGCTCAGTTTGTACAAGCTTCCTCTGGTAAAGCACTGTATGGGTTTGATCTTTTACTATCTAACCCCGATAGTTTAGCCTCCAGTGGTTTTGTTGGTCCTGTTTATTTACAAGGTTGGTTAGATGCTATTAATAGCGGTAGTAACTCCTTGTTCTTGAATATTGGTCCTGGTGACTTCTTAGTTCACCATGCGATCGCCCTTGGTTTACATACCACCACCTTAATCTTAGTTAAGGGTGCTTTAGATGCACGGGGTTCTAAATTAATGCCCGATAAGAAAGACTTCGGTTACTCCTTCCCTTGTGATGGTCCTGGCCGCGGTGGTACTTGTGACATCTCTGCTTGGGATGCTTTCTACCTCGCTATGTTCTGGATGTTAAACACCTTGGGATGGTTAACCTTCTACTGGCATTGGAAGCATTTAGGGGTTTGGTCTGGCAACGTTGCTCAGTTCAACGAAAACTCCACCTATCTCATGGGCTGGTTCCGTGACTATCTCTGGGCGAACTCTGCTCAGTTAATCAACGGTTACAACCCCTACGGTGTTAATAACCTTTCTGTTTGGGCTTGGATGTTCTTATTTGGACACTTAGTTTGGGCAACTGGGTTTATGTTCCTCATCTCTTGGCGTGGATATTGGCAAGAGTTGATCGAAACCATCGTATGGGCCCATGAACGCACACCTTTAGCGAACTTAGTTCGTTGGAAAGATAAGCCTGTGGCTCTTTCTATCGTTCAAGCTCGTGTGGTTGGTTTAGCGCACTTTACGGTGGGTTATATCCTGACCTATGCAGCGTTCCTCATTGCTTCTACTGCTGGCAAGTTTGGTTAACAACTTCCGAGTTAGTATGAGATAATTCATCAATCCCCTGCCTTCGGGTAGGGGATTTTATAGTAGTACAAAACAAGATTATGACATTATCGTAAGGTGGCAATGCCCACCCTACATTACTGAGTCTCAAATTAAATTAGTTAAATTTGAACAAGTACCAGAAAAAGCTTCGATCAAAATAGTATAAATATAACGTGGGTTGGGTTTTGTTCCTCAACCCAACCTACAAGATCAGGGGTAATTTGTTGGGTTTCATTCCTCAACCCAACCTACAAGAGCGGATCTTGGCATCTTAACAGAAGCACCTACCATTTTTAACGCTCGTT
>JASJDW010000092.1 GCA_030064955.1 Crocosphaera sp.
GGATTATTAATATCTTTACCAACAATTTGAGGCATGATAAAATCTTTGAGAACAATAAAGGAAGTATCTGCATAGTCAGGAATATAAAAAGGGAAAGGAAGGGTTGAACCTTCACCATAACCTGATAAATTAGAGGTTGATAACTTAGCTAAAATACTTCTTTTTTGAGAAATTTCAGCAAAGCTAGTTCGATAGGTTTTAACTAAAGGTAATTCAAATAGAAATATTTCTGCACTTTCAATAATCATAGAAAATTTCCTGGAGATTGATTAGATAAAAATTCCTTTATTTTTCCCAAAGTTAGATTAACATATTTTTGCGTAATTGGCGAAAATTCTTCACTAAAATTAAAGTTTGTGGCAGGAACTAATATCCAATAAGCTTGAGGAACTTTTTGATAGATAGCTTGGGTTAAAGATAATAATTGTTTGGGGGTATTATGATGAGCTAAGTTATTAGTTTTTTGATTAACAGAAATAGTTTTGATTTCAAGTTTTGCTGAATTTATATCAGTAATAGGGACTGCATCGATAAAAATTACTGTATCAACTTGAGATATTTTTTCTGCTAAGTCTGGGGTGAGTTGATGAACAGCACAAGATGTTATATTATCAATGTTCCATTGTTCAATAATTTCTGCTATTTTATAACCTACTCCGTCATCCCCTCTAAGGGTATTACCATAACCAATAATTAGTATTTTGTTTTTTTTCATGATTAATTTAACCATTTACAATGTTACAAGATTTTTGGTGGGCAATGTCTCTTATAGGTTGTCAGTAAATAATGAAAATTTTTAGTTGACATTTCCCACCCTACAGAGACTAACTTAATCAATATTATGAATACGAATCTAAATTTATTAATGAGTTTATTACTATTATTTGATACTTCGAAACTATTAAAGATACAATATAATTTTAAATGGTTCAATAATATAGCAATTATTAATACTCAACCTATACAAAAAAGCTATACAGCAACGGCTCAATTTTGGGGAAGAGTCGCAACAGGAGTTAAACAACCTAGTACCGTTACTTTATATCCTAATCAAGAAAATCGCTTGCTAGTAATAATTATTTTATCAAAAAAATGTGGACGTTTTTTTGAAATTTATGAGCAAGAAATCAAGAAAGTAATTTATAGTTGTCCTCAACAAGAAAAAGATGAATCTGCTGATTATACTAACTGGAAAATTGAACATAATGCTTTGACTAAGGAAGTTAAACTGATTGCTCCTCCTGCAAATAATAATCCCTTATATATTAGAAATGAGGCATTTTGGTTGATCAAATATTAATTAAGAATTTAAGCTTTTTTTGCAACAATAAATATCGCTTTATCTTTACTCGGTTGCCATTGATAGTCAATGTTAAAACCAGCATTAATTAAACTATTTTCTAATTCTTTGGTTGTAAACACTTTAACAAATGGCATCAAACCGAAGAATTTTCCAATAGGTCCAACAATCTTAAACCACTTCATTGTGTCTCCGAGACAGTTGGTACTGGTAACAAAAATACCCCCTGGTTTTAACAATTTATAGACCTTTATAATAACCTCTTCCCAGTTATTGAGTAAATGTAAAATACTGAGTCCTAATATAGCATCATAGGTTTCATCTTCTACTGTAATATTATCAATGGTTGACTGTTCAAATGTGATATTTTTGATATTTTGTGCCTCAGCTTTACTTTTGGCTATTTCAAGCATTTTCGATGAGAAATCAATAGCCTGAATATGTTTAACATAAGGTGCATGAATAATAGCAGTTGAACCTGTTCCGCAACCAATTTCTAATACTTCCATATCAGGATTAAAATAGTCCTGTGTTACCTCTAATTTTTTCTGATAAGCTGCTTCATCAGCAATAGGTTGTTTAGAATAGCGTTCTGCAATTTTGTCCCAAAATTTAGTTGAAGGGTTCATAATTATTATCTATAAGTTAAGGTGAAAATTTGAAAAAAACAAAAAATCTTTGTTTAGTTTAGCAGACTTTATTAGAAAATAGGAATATTTGTTGATTAAATATTAAATTATCAATTGTACTAAGATTAAATTTTATTAAATAACGAATCTATGATTAAGAAACTGTTTATAAATAAAATCTTAAGACGGTAGGGTGGGCAAATTCAGAGATTTATCTGGACTACCCATAAAGTAGAAAACTTTGCCCACCCTACAAAACGGCTTCTTAATGTTCCTTTAACAAACACTCTCTAAGGCTAATATTATACTGATAGATTATATCGTTACAACGAAATTATAAAAAATAAATATGCTATGAAAAGGTTGCTCAAACGAAAGCGAAATCGTTATATAACCCTAAATATTGTTACATTGATATTGATATTAATTATCTCTTTTTCTTCTACATTAGGAAGCAATAGTCAAACACCACAACCAACGCTCAATGATGTTAAAAAAGAGATTAAAGAATTAGCAGAAAGGGATGTTAAGGATGATATTCCCAGACGGACAAAGTATCCTATCGAATTATACGGAGGTGGTAAAACACCAGGAATCAGCGATCGCCAAATTGGAGATATTTACGATGAAGAATATACAAAGCAATTGAACGCTAAAAAAAGTAATTGGAGAGAATGGTTTAAACCACAAAATGGTTGGATTCCTTTTATTATTTTTCTGTTGGGATTGATATTTAAGGACATACTTGGAAAATATTTTAATGATTTGAGAGAAAAATTTGATCAATGGATTTATAACCGATTTGCCGGTCGTCAGTTTTTTCAGAAAAAAGCCCTTAAACGTTATAATCAAGCTTTACTCGATAAGTATAAAATAGTTCCTGTTCCTTTTCGACCTAAACAACCGTTAGAGATGAATGAAGTTTATATTCCGTTGAAGGTTCAAGGGGATGATATTAGGAAACAAATTGATGCTTATCAAGCTATATTAGACTATCCAAAGCTAGTAATTATAGGCGATCCTGGTTCTGGTAAATCCCTATTAATGAAGTGGATTGCGCTTAAGTATGCAGAAAATCAGCTAAATTTACCAGGAAAAGTTGTCGTTTTATTAGAACTTCATCGATTAAATGATTTATCTTTATCAATTGAAGAACAATTGATCAAAACATTAGCACTAAATAATTTTCCTAAAGCAGATAAATTTATACAACAGGCATTAAAAAACGGTCAATTAATATTACTTTTTGATGGTTTAGATGAGGTAAATGGTGCAAATCGTTCGCAAGTTGTACAGTCAATTAAAGATTTTTTGGATACTTATGAGCAATGTCAATGGGTTATTACCTGTCGAACACGCGCTTATCAAAGTGAATTCGATACCCTGAGCGATCGAACCTTAGAAGTTGTGGAATTTAGCGATCAAGAGGTGCAACAATTTCTCCAATCTTGGAAAATGCCTCCTGAAAAATCCGTTGATCAGTTAATTCAAACCTTACGCGATCGCCCTCGTATTATGGAATTAGCTAGGAATCCATTGCTTTTGACTATTATTGCCTATCTCTACGCAGATACTCCTTTTATTTTGCCTTACTCTCGTGGGGAATTTTACGAAAAAGCTACCAATATTTTATTAGAAAAATGGGACGAACAAAAAGGTATTATCAATTCTTACAAAGCAAGGGATAAACGGTTGATTCTGAGACATTTAGCACTCTATATTCAAGACAGTGCGAAGGAGAGAGATAAAGATAGTCGGAATATTAAATATGAGACAGTTTTGAAGCAAATTAAAGCAATTTTACCAGACCTAAATTTAGATTCTGAAAAAGATGCAACCCCTATTCTTGATGAGATTGTTCAACGGAGTAAACTGCTTCAACCCATTGATCATAGCCATGAATGGTATCAATTTCCTCACCTAACCTTACAGGAATTTTTTGCTGCTGGTCAATTATTAGATAAAGCAGAGGAATTGATTGATCGTTTTAAGACTGACAAGAACACTTGGCGAGAAGTGGTAAAGTTATGGTGTGGACTGTCTGGAGATAGTACAAAATTAGTTGAAGAAATTTATGCAGTTGATTCGGTGACTGCGTTTGAATGTTTAGCGGATGCTCAAAAAATAGAACCTCAAGTAGCAGACACCATTATTAATCATTTTAAAACCCAATTGGGAACCCTCTCAGGGAAGGATAAGGATGCGGTAGAAAAAGCGTTTGGTGCGGTTGCTGCGGATACTCGTGCTAGGGGACAAGCAATTTTTGACTTTTTAGAGGAAATATTGACTACCAGTGAGGATAGTCATTCTCGTGGGATGGCTGCTAATGCTTTGTCTTTGACGAATTTACCGAAAGCTGCTCAAACTTTGGCTCAATATTACACTCGTTTCCCAGAAGTTCGTCAACCCCTAATTCGTATGGGAGATTTAGCTGTTCCTGCGCTTGGAGATTTAGCAACCATTGGTTTTCTTCCTGCGTTCGATGATTTGCTAGTCATTAAAACACCCTCAGCAGCAAAAGTCCTCGTTCCCTTACTGTGGAATAACTACACAAACATAGCACAGTTAGCTGCATGGCGATTAGCTGCACTGCTTCCCTTACCAAATATAGAAGAAACTTTACGCAATTATGAGCTTACTGCACTACATAAACAAGGTGATATCTTGGGATGGATATGGGAACCTTTTGCAGAACAAGAGCCTAATAATTCTAGTTTACCGATTATTGCAGGTAGAATTGCTAAATTGCTTAGGGAATCTTCTGCTGATATGGCACCGAAAAGCTCAATAGAACTCTATCCAAGAATCATTATTCCTCTATGTGCTATTGAACTTCAATCCAAGACTCAGATTAATTGGTACAAGCTTAAATATTCTAGAAAACTAGAGGAATTCTCCGAAACCCTCGCAGACTTAGTAGAGATTATTTTAGAATTAGAATCAGAACGAAATTACGATAAGGATAATTTCATATTCCAAGCAACCAAAAAACTATTAAAACAAAAATCAAACCCTAAGATTAACACTATTAAAGAACAATTTATTGACCAATGTTTAAAGGAAGCAGGAGGAGTTTCTAAACTTTGGCAATGCCTTTTTGACCGCTTAGAATTGAATCTGAGATTTGAATTATTTTATTGCTTTTTGACTAAACCTTACAACAGACATTTCTCTCGGAACGATTGGCGACATATTTTTCGACCTCTAAAGTTCCAATTTAGCAATAGTTGGCACTTTAGAATAATATTAACTCTATTTGCAATCCTATCCTTAGTTGCTCTCGGACAAATGGTTCTAATTATTTTCAATTCATCACCTCTTATGAGTTGGGCAAATGGATGGATTTTGGCCGGAGCATTAGCTATTATCCTGGGTTGGATTTTACCTTTTTCTTATAACAACCGTTATAATAGTGATGTCCTTCCAACATGGAATGACGCTGATCATATAGTTACTTTTTTTCTCGGAGGTTTTATAGTTCCAGTAGTTTGGATAATAAGTATTGGTGACCCAGCTTTTAATAAGGTCCCTATACTTTCATTACTTCCATACGTTGTTTGGTTTCCAGCAATTGTTTATTTTACAAGTATATTCTTATCAGCCTTTCTTTCATGGCAGTTTATTCTGTTGGTTTCGCTAATTTTGTTCGCATTTGGTGGCATCTTATGGTGGGATGGTAAAAGGCGAGAACGTTCTGCTAAAAATCCTCTATATGGAATTATTAAATCTAAAAAAGATAGCATTTTAGGACAGCATAAATGAAAACTGGTTAAATAACATATTTAGTTAGGAGAGCAGGGGAAGCAGAGGAGGCAGAGGGAGCAGAGGAAAAGGGGGCTGCACTAGATATTTTAATCTCGACAAACCTCGTCTAATAAGTCACCATTAGAGCCAAATAATTGAATATGTAAGGGCATTTGTCCGGCTGCATGGGTAGAACAACTTAAACAGGGATCATAACACCGAATTCCTGCTTCAACACGGTTTAACATTCCTTCTGTTATCGCATTTCCCTTAACATAATGTTTGGCTATTTGTGCAACGGTTTGATTCATAGCTAAGTTATTATTTCCCGTCGCAATAATGAGGTTAACTTTCTTAATTAAGCCATTTTCATCTACATTATAATGATGGAAAAGGGTACCTCTGGGAGCTTCACTAACCCCTATTCCTTCTAAGTTATTAATTCCTGCTTTGGCACGGGTATTATTTGATAAAATATCAGGGTCATTAACGAACTGTTCAATGCGTTCTAAACAAGCAATAATTTCAACTAATCTGGCATAATGATAAAAGAAAGAAGAAGTCGCCACACCACCAGCGCGATCGCGGAATTCTTCTAGTTCTTGATCCGCTTTTTCCGTACCAAAATGAGAACAAATATTGACCCTTGCTAATGGTCCGACTCGATAAATTCCTTGGGGATATCCTAATGGTTTATAGTAAGGAAATTTGAGATAAGACCATTTTTCTACTGACTCCCCAATAAAGTCTTTATAGTCTTCTTCTTTTAGGTTATCAGCAACAATATTTCCCTTACTATCAGTAAAGCGAATATGCCCCCCATAATGTTCCCAAAGTCCATCCTTTCCAACTAACCCCATAAACAAAGAAGGAAAGTCACCAAATGTTTTAACTTCTGTCTCAAACTTATCAAGAAGTCCTTTAAATAAACGAAGTGTATTATTAGCAGTTTCGTAAGCTTCTGGTAATCTTTCTATTATCCATTGTTGACCTTCTTTTGATAACGGAGATCTGACACCTCCAGGAACAGCCCAAGCTGCATGGATTTTTTTTGCTCCTAAAAGTTCAATAATCGTCTGTCCAAACTGTCTTAAACGAATACCACTTTTAGCTAATTCTGGATCATTAGCAATTAAACCAAATACATTTCTTTTAGCAGGATCACTATCCCATCCTAATAAAAAATCAGGACTACTAAGATGGAAAAAACTGAGAGCATGGGATTGAGTAATTTGAGCTAAATTCATCAATCTTCTTAATTTTTCTGCTGCTGGTGGAATATTTACTGCTAAAATTTTATCTCCTGTTTTTGCAGAAGCTAGTAGATGGCTAACGGGACAAATACCACAAATTCTGGCAGTAATTCCTGCCATTTCCCACATAGGACGACCTTCACAAAATTTCTCAAATCCTCGGTATTCTACGACATGAAATCTAGCATCATTAACTTGACCATTATCATCTAAAAAGATAGAAATTTTAGCATGGCCTTCTATTCTGGTAACGGGGTCAATAATAATAGTTTTAGACATTGTATTATAAGGAGTTCAGGAGTTTGGGAGTTTGGGAGTTCAGGAGTTTAGGAGTTCAGGAGTTCAGGAGTTTGGGAGTTTAGGAGTTTGGGAGTTTAGGAGTGTTAAACAATTAACCAAATTTAATCATTTTACGTCCTTCCATAACAGGTTTTTTTCCTTCTAATAAAGGTTCAATAGCAGCCCTAATTCTAGCAGCATCGGGAGGACATCCGGGTAAAAATAAATCCACATTAATTACTTCATGAACGGGACTAACTCTATCTAATAATTCAGGAACAATACCAGGTTCTTCTGGTAATTGAGGGGTAACATCACTTAACTCTAAATAGGCGCGTTTGAGGACAGTTTCTGCTGGTCCTAACATATTCCTCATAGCTGGAACATTAGCAGTTACAGCGCAGTCTCCAAAGGAGATAATTAACTTCGTTTTCTCTCTAATTTCTTTAATTAATTTTAAGTTTTCTTCGTTAGCGATCGCCCCTTCTACTAAACACACATCAACGTCATCAGGATAATCTTTAATATCAGCAATAGGACTATAAACCATGTCCACTTTTTGGGCTAATTCTAATAACCATTCATCCAGATCCAAAAAGGACATATGACACCCAGAACATCCGGCTAACCAAACTGTTGCTAATTTAATCTTTTTCATCGTTTTTTTTCTTAGATTTAGGAGTGTAGAAGTTTAGAAGTTCAGAAGTTCAGGAGTTTACCTAGTCCATTCTTTTTTCTCCCTTGCTGTTACTAAAAAATCTATTTTTCCGGGATCATGATTCATTTCTGAAACGGTACTACCTTGTCTAAAAATAGCCCCAGTAGGACAAGCATCAACACATTTACCGCAGGAGGTACAAGTATCAACTTCACCCCAAGGTTGATTAATACCTGAAACAATAAAAGATTGACCTCCACGACTGGCTACATCCCAAACGTGCGCCCCTTCTATTTCATCACAAACCCTAACACATCTGGTACACAAAATACAACGGTTATGATCCATAGCAAACTGGGGATGAGATAAGTCAACTTCTCGCTTAGGAAACTGATAAGGAAAGCGAGAATGATCCATCCCCACTCTAATCGCAACATTTTGCAGTTGACAATTTCCATTGACCACACAAACGGCACAAATATGATTACCTTCAGCAAACAAAAGTTCTACAGCCATACGTCGATAGGTTTGCAATTTTTCGGTTTCTGTCTGTATCACCATTCCTTCTTGTACTTGGGTAACACAAGCAGGTTGTAGTTTAGAACTCCCTTCAATTTCTACTAAACATAAACGACAAGCTGCCACATTTGAAACCCCTTCTAAGTGGCATAGGGTAGGAATGCTTATTTTTGCTTCTTTAGCTGCTTCTAAAATTGTCTGTCCTTCTGATGCTGTAATCAATTGATCATTGATAGTTAATGTTTTAACTGCCATATTTTTTCCCCTTAAGTTGTTTTAAGTAAGCTAAGATATTCCTCTCGAAAATACTGTAATGTGCTAATAACTGGGTTCGGTGCTGTCATTCCTAAGCCACATAAACTGGTTTCTTTTACCATTTGACAGAGGGCTTCTAATTTGTCTAAATCTTGTTGCGTTGCTTTCCGTTCAACTAATTTAGTTAACAGATCATGTAACTGAACTGTTCCTGCACGACAAGGAACACATTTGCCACAACTTTCTTCTTGACAAAAATCCATATAAAATCGAGCAATTTCTACCATACTGGTATCCTGATCCATGACGATCATACCTCCCGATCCCATAATGGTTCCTAACTTTTGTAAGGAATCATATTCCACAGGAGTATCTAATAAATCTTCAGGAATACAACCCCCTGAAGGACCTCCTGTTTGCACTGCTTTTACTGTTCCTTGATCGGGAACCCCTCCCCCAATTTCTTCGACAATTTTTCGGATAGAAGTTCCCATAGGAACCTCAATTAATCCGTTATTTTCTACCTTTCCCGTTAGGGCAAAAACCTTAGTCCCTTTGCTATTTTCTGTGCCAATACTGGCGTACCATTCTCCCCCTTCTCTGATAATGGGAACGATGTTTGCATAGGTTTCGACGTTATTAATGAGAGTGGGATCGCCCCATAACCCTGATTCTGCCGGGTAAGGAGGGCGAGGGCGAGGGGTTCCTCGTTTTCCTTCCACTGAGGCGATCAAAGCGGTTTCTTCCCCGCAAACAAACGCCCCTGCGCCTACTCTGATGTCAATTTTGAAGTCAAAGGGGGAATCAAAGATTTGTGACCCCATTAACCCGTATCGTTTGGCTTGTTGGATGGCTTTTTCTAAGCGTTTGATAGCCAGGGGATATTCGGCGCGAATGTAGATGTAGCCGTGATTTGCACCCACTGCATAAGCCGCGATCGCCATACCTTCTAAGACACGGTGGGGATCGCTTTCTAAGACAGCCCGATCCATAAACGCCCCCGGATCTCCTTCATCGGCGTTACAGATGACGTATTTCTGCTGTCCTGGCATTTTCGCTACCGTTGCCCATTTTACCCCAGTGGGATAGCCTCCACCACCTCTTCCCCTTAACCCGCTTTTGGTGACTTCTTGGGTAACATCATTGGGGGTCATATCTAAGAGGACATGACGTAATTGTTGATAGCCTCCTCGACTAATATAATCATCAATACTTTCCGGGTCAATGTTACCACTATTTTCGAGAACAATGGGCTGTTGATAGGCAAAGAAAGGATGGGTTAAATCGGTTTTTTGGGGTAAGTTATCTTGATTTTCTTGATCGGTTAAATTAGCAATAATTGCCTCAGCTTGTTCGGGTTTAACTTGTTGATATAGAGTATCATCGGGGTCAATGTAAATTAAGGGGCCTTGTCCACATAATCGCAAACAGCCCACAGGCGTTATTTCAATTTCTTCCGTTAAATTGCCCTTTTTAACAGCCGTATTTAAGTTTTCTATAACTGTTTTTGCTCCCGAAGATAAACATCCTGCTGCCGTACAGCATTTAACTCTTTTTCGTTTCTGCTGATGTTTAGCTTGAGTCTTTTTTTTAATTTCTAAGAGGTCTTTTAATTCCATTTTTTACTCTTCTTGTTGCAAAGTTTTAATTTTTTCTAATACATTTTCTGGTGTTTGTCTTCCTGCCACTTCTCCATCAAAAACCACCGCAGGAGCAATACCACAAGCCCCTAAGCATCGAGCAGATAGTAAAGAAACTTGTTTATCAGGTGTTGTTTCTCCTGATTTTATGCCTAATTCTTGTTGTAATTTTGCCAAAACTTGATCACTCCCTTTAACATAACAAGCAGTTCCTAAGCAAACAACACAAGTATGTTTACCACTGGGTTTAAGAGAAAATAAATGGTAAAAAGTTGCCACACCATACACCCGACTTAAAGGAAGTTTTAAGGCGTGGGCAATATACTCTAAAACATCAGGTTCTAAATAGCCAAAAGCTTCTTGTGCCTTATGTAAAATTTCAATTAAGGCATCTTGACGGTAGTGATTCCGCTTCATAGTAATATCTATTATTTTGAAGCGTTTATCAACGGTTTGACCAGATTTTTGAGGCTTTTTGGTCAGGGTTTTAGTTTCCATATTGCTGCCTGTTCTCTTACCTTCTATTATCCCATTTTTTGACTAGACTGAAAAAGATGATAAAATTATAAAAATCTTAAGATTTTCATTCTCTTTCCATTCCCTAGTTTGATTAAACGAAAATACAGAGATTCTTATCAATAAATGATGATCGAACAACGAATGACTCAACATTCTATTATTATTGCTGGAGGGGGACTGGGAGGCCGATTCCTCTGCTTAGGGTTACAACGTCAAGGGGTGAAAGCTCAAATTCTCGAAGGGTCTGATAATTTAAACGAAAGCCAACTTAACGCTAAGGGAACCGCTTTATCAATTTGGCCGAATGCTGTATCAGCCTTAACTTTGGTAGAGCCAGAACTGGGAAAAAAGCTCAACGTAATTGGTGCGCCAATCACCCGTACTGTGGTTGATCCAGGTGTGGGAAAACCCTTGCGCGAGATTAACAAACCACCTGGTGTATTGACTATGATCAGGTGGAATCGATTATTAGAGTTATTAGATAGTTATTTACCTCCTAGTTCGATCAATTATAATCATCGAGTTGAACAGATAGAAACCGATCTTCAAGGACTCACGATACACATTAAAAACAAGCCCTCCATAACAGCAAAACTCCTGGTGGGGGCTGATGGGTTGTGGAGTAAAATTCGTCCAATTGTTCTATCAGACCAACCTCAGACTTGGCAAAGACCAAGGTTTGAAGGACAAGGATTATGGGTTGGTTTATTGCCACCTGGGAGTAGAACAAACCAATTGGCCTGTGAGTTATGTCCTTCTGGGGAAGGTCGCTTGTTTGACCAAGGAGTCGTATTTTTGTTTGATTGTGGTGAAGGTTTCAGATATTGGCGGATTCGTCTACCTTTGTCCATTCTCAAAGAATACGGCCTTCAATGGCAGAGATTTGCTCAGGAGAATTCGGAAGGAATTCGGACAACAGAGGGAAAATCTGGAGTTAAAGAACGATTATTGGACTTATCCTTGAAACGGAGGTGGCCAGACAAATTACACGAGCTTTTTGCCACGATGGATGAGAATTTAATCTGTGAACGGGGGATTTTTGTTCATCATGTTGCCCCGCGCTGGAGTTTACCAGGATATAATGTTGTTCTATTGGGAGATGCGGCTCATGGAACCAGTCCAGTAGGGGGACAGGGAGGCGCAATGGCTTTTGAAGATGGGGTAGTGCTGGCATCGTTTTTAGGAAAAATTTTTAGTGAATCTCAAGAGCCTGATTTCCAACAGTACCAGTGGGCCATCTCTTGCTATGAAAAGCAAAGGATACCTCGGGCAACTTTGGTACAAATGATGAATAATGTACAAGGTCGTCGTTCATTTTTTGGAGGAGAGGGACAAATTGAATTAGCTCCCGAAGAAAATCATCCTTTAGTCCAAGAATGGTTAGCTAAACCCGACGCTTATCGGCAATGGCAACAAAATTTTGTTCCTTTTATGCAACTGACCAAGGAATCCATCGAAGAAAACATCGATATCCCTGTTGTTCGGTAATCTCTGCACCAAGACGATTATAAAAACTTAACCCACGAATATTTCGAGCATCAGCGTTCCAGGCAAGATGTGTACACTGATGTTCTTGAGCAATTTGAGCAAGATGCTTCATCAATGCTGTTCCTACCCCTTTACTTCTGGTGGGTTGCTCCACATACAAATCATCAAGCCAAATGCTCGGTTGACCAGCAAATGAGGAATATCTAAAAGCATACAAAGCGAATCCTACTACGTGAGAGTTGGTCATTTCTGCAAGCAAAACGTAAGAAAAAGGAACTAATCCAAAAAGTGTTTTACGGATTTTTTCTTCAGACACCTGCAATTCACCAGAGAAAGCTCCAATATTTCGATCAAATTCAGCTTTTTTTTCAATAAACGAGAAAATAGTTGAGACATCGTTAACAGTAGCACATTTGATTCTCATAAATTGAATTCCAATCACTATCAAAACTAAATTTCTTTGATTATACTATCCTCCAGAAATTGAGGTAAAGTTAATAAGAGTGTGTCTTTGTGCCGACTGGGAGTAAAACTTTTGACCCATTTCTCAAAAGAGAAATTAATCTGCGATCGCTAGAAATTAATGAAGTGTTACATCGATAAAAAATTGTTAATTGATTTTTTCAAAACTTGATGATGAACTATACGGGTTAAGGAACAGAAAGCGAAGAAAGATAATAGTGATAAAAAGCTTCGCATCCACTTTTCGATATCGACATCATAATTTCAAATTTATTTGCTCTCTCTTTTCCTTTCAACGCAAGAGCCTCATTTCAAATTACCTGGTAATTTGAAATCTTGACCTCATTATAACTCAATTTTCCTTGTATTTTAGATGCGTTTGCCCTGAGATCTTGCACCTCGTTTAAAATTTGCTAGTCAGGAGAAGCAAAAGGCAATAGTTCGACAAGCGTAAGGATTCGGGCAAGAAGCAAAAACGTCAAATATAATTATTTTGAGGTTTTAAATCGATATAAACTCTTAAAATAACTTAAGTTTTATTCTCCTGTGCGATAGCGCTGGAACTTCGTTAAGGAACTCCTGACTCCTAAAATTTAGAGCCTTATTACAAAGATGTAAGTTAAAGATTATCAGCGAAATAACCATGATATAATTGACAACTGGGTTTAGCTTCATCACCTACTAAAGTAATTAATCCCATACTTTCTAATTTGTAAGCAAGAGACGGTTCTAACTGTACGCCAGTCTTACTTTTTACCACTTCTTTCATAGCATTGGCTAATTCAGGAGATGATTGTAAATTATCCCAATGACGGCGTAAATGACTACTATAAATTCCGCCTTGGGTTGGGGCTTCTGCTAAGAGTTTATCTTGAGAAATATTCTTATAGGCTAACGCATCTAACGCTAAACGAATGAGGTAAGGATGTCCTCCTACCATGTCAATTAAATCCTTAGCAAATTGTTCTTTTTCAGTATCTTCTGCCCAATCAAATCCATAATATTTAGCTAACGTTAACACTTGTTCTAAATTAAATCCCGGTAATTTAACTTGTCTTCCCACATTAAAAGGAGATTGATTTGCATCTAATTTGATATAAACTTCTGTAGAATTCGCAATCACTAAGCGTAGGTTTTGCCAAACTTCTAAGTTATTGGCTTCTTCATGCCAATACCGTAACATGGGCAGAAAATCTTTAGCAATATCCACATATTCAAACACCCGATCTAAGTTATCTAAACCTAATGCTAAGGGACGATCAATATTTTCTAAGACATAACTTTGAAAATAAGTTTTACAACTGACTAAACTGCCAAATAATTCTTCATCCCAGTAATCATCTAATTGAGGTTTTAAGTTTAATTCTCGACTAATATTAGCGCAAAACCAGCGTAAAAATTTATCTAAACTGCTAAACATTGCCGATTCAGCCGATCGCAAATTAAGATAAACTTTTCGACAATCGTTGGCTTCTGCATGGGCTAAAATTGTTTTTAATAGGGATGTTTTTCCCATTTTTTCAGGAGCTTTAATACGAATTAATGCCCCAGGTTTAAGAATGGTTTGGCAACAATCTGATTCAATGGGAGGACGAGGAATATAAATAGGCGAATCAATTTTAATAGGGGTACGAGTATCCACCACAGGAAAGGTGTTAAACATCGGTATCGCTGTGGCTTGTTTCCATTCAGCATATTTGATATCTTTTAACCATTCTCGTAGGATTTGGAACTTTCCTGGTCCTTTACTACGGGGGTCTAATTCAGGACAACCATTGGGTTTTTCACTAGAAAAAGAACTATAGAGTTCTGTCATTTGTTTTTTATAAGTTTCATGACTCGCTGCTTCTGCCAGTTCCCATACTTCCGTATCAGGTTTGCGCCAATTTTCATAAGCAAACCGCACTAAAAAAATTTCTCTTAATCTTCCTTTCAAATTTTGATCATTGGCAACTTCTTTAAGGAATTGATCCCAGTTTTTTGGTTTCATAGCGATCGCATTAATGATAATATCAATTAAAATAAAAATTCCTGATTTTATCAGGCTTCAAACAACATTGATAACCTAGAACAGTTTTATTATTCTACTACTTTCTACTTAATTCCATGTTACCTCCTGCAATAAATAGGAAAAATTAATTATCAATGGGACTGACATTCTAACAACTGATACCTATCATGAGAGTAGAGGGTAATCAAAACATCCCCTCTAACCAGGTGTGAGTTAAGGAGATGACCTAACCATGAACAATAAACTCAGTTTCAAACGTAAACTAGCAACCATAATGGCGATTTCCTTTCTCGTTGTTTTCGGTGTGGAAACAATGGCCGTCGCTACGTCTAACCCTTTCTCTGACAGCGCTACTGTCTATGGCAAAGATTGTCCAGGGGATGACAAAGATGAGTGCTAAATGTCTCTGTCGTTAATAAACTCCGACCACAACACACCTATAAGTTGGGGAAAGCTAGGACTTGTCCTGGCTTTTTCTTGTAAAGTGTAACTGGTAAGTCGTCAAAATATGGATAACCTTGGAGGTAAACAATAGAAGACTTGAATTATCATCTTAATTTATATATAGAACTTCGTTTTAGGGATTAGTCAATTTTTCATCATCTGGGGGTTGTGTAGTGGGTTCAATAGGTTCGGTTTGGGGTTGCGATCTGATATCCTGTACGAAAGGTTGGGCTGAGCTAGGTGTCATTACTCGTTGTTGAGGTGTTGAAGTTGGTGGTAAGAAAGGTTGTTCATATACTTGAGAGTTGAATGAATGTCTAATCTGTTTTTGTTCTTCTAATAAATTTTTATACTCTTCTAACAATGAATCAACTAATTGGGGAGCGTTTTCTTTGGCCCATTCAATCTCATCTTTAATTCGCTTAATTTCTTGTTGATTATCTTTCAGAAACTGTTTATATCCATAACGTTTTTCTGCAAATTCTAGAGACTTCTGCTCTCTTTTTGAGCGGGGTAACACTGCTAGAGCAGCAGCGGTGCCTCCTATACCGGCACCTCCCGCAACAGGCAGCTTATTTTCTATGTTATCTCCTGAAGAAGCTGAAAATGCTATAATAAAGCAACCTGCTCCTATAGCCACAGCACCTAAAACTCTTCTTGAACTATTCTTTGCACTCTCAGCAAATTTTAAAAGTGGATTACCTACTCCTTCGATTGCATTGTTAATTCCATCAGTTGCCTCACGAGCTTTTTCGGTGAATCCTTGAAGACGTTTATAATCAGGAGTTTCTGGTTTCTCTTGTGCCATTTTGTCTGATTACTCAAATTAATAGTTCATACAAACGTCAAAACGACTTTTCATCATAAATTCTAAATAGTTCTTGATCTAATTGATTCAATATTTTATTAGTTGTGTCAATTTTTATTTTTAATTGTCTTATTTTAGTTATATCAGATGACCAAAGAAGAGACACTATAACTATCACCACTAAGCTACCCATTATCCATCGGTTAGCCACGAGTTCTTCAGAAAGTTGTCTAACATTTAAACTACTTTCTGATACTGCCTGAAGCTTGTTACTATTGGTTGCTATTCCACCTCCAGTAAACCCATTACCATCGTTTTGTAATGATCTCTCAGTATAGTATTCAGTGTCGTACAATGATGCCTGATCATTATATAGTGAATTATTATGTGGGGAAATAGTTGTGAATACTCCGAATGCAGCAACTAATAAAGAAAACAAAAAGATTCCCATTTCAAATATTGATCTTCTAGTTAACTGCTCTGACTTTGCAATTGCCCTATTTTTGGCTTTATATAGTTCAGTTCGTGCTAATAATGCCTCATCATAAATTTTTTGTTTATTATGATTGTTTTGTTTAGTGGTAGACATATCACTCATGTTTAGTTTTCCTTTAATGTGTTTGGATATACTTGTTCATTCTGGAAAAATTCAAGTAATAGATATCACTAATATCAAAATAACATTAACGAGTTTAGTGAATATCACAAAAGACAAATTATTTAACAAGCGAAGGAATTTTACCAAGGCACTTTAGCTGTCACTTGCATCAACCAAGGATGACCCCACCATAGTAACGCCACAAACCCTAAAACTCCTACATAAGCAGGACGTAAAAATTCTTCCCATTTCAAGGTTTGACGACCCTCTAAGATAGCTAAAAAAGGAATAATAGAAGTACGTTCCTTCACCTTAAGAAAAGCGTCTCCGTAGCGTTTTTTAAGGCGATAGTCCCCATGCCAAACGGCAAACAAATGATGAGCAACTAAACCCAAAGAAGTTACTAAGGTAAAGGTTGTGCCTATCCATAAAGTATGGGCAACACACCAGATCACTTGTCCCACCATTTGGGGATGACGACAGACCCTTAAAATACCAGTTTCATAAAGATGCACTTGCGGTTTAGCGATCGCAGCAATTTCCAAAAGATTAAAAGTAGCTGGATACAGAAACAAAAAAGAAATAACAGACAACCCCCAAACGGTGGCCTTAACCCCTGGAACTCCCTGGACTTGCCATAACATCACGCCATCGTAGCGATGATTAAAAAAGTAAATAATTAAAATGGTGGCTAAAGGAATACTAACCAAAGCAAATAAAACGCGATACAGTCTGGCCCCAATTTTTTCCTCTCCCCAAGGCCGTAACGCGGCGAGTCCACTGTGAGCAACAGCAAATCCTAACAGGAGTGTTAACATAATCCCATGACTAGGGGTTAACCAAGTGGGTAGTCCCATGTTCTTAATCTTTCCTTTGTTTGATAAATTTTTCCACTGTTAACTATCGTAAAGTAAATTGATCCCCGTGTTGTGCTACTGTCATCATCAGTAAGAGTTATTGCAAAGCAGTGAACAGTCAATTATGGATTTTCGTCATGTAACTGATAACTGATCAGTGATAACTCATAAAATCCCTTTTTTTAATGAACCTATGTCGGATATTCCTTTCACTTTAGATCAATTGCGTATCCTCAAAGCGATCGCTGCTGAGGGGAGTTTTAAACGGGCTGCTGATACACTATATGTGTCTCAACCTGCGGTGAGTCTGCAAGTGCAAAATTTAGAAAAACAGTTGAATGTTCCTTTATTTGATCGGGGTGGACGTAAAGCACAATTAACCGAAGCAGGCCATTTGTTACTCTCCTATGGAGAAAAAATTATCACCCTCTGTCAAGAAACCTGTCGGGCGATCGAAGATTTACAAAATCTTCAGGGAGGAACGTTAATTGTGGGTGCATCTCAAACCACAGGAACCTATCTCCTACCCCGTATGATTGGTTTATTTCGGCAAAAATACCCGGATGTAGCGGTACAATTACAGGTTCATTCTACTCGACGCACTTCTTGGGGGGTGGCCAATGGACAGGTTGATCTAGCCATTATTGGGGGTGAAGTCCCTGGGGAATTACAAGACACTTTAAAAATTATTCCCTATGCTGAGGATGAACTGGCTTTAATTTTACCGGTTGATCATGCTTTGGCTAAAGTGGAAAAAGTTCAAAAAGAGGATTTATATCGTCTCAATTTTATTAGTTTGGATGCTCAATCAACCATTCGCAAGGTAATTGATAAGGTTTTAACTCGCTGTGATATTGATACCAAGCGGCTAACCATTGAAATGGAATTAAATTCCATTGAAGCCATTAAAAATGCTGTTCAAGCTGGGTTGGGGGCTGCTTTTGTTTCCATTACTGCTATTGAAAAAGAGGTAAAAATGGGAGAAATTTATGTGGCCAGTCTTGAGGAGGTTAAGGTAAACAGAACCTTATCGGTTATTATTAATCCTAATCGTTATCGTTCTAAAGCAGCAGAAGCGTTTATTCAAGAAGTATTACCTGAATTTTCTACCTATCCTGAACAATTAACCCTAGAACACTTTGCTCCCACTCCCGCAGTTTTAAAAGAGGTGGTTAATAATGTTGCTCAAGCTTAAATTCAAGCTACTGATTGAAATTAACTATCAATAATTTAGGTTAAGCTTAAAAAAAATTGTCTCTTCCCACTCTATTCCATTTCTATCTCAAAAGATAACTGGTGACTGTTTTTAAAGCCAGTTTTCTACTTTTAAATTAGGGACACGAATAAACTCACGAACATTCTCAGTTACAACAATTAAATCCTTATTTAGAGCATGGGTAGCAATTAATAAATCATTACCACCAATGGGAGTTCCAAGACGTTCTAAATGGATACGAATTATAGCGTAATCTTGAGCCATATCAGGAAGAAGAGGCAAAATAGGAAGCAATTCTAAAACTAGATTGACTCTTTCTTTTAATCGTAATGAGTTCTTTTTTTCTGCTCCAAATCTCAACTCACAGGCAACAATAATGCTAGTACAGACTTTTTCTTCTCCAACTTCTCTAATTTTTGAGAATATTTTTCCTCTGGGATGTTTAACTAAATCTGAGAGAATGTTAGTATCTAGTAAGTAAAGATATGACATTATTATAAGTCAATATTATTTAAGGGTAATAATCCTTCATCTACATCAGGAAAATCTTCTTCAATATCTTCAAGTGTGGCCAGAGTTTGGAGTAAAGACTTTTCTTTTAAGGGTTCAATAATAAGTTTTTCGCCTTCTTGTCTGATGGTAACTTCTCTAGTATCGAGATTTAATTCTTCAGGTAGAGTAATGCTTTGGGTTTTACCTTGTTGAATAAGTTTTATTTTATAGGTAGTTTTCATAATACTAATAATTGTCCTACGTCCTATGAAATTTTTGCTAGATCCCAACTCAGTTAATGATAGGTTCTTTTCCTTTTTCTATCCAAACAATGGTTTTAATTCCATTTTCTTGAGCATATTTTTTTATTTCTTCCTCATTTCGATTTTCTAAGTCAATGGTCACTCGTACTAAGTTGTTATCATTCCTGAGTTTTTGAGCATACTTGAATGCTTCTATTTGATCTTGAGGAGATTTTGCCACTACTAAATAGTCAATTAAAGGAGGTTTTTGCGGTAAAATATTTGTTGATAATAAACAACGATGCAAAGCCCCTACATTAAGGGAAAATCCAATGCCTGGTGCTGATTTTCTCTGAGGATGATAGACCCCTAATAATTGATCATAACGACCCCCTTGTCCTAAAGTTTGTAGTTGATGATTAGTCTGTCCAATGACTTTAAAAATAATCCCTGTATAATAATCAAAGGTTTGAATTAAACTTAAATCTAAGGTCAAGGGTAGGGTTTGCTCGGCACTGTAATTGACTAATTCTATCAAGGATTTTAAATTATTGAGGCAGTGTTTTCCTGTTTCATCTAAGGTTAAATCTACAACTTTTGATAAAACATCTTCAGGTTTTCCTCGTAAATTAAACAGTAAAATAGCTCTATTTTTTAATTCTTCGTTGGGATAGGAAAGGTTTTCCAATTTAACAAAGTCTAAGGTGGCTAAACAGTGACGAACTTCGTGTCGCAACTCTTGAGAAAAGGGGGATAAAAGCGATCGCGTTAACCCCGCATCTCCTAAAATAATGTACCCGTTGGGAATCTGTAATTTTTCTAGACAGTTAGCCACTAAAAGTAGAATTTCTGCATCCGCTAAGGTTCCTCCAGAAAATAATAATTCTACCCCAGCTTGATAAAATTCCGATTGTCGACCATGATGACCACTGGGAGGGTTACGAAAAACATTTGCTCGATAACAGAGTCGTTGAGGGTAACTGGTATCTGTCATGCGTGTTACTGCAGCGCGAGCCACTGAGGCGGTTAATTCTGGTCGTAACCCTAACTGTCCCCCACTGTTATTATGAAGTTGAATAACTGTTTCATCTTCGATCGCTCCTCCTGCTTTGAGGGTATCTAATCTTTCTATGGTGGAAGTGACAATACGCTGATAACCCCACTGTCCAAACACTTGTTGGAGGGTGTCGTTGATCCAAGCTTTTTGTACCACTTCTAGAGGAAGTAAGTCTCTTGCGCCGGCTGGTGGTTGATGAATCATAGAATTATTAGTAAATTACCCCTGCTTTATTATCT
>JASJDW010000085.1 GCA_030064955.1 Crocosphaera sp.
AACGAGTCGAACCGTTATGTTAACAACACCTTTGAGAGCCAAAGCCAATCTATATGGGTAACTCACCGTTGTTCTGCTCAATGCTGAGGGTCATAATATTTGCCTACACCCTACACCCTACACCCTACACCCTACACCCTACACCCCCTGTCTTTACTTTAACCTTGTTGTCACCCCGTGAGGCGTTCAGCTAAGAGATGAAAGCCGTCATCGCCCATTTCCAAGGTGAGGGACGGCGGTCACAAGGGTTATCAGAAACCTCAAACCACGCCACTTCAACCTCGCGCCTTATCGCTCGTAAGCATTCGTTTAAACGAGAGTCATACTAAGTCCGAGTATCATAGGTTACTAACGACAAGAGGCAAGAGGCAAGAGGCAACAGAGGTATTTGTTTAGTCCACTTTTAAAAGCGGATTTCGTGTCACTTTCGATGCTAGGGATTCATAGTTTTTGGCTGATGGCTGATAGCTGAATACTTACATCCATTCTCAGACTAATTATTAGGGGTTTATGAAAATTAAACCCCTTATTTATAGTTTAAATTGATAATAAACTTGATTCTATTTCTTGTTTCACCTTTGCCCTAATATTGCCATCTCCTTGCAAACATTGAACTAAAAAAACATTACTGTTATAGAAACAAGTCCATAGCTCTTCTTCTTCTTCATTTAATTGCCAATCATAGCAAATGTTACGGTGATTGATTAATAAAGCACGAAAGTCATTTACCCATTCTTGACCTTGGGTTTTCCACCAAGTTAGAATATCCTCTTTTTTTTGTTCGAGGTGAGGGAGTTGTTTTTTTAATGTTATAAAATTCTCTAAAAAATTAGCATCTAATTGAAACTTTTTTTCAATTTCTAAGCTTAGACATAAACTCAAAAAATGTTTTATATTAGGATGTTTAACTAAAGTTAAACTATCCATAAAAGAGCGGACTAAACTAGAATCAAGTTGAATATCTTTGCTTAATTTCCTTTGATCAGCAAATTGATCATCTAAAGATAAAGCTAAGTTAAAATCCCGATGGTTAAATAAAGTAAAATAAAAAGCCCTAACTGCGGATTCTTTGTGAGATAAATTTAGAGATTTAACTTTCTTTTCCAGGGATTCTAAGCAGTTTTTTAATTTAACATTTCTTTCAACAAAACGATCTAGAGATTCTTTGAGTTTTAACAATAAAATATCAGCTTTTGGTAACATACTGATGGTTAATAAAATGACTTCTCTCCAATTTTCATCGGTTATTTTTTGAGCTAAATCGGTTAACCTATTATCTAAATTTTCATTATCACTAGCCACAATATAACGAGCCGTAAAATACTCTTGAAAAGTAAGATGAGAAAAGGAATAAATATCTTTAGCTCTCTCCACCAAAATACCGTGTTGTATTTCTATAGATTTTAATACAGCTTCGCTGGTTAACCAAACAGCTTCCATCTCTTCTTGGAAATTACAATGATTGCATAAATAATCTTCAATAATTTCTTGAATTTCACGGCCTTCAAAAAAATAATGGCCTTGAGAAAAAGTCCGTACCGCAATTTTAGATAATAATTTTCGCTTATCAAGTAAAGGTAAATCATGATAAAAATCATCTCTTTCAATTCCTCTAGAACGATCCCAACGTTGTAGTAAAATGTCTAATCCTGTTTCATATAATTTAGCTCGTTGACGAGGAAATTTAGACCGTTCTTTAAACACAGAACATAAGAGATTAAGTAAAATTGGTGTAACAGCTAATTCTCGAATTGCTTGATTTTCAGGACTATTAATTTGTTCTAAAAATTGCTGTGCTTTTTTCTTACCTTCTGTTTTGTTTTTGCTAGTTGATAAAAACCATTTTCCTACAAAATATTGAATTTTATCGTGATCGAAATCTGCTATTTCTACATAAGTAAATCCTCTAAAATGAAACTGTTGTGCTGAATTTCTAGAAGTGACAATTAATGAATTTTTATAGAATTCTTGAGAAAAAGCTTGAATATTTTTACACAATACTGTGCGATATTGCTGAGGTACCTCATCCAAGCCATCTAATAATAAGAGAAATTTCCCTGCTTCTAATAAAATTTTGGTTTGTTGATGGGATAATCCGCAATTTTTACCATAATCGAACAAATAAGTTGGTAATTTTACAACTTCCTCATGGCTTTGCTCCCATTCAGTTCTTAATTGAATAAAACAGGGAATTAAATCTCTTCTATATTTTCCCTGATTACATTGTAAAGCGAGATACTGTAAAAAAGTGGTTTTTCCTGCTCCTGGTTTTCCTAAAACCACTACTTTATCTTGTTTAGCCACTAATTCTAAATCAAACAGAGTGTTAGAATGGGGTCTAGAAAGACGAAACCCCTCAGCTTTAGCCAAAGAACTCTCTAAATCAGATACCTCTAACCAACGTTGATAACTAGGTTCAAGATAGAAGCTTGTCTGAGTGTAAACTTTCTCGAGGGAAGGTTGGGTTAATTCAAACGACGATTGCAGTACATTACACTGAGTGGTAATGGTTTCTTGAACCTGAGAACGCATCACGGCCAGTAATTCTGATACTTCCAAACTCTGGGTTGTTCTCTTAGAAGTAGCCACCGAGACAACTCTATCAGGGAGATCCGCAATACTTTCCCAGTCCAAATTGAGTTTAAAACAAATTTCCTTAAAAATCTGACGAGACACAGGACGACCGGACAAAAATTTCCAAATACTTTGGCGACTGGATAACCCCACTTCTCCTGCTAGATATTCTTGAGTCCAACCTTTAGACGCTAAGGCTTTTTTAGCCTCCTCTATACCTTCTGAAGTGGCTGATAAGGATCGATTGCTCATGCTAATGGTTGAAAAAATGGTAGTAATAGTATAAAACTATCTTAAACACCATACAAAGACGTAATTTACCTACTTGCACCGTGTTATGAATAGCTGTCCAGTATTGTAACTAATCAAAACTACCGACAGGGTGATCATCATCACTGAATAAGCATGATCACAATAGTAGCAATTTTTAATAACAGAAGAGATGCTAGAAAAAGTGTTGGTTCTTAATTTAATCTGAGTTACGATTAATTTTCAGAAAATTGTTTTACTAGGTTAGATATTATCAAGTTGATAGAAACAAACTCTGATAAAATCAACAAAGTATAACATTTTACAAAAAAAACTTGACTATATTACCTAAAGTAACTATGCTCCTCTTCCTGATTATTTTTCAGAGAAGCAGAACCCTATCAAAAAGATGATAAATACCTATATTGACTAAGTTTATGACTTTGACCAACCTCACACCCAATAAAATCACCCTTAGATATTTAGGACTGACCAGTCTGGGTTTATTATTAGCTCAGCTATTATTTGGGGTGATTCAAGTTCGTTGGCGATATTATCAACGGGTAGAAAATTTAACAACTAGGATACAAGACTTAAGTAAGGAAATTCGGACAATTTCTCAAGATTCTCAGCTCAAACTAAATGATGCTACCCTAGAACGACTCATGAGACAGTCAAGCGTAGGGAGTGACTTAGTATATGCTCTTATTCTTAATGGCCAAGGAAAACCAGTTACGAGCTTTTTTAATCAGGAAAATATTACTCAATCCATTACCTTTTCTCAATTAGAACAAGGCAAAGTAGAAACACAATTAAGAAAACTGCTGGAACAGCCTCACATTGAACAAATAAGTCAACCGATTATTGAAGCCGGACAATCTTTAGGGGAAGTTCGGATTGCCTATACTTTACAACGGACTCAACAAAGTAATCTCAAGTCAGCCAGCAAAATTTTAATCGCCTCATGTATTGTTAGTGGAATTTTAATCCTAATCATGTTTGTCATGTTTAGGCGGGAAGTGCAACTGCCCTTAGGAAAATTAGTTGACAAAACTCAATCCTTACTGCCCATAGAAAAACGTCCGAATTTGAAGCAATGGGATGAATTGCATCAATTGGAAATATTAATTACTACCCTCAGCCAGTATTTCCAAGATCTTCAACACTTACAGATAGAAATGGCCCAACAAAAAGCCTCAGAACAAGCCCTAGAAGAGCTTAATCGAGCTAAAAGCGAGTTTTTGTCCATGATTGGCCATGAAATTCGTACCCCGTTAAACGCTGTGACAGGAATGACAGGGTTATTGCTGGATACGGATCTCAGCGATCAACAACAAGAATTTGTCAGTATTATCCGAGATAGTGGGGAAAATTTACTGACTATGATCAACAATATTCTGGATTTTTCCAAAATTGAAGCCCAAAAACTAGAATTAGAACAAGAAGCGTTTGAACTAGGCACTTGTATCGAAGACGTATTACGTTTATTTGTGTCTCAAGCCTCAAACAAGAACTTAGAATTAGCTTATTTAATCGAATCCAATACCCCCAGTGATATTATGGGAGATAGTACCCGATTAAAACAAGTTCTAGCCAATCTTATTGGCAATGCTATAAAATTTACCGAAAAAGGAGAAGTGGTAATCTATGTCAATGCTACCCCCACAACATCTACAGAAGCAGAAGAAAAAAACCCCACTTATGAACTCCGTTTTGCCGTCAAAGATACGGGTATCGGTATTCCCTCAGACCGTTGCGATCGCCTGTTTCAACCCTTTAGTCAAGTAGATGCCTCCACCACGAGAAAATACGGAGGAACAGGGCTAGGATTAGCCATTAGTAAGCGATTAAGCGAACTGATGGGAGGTACCATGTGGGTTCATAGCACCGAAGGCAAAGGGTCAACCTTTAACTTTACAATCCGTGCCAAAGCTGCTCCTAGCTCTTCTCCTGCTACTTCCCAAGAAGGAGAAGGGGAGTTAATGGGTAAACGAATGTTAATTATTGACGATAACCTGACCAATCAAAAGATTTTGACCAACCAGGCACAATCTTGGGGAATGTTTACCTGTGCTGTGGATTCTGGGGAAAAAGCCTTAGAATGGCTAAAGCGGGGAATTACCTTTGATGTGGCTATTTTAGATATGAATATGCCTAACATGGATGGTTTAGACTTAGCACGGGCAATTCGCCAACAACCCAACTGTGACAGTTTACCTTTAGTAATGCTTAGTTCCATTACCAGAGCAGAAATGGCATCTCAAACCAGTCGAGGAGAATTTGCTGCGGTTTTGATTAAACCGGTGCAACAATCCCAGCTTTACTATAGTTTGATGCAGATTTTTGCAGGAAAGCCCATCAAAATTAGCCAATCAAAATCAGACCAGTCTTTACCTAAATCATCCCTCGCACAAACTCTTCCTTTACGAATTTTAGTGGCTGAAGATGTGGTGGTTAATCAAGAGGTAATTAATCTGTTGCTAGAAAAATTGGGTTATCAGCCAGATATCGTTAGTAACGGACGAGAAGTGTTAGATGCCCTAAAAAATTGCTCCTACGATGTGATTTTAATGGATCTGCGCATGCCTGAAATGGATGGTTTAACCGCTACCCATCACATTTGTCAAACCCTGTCCCCTCAACAACGGCCTAGAATTATTGCCATGACGGCAGAATCCATGCGAGGCGATCGCGAAAAATGTTTAGAAGCAGGAATGGATGACTATATTGCTAAACCGATCCGCATGGAGCAACTAAAACAAGCGTTAGTCCGCTGTCAACGTATATCAGCTCCTTTGCCCATTGATCTGAAAATTCTCAACGGATTGCGGAAAATGGCACGGAACCGAACCAATGATATTATTATGGGATATCTTGAAGATGCTCCTTTACGCCTCAGCGCGATGAAAACAGCTATTGAGAATCAAGAGATTGAGCAACTTCGTCAAGCAGCCCATGCTCTGCGATCATCTAGTGGCAATTTAGGAGCGACTTACCTTGGTCATTTATGTGAGGAAATGGAGACAATTGCCCGTCAGGGAATACTAGAAGGAGTAAAAGAAAAAATGTCAAGGATCAAAATAGAGTATGATCGAGTGTGCCATGCTCTGCAAAGAGAACTTAATAATCATCCTTCGATAGATAAGTTGTTACTTTAACACGATCGTGAATAACCTAACCTTTAAATCTGGAGATTGCTTAATTCTGATTGTTGACGATGATCGCACGATGAGAAATCTCTTAAAAATAGCGATGGAAGAAGAAGGCTATAGAGTAATCGAAGCTAAAAATGGTCAACAATGTCTAGAGGAATATAATCGTCATCAACCCGATATAGTTCTCCTAGATGCGATCATGCCAGAGATGGACGGATTTAGTTGTTGTCAAAAACTGCGTTCTCTTGAAAATAATGTTTATGTTCCTATTTTGATGATTACCGCTCTTGACGATCAAGACTCTATTGATCAAGCTTTTATGGTAGGGGCAACGGACTATATTACGAAACCGATTTTTTGGTCTGTTTTATCACAACGGGTTAATCATCTTTTATTAAGCAGTCAAACCTTTGCAGAATTAAGGACATTAAAATCTCAGTCTATTAGACAGCAGCAATGGCAAAATCTGAAGAACCAAATAACTCGTCAATGGCAACAATCCTTTCAACTTAAATCTCTTTTTCAAAATTGTCTAGAGCAACTGCAAATCCTAGTTGGTGCGGAGCGGGTGGGTATTCATCGTCTAGATGGAAAACTAATGGCCGAGGCGATTGTCTCAGGCTATCCCTCAGTGAAAACCTTAGAATGGGAAAACATTACTTTATTAAGGTTCTATCAACAGAACTATGAACAGGGAAAAACGATTATAGTTGATTTTGCTGAAGAAATTGACTTATCCAACGAAACAACTGCTCTTTTTGAGCAATTAGCTTTGAAACATCTGACGTTGATGCCTCTTTTAGTTAAGAAAAATTTATGGGGGATCCTATGGATTCATCATTGTCGATCTTCCTATCAATGGGAAACCTGGGAGATGGACTGTTTGAGCCATTTAAGGGATTTATTGGCCATTAGCTCTAAGATTAGAGAGATTTAATCCCAAAGAACTTATTAATTCGTTAAATTAGTTACATAAGGTTTTTCTGGTTTACCATAAACTCAGATTAAGACATAAAGTCAATTATCACCCTCCGATTGCTTATTGCAACCGCCCACGCTTCAGTGGCGGTTTTTCATTTTTTGTGGGGGGTAATTCAATACTGCTCGGTTAACAAATTTATCTGTTGAGAGAGGGATGGGGAAGAGAGGGAAGAGGGGGAAGGGTGGGAAGAGAAAACCATGTGTATTGCTTAATTCTCACCACACCTCCCACACTCCCCACACTCTCTATTTCATGAACTTTTCAAGCTTATCCGAGTAGTATTGGGGGGTAATTACCCTGTCCATCTCTTAAAAAAATCAGTACAATAAAAAAGTGGAACTTTATTACGTTCCTCAATATCCTTTAACCGCACATTAAAACTATCATTTTATGGAATCTAGTAGCCCGTCAGGGAAGGTTTCGGAACCTCCTGCCCATAGATGGACTCACGTTATGGGAATCGCGATCGCTGTATTGACGCTAATATTGCCCATATTCGTCATTGCCTATTACTCCTCAAATCAGGCAGCTTCCTCTTCTTCGACCCGTATTTATCTAGATAATCCCAGAGAATGATGTAAACTACAACTGAGTTGCGAGAAAGGAATAGAAACCGTTGAAAACTCGACTGGCTATTTTAGGCGTTGGACGTTGGGGAACTCACTTAGTACGCAATTTTTTAGCGCATCCCCAAGGAGAAGTAGTAGCGATCGCCGATCCTGTTGCTGATAATTTAACAGCGATTCAAACTAAATTTTCCCTTGATCCTCAATCCATTTTACTAACATCGGATTGGAAAACCATTAAACAACAAGTTAAATTAGACGCGATTGTGGTTGTTACCCCGGCCTCCACCCATTATCCTTTAATTAAAGACGCTTTACAATCAGGTTATCATGTCCTAGCGGAAAAACCCCTAACCCTTGATCCTGGGGAATGTTTAGAATTAACCCGTTTAGCACAAGAACAACAGCGACAGTTAATGATCGATCATACCTATTTATTCCATGCTGCGGTGAATGAGGGTAAATCTACCATAGAAACGGGAAAATTAGGGGAATTACGGTATGGTTATGCCAGTCGCACCCATTTAGGGCCAGTTCGCCAAGATGTGGATGCACTTTGGGATCTCGCTATTCATGATATTAGTATTTTTAACCATTGGTTGGGTGAATATCCCCATCAAGTACAAGCACAAGGAAAAGTTTGGTTACAAGGCGATCGCCATACTTCTTTGTCTCCTGATGGTTTAGCTGATGTGGTTTGGGTAACTTTATATTATCCTAGCGGATTTCAAGCCACCATTCATCTATGTTGGTGCAATCCCGATAAACAGCGTCGACTGTGTGTCGTTGGAAGTGAAGGGACTTTAATTTTTGATGAAATGTTGAAAGAGGAACCGCTTGTTTTACAACAAGGTTATGTTCAAGGGAAAGGGGAAAAATTTATCCCTCAAGGACAAACGAAACGGGTGATTGCTGTTAAAAAAGCCGAACCCCTTAAAGAAGTGTGCGATCGCTTTTTAGACAGTGTGACAACAAATATTGCTTGTGAGTTTTCTTCGGGAATGGTTGGGACAAAATTAGTACAAATTTTAACTTGCTTAAGTCGTTCGATGAAAGAAAATGGCAAAATTATTTCTATTTCTCAGTTTGAATAAAACGAGATTTCATTAATCTGTTGAGTCGAAATTAAGTAAGAACGTCGAGATTAAGATCGAGAGTCTTCCCTAACCACATCGAGAAGTCACGATGGTCAATTAGGTCATTTTCTGTTTTTGGGTGAACTAAAATAGTTAACCCTTGTCGATTCATCATTAACCAAGGAACAATTAAGCCAAAATAGTCAGGAGAAAAAGCGATTTGGTAACTGTTAGTAGGATGAGGACCAACAGGTTTATCATGACAACGACCTAATTGAATCTTTTGGGCAAATTTCTTTTCTATCTCTTCCCGCAACCCAAGGGCTTGATGTTTGCTGTCAGTGTCATAATAGACATGGGCATGAAAACCGTTGATGTTTTCTAAGATAAAGTTGTCAGATGAATCAACTTTTAGGGAATGTTTTCCTAGTTTGGGATCAACCATAGCTACAACTTTGCCTCTCTGAAGTTGGTTAAGAATCAAATATAGCAGTTCCCATACTTGTGAGGTACAAACTCTTCTAGTTTTAGAAGTTCCACAGCGAAGCTCCGGCTAAGCGCGAACAGGAGTTCAGCAGTTCAATATATAAGTCTACCTCATGAGTACAGGAAATGCCATAAGTAGATTAATTATTGTTCAGGTACTAATTATAATTTTAATCCATCGTTTTGCAATTTTTTAAAGGGATCTAAAACAAAATCAATGAGACGACGTTGACGAATAATTACTTCTGCGGTAGCTGTATCTCCGGGACGTAATTTAATACACTCATTAGACGTAGGCATACAACTTTGACTCAGTTCAATTTCAAGGTCATAGACTAGGGTTGTGCCATCGGAGGTTTCTATTTCTGTTGTGGTAGGAGAAACCTCAATTAATTTGCCATCAACAACGCCATAATCTTGAAAAGGATAGGCATCAAACTTCATTTTAACAGGCATTCCTACAGCAACGGAACCACTTTCAGATGTAGCGATTTGGGCTTTTAAGATCAAAGCAGTGTTTTTCGGGGCAATTTCTAAAATTCGGTTTCCCGGTTGAACAACCGCCCCCTCAGTTTCAATGGGTAACTCAAATATTGTTCCGGTAATAGGGGATTTGACAACTCGCTGGGTTAACTGATAGTTTAAACTCTCTATTTGACTTTTTGTTTGTTTAATATCGGATTGAAGAATCATAATTTCAGCATTCAAATTATTGATTTGCTCTTTTGTTTCCAGTAAAGTAAGTTGATTAGATTCCATTAAAGCATTATAACTATTTTCCTGTTCCTTCAGTTTTAATTCTGCTTGATTGATTTCAGATTTTGCTTGTTGAATTGTGTGTTTATAGTTACTTTTTTGTTCAGCTAAATAATATTTAGTTTGTTCAATATCTGACTGGGATTGTTGATAAACTTTTTTTCTTTCTTGTAGAGCATCTTCTTTTTCAACAACCTGAATTTCTGAGACAATTCCTTCTGCTACAGCAGAATCATAACGATCTTTAACTTCTTGGGCATTTTCTAACTGAATTTTAGCTAATTTAATGGCTTCTTGTTTATGTTGCAAATCTTGTTTGATTTGGTCAACTTGGGCTTGTTTTTCTTCTTTTTGCAAATGGAAAGACGTGGTTAAATTATCAAGATTTTGTTTAGCTTGATTAACTTGGGCTAACTTTTCTTGTGTTTGAGCATGATTTTGTTGTTGCCGAGTTTGAAAAACAAATTGTAATTGTTGTTTCAATATTTGTAATTGTTTTAATCTGGCTTCTTGCCCTTCTAATTTATTTTTTTCCTGTTTTAAATCCACCTGAATTAAGTCAGATTCAATCTCCATTAACTGTTGTCCAGCGACAACAGTATCTCCTTCTTGAACACCAATAAAAGATACTTTTCCCTCCACAGGAGCATCCAGTTTCACCGTTTTTCCTTGAGGTTCTAATTTACCGGTTGCTGTCCCTGTTTCGTCCACTTTAGCTAACATTGCCCAAGGTAAAACAATTCCAACAAAAATAACTAAAAAGTAGACTAATCCTCTAGTCCAAACAAGAGGAACAGCGTCAAGAAGCTCTTTAGTTGAATTTGCCCAATCGTCTCCATGATGAATATTTTTTTTGACCACTGGAGGAAGGGGTTGTTGTTCTTGAGATTGGGTTAAATTATGTCCATTATGAATAGCATTAGGCATAGTTTTAAGAAAAATATTGATAGTTTAAAATTTAAAGATTAAGGCGTAACTTCTAATTGTTGTTGATTAAGATAATAATAATGACCTCGTTGAGCCATCAATGATTCATGGGTTCCACGCTCAACTAAAACCCCACGATCTAAGACTAGAATTAAATCTGCTTTTCTAACAGTAGACAGACGATGAGCAATGACTAAAGTAGTTTGATGACGAAGAATAGAATTCAAATTAGTTTGGATAATTCGCTCCGATTCTGCATCTAAATGGGACGTTGCTTCATCTAAAATTAAGAGGCGAGGATTGCCTAATAAACCGCGAGCGATCGCTAATCGTTGTCGTTGTCCTCCTGATAGCATTCCACCCCCTTCTCCTATTTTCATTTCATAACCCAGAGGTAATTTTTCAATGAAATCATGGGCTCCTGCTAATTTAGCAGCTTCAATAATTTCTTCTAGGGTAGAATCGGGATGGGATAAGGCAATATTTTCTCGAATTGTCTCTCCAAAAAGAAATGTATCTTGATCCACAACTCCAATTTGTTGTCTTAAAGAAGTCAGGGATAAATTATTAATATCATAGCCATCAATTAAAATTTTACCCTCTGTAGGAAGATATAGCCCTAAAACCAGTTTTGAAATAGTGGTTTTTCCAGAGCCACTGCGTCCAACTAAGGCAACTGTTTGACCCGGTTTTATCTCAAAGCTAATATTTTGTAGAACATTAAAATCACTTTCTGGATGATAACGAAAACTGACATTCTCAAAGCGAATATGACCCTGAATAGTCGGTAAACTCTGTTTTGAGTGCTGTTGTAAATCTTCTTCAGGTTCGTAGTCAAGCACATCATTGAGTCGTTCGATTGCAATAACAACTTCTTGTAATTGTTCCCATAAAATAGTCAATCTTTGGAAAGGACGAATAACATTAAGAAATAATAAATTAAAAGCGACCAATTGACCGATCGTTAATTGATTTTCGATGACCAATGAAGCACCATACCAAAGTAAACCTGTCGTAGCGATCGCTTCGATTGTATTACTAAAAATTTGTAAACGGTTGCCAATCACTTGCCCAGAAAATTGTGCCGTAATTTCTTTATATAATAACTCTTCCCAGTGCCATCTGACAGTTCTTTCCACAGCACTAGATTTAATTGTTTTTATACCACTTAATGCTTCAATGAGATAGCTTTGTTCTTTGCCCATTGCTGTAAAAATTTCTCTAGAAATTCGCTTTAAAAAAGGAGTTGTTATAAATACCAGTAAGAAAAAAGGAGGAACAATAGCTAAACATAAAAGAGCCATTTTCCAGCTATACCACCACATCAAACCTACATAGATAAAGACGGTGATTAAGTCTAGAAAAATGGATAACGCTTCGCCTGTTAAAAATCTTTGTATTTTACGGTTTTCTTGGATACGGGAGATAATATCTCCTACATAACGAGACTCAAAAAATCCTAACGGTAAACGTAACGTATGGTTAATAAAGGCGACAATTAAAGTAATATCTATTTTATTAGCAGTATGATCCAGTAAATACTGTCTTAATCCCATCATGGCTACGCGAAATAAGCCAAAAATAACTAGCCCTAACCCGACAGCCACCAACGTAACTTCAGACTGCTGAACCACGACTCTATCTAAAATAAGTTGTGTAAAAATCGGGGTAATCAGTCCAAAAATTTGGACAAATAAAGAAGCAATAAATATCTCTAATATAACCAGTTTATGAGGATGGAGTAATCGAAAAAATTGCCAAAATGGGGTGGTACTCTCTTGTGTTTTTTGTAAGGAAACTGTGGGGTTTAATAATATAGCATAACCTGTCCACTTTTCCTCAAATTCTTGATGATTAATCTTTTTTTGTCCAATTGCTGGATCGGCAATGATTACTTCTTTTTTCGTAATTTCATAAACAACAATATAGTGTTTCCCTTCCCAATGAGCAATAGCAGGAAGTGGTTGTTGAGCTAATTGCTCTAAATCAGCTTTAACGGGACGAGTGGTAAAACCAACTCTTTCTGCTGCATGACAAACTCCTTGTAAAGAGGCCCCGTTTCTACCGACATTACTCATATCCCGTAAGCGATTTAAACTCAGTTTTTTGCCCCAATAACTAGCAATCATCACTAAACAAGCTGCACCACAATCAGAGGCACTTTGTTGACCATAAAAAGGATAGCGTCGACTAACTTTTTGTAATAAATGATTAACCCGTTGAGTGGGACTAGGAAAATAGGCTTTACTGATGACTTCTTGTGAACCAGGAGATGATTTTTTAGGCGGTAATTTTAGAGGAACCTTAATGGGAATATCCCCTGAAATAATAGAATTGACTTGATTATTTCGTTGTTGAGCTTTTTGATAAAAATGCTGACGTATCTGAGGATACTGACTCATTAAAGGAAATAGGATTTCAGGAGACAAATAACAGAGTTTATTGTTTAAACCCGCCCTAATCGCATAAGATTCAAAATGCTCCTCAGGAAAAAATCGACATTCTCCAAACGTCTCCCCTACTTCCAAAGTACAAATTTTCTCGTTAGATTGATTAACCAATCTGGATTTACCAGCAATAATAATATACAGTCCTGCTTCTGCTTGGTTCGTTTTCCAAAATAACCCAATTGATGGTTCAATCAGTTTAATTTGTCGCTGTAACCTAACAAAATCTTTCTTTGATAAAGTACAGCCTAATACTTCATTAAGTTGGTTATGAGAGATAACAGAATGAGAAATTTGTAGCATAATGGCTTAAGTCAATAAAATCCAAAGAAGCTGCAAGAGTTGAAAAACTTTTAATCATCAACTGATTACACTACCTGCTGCTTTAAGGGCTGAGGAAATTCCTGGTTTGTAAAACGTTTTCGTCTGCTGGATATATCTTTTTTGTTCTTCTTGCAATTCTATTAAATACAGTTCACTCCAATTTACCAGTGCAAAATTCCCTAAACTTTGGCCCAATTCATTCAATTTTTCGACCGCAGAAATCGCCAATTGGTCTTTCTCTACAGAAGCTAAATAGCAATCGCAAGCCACTTCTATTTCCCCTAATTGCTCATGACATTGACCTGCCATAAACCAAGCAATTGCGGTTCCTGGTGGCCCAATTCTAGCAGCACGACGGTAAACTTGACTGGCTTCTTCAAACTTACCAAGCTTAATTAAAACTTCCCCTAATTGAAGATGATAGCGAGCATATAGCGGTTCCATAGCTACATTTTTTTTCGCTCTGTGTTCAGCTAAATCAACATCTCCCACCCATAAGGCTTCTTTAACACGACTCTCAAACACAGTAGAAAGGTTTTCATGGGCAAATTTTTGCTCAATTTCATTTTGACTTTCCCCCATTAATTCCTCTGCTAGAGACTGACAAAGATCCATCTCTTGCACAACGGCTTCTTTATCACCCTGTAGAAAAGGAATAAATATAGCTGCGCGATGATAAACGCTAGTTAAACGTTTTTGTTGGAAAGTCGTCAGGGAAGGTTTGAGATGAGACAAGGCTTTACAAAACTCACCACTCCAATGTTCCGTGGCTTGAAAATCACCAAACACTTTAGCAGATAATGCTAATAACTCCGCACAAGCATTAAAGCAAGTAACGCTTCCTAACGGAGCATGATGAGCAATTTTCTCAAGCTCCTCCACATTTTCCTTGCCTCCAGCATCACGTCGTAACATTAACTTAGAGATAGTTTTGGCAAATGCTAACTTCGCCAGAATATTATTGTTGTGAATTTCTGAGTCAGAAATATCTGGTACATAGTCTAAAACAGCTTCATAAAGACATAAACTAGACAATAAAGCAATGACTTGGTATTGAGTAATTAAGTCAAGTTCTTGGTAACGATTAACATACTCACACAAAACATTCCATCGTTCAGTTCTGAACTCGTCAGCTAATTGTAGTGGGTTACTAACTTGATATTCAAATAAACGAGATTCACGAATTAAGGACTCTCTAAAAGAACTAGGATGAACAATGGTAACAGGATTAACAAGGTTTCCCTTCCCTTCAACTAAGTTACGATAATTCTGTTCTATTTTGTAAAGATGCCACGGACCATCGTTAATGTTTCCCAAATTGAGTAATGGTTGATTGATCCAAGTAATAAAAGATTGATTTAGTAAAGACATAGATTTTTTTAATCTTTCTATCTAAGTAGGACAAATTAATATCACGTCAGTGTGATATTTCATACTTTTTTTTGTTTTAATTGAAGCCATGTCGGGAAATTAATTTTCCCAACATGGACAGGAGGTATGCTATAATTGCTATAGCGAAAGGGCTAATTTTAATGGTTTACCCTTAGGGAAGTCTCGAACTTTTAGAAAAGTTGTGTTGCCCAGCAGCAACAAGCAACACCGCCGAGTGACTTGAAAGCTTTAATTGCTTTTTCGTCGCCTTTTTCTGCTTTAGCTTTGAGATCAACAAGCTGAGAAGTTTGCTCTTCGGGTAAATTGGTGATCTTTAGATTGCTCATTGGAATTTGCCTCATTAAGTGATTTTATTTTTGAGAGAAGTTGGTTGTCAGGTCGAAGATTAAGCCTAGGTTTTAACTAAACCTTGTGGAACCTTCGACTAACTAGCTTTCTCTCTTCCTCATTTAAGTTACAGAGAATTTCCAAAAAATACCACCTAAGTTTAAGAATTTTAACAAAGAAGTTAAGAAGCGGATTAAGGGGTTAGTAATGGTACTCGTAACTTAAGGAATCAATCAAGAACTTAAGAAAAATTTTTACTAAGTTAAGAACGATTTAAGAAAACAGTAAGAACCTGTAATCGACGTTGGGACTGCTTTCTACGAAAATTCGTTTAATTAGGAAAGTCAGAGACTGTTTATAAATAGAATCTTAAGACGGTAGGGTGGGCAAGTTAAAGACTTATCTAAACTAACTTCATCCTTGGAAACCTTGCCCACCCTACAAAATTCGTTGTTATTATTTCTTTAGGCACAGTCTCTAATACCTAGGAAAATGGTTGTTATTGCACCGATAACAAAAATATGTAAAATATGATGTGTTATTTAGCTCAATCTGGTTATTAGACCATTTTTAACCTTCTATGAACACGAAAAATATAGGATCGCTGGTTTTTGGTACGACAGTTATCAGTCTTCTCAGTTTTACCCCTGCTAGTGCTGTTGTCTTAGTCGAACCAATTATCAGCACTCCTAATCCTAATTTTCCTTCTCCTAATTTTGGACTGGGTGATCCCCCCACTGATACGGTTCTTGTTTGGAGGGCTCCTGATATTAGTGGCCAACAAAACTTTCTCAATGACACCGGGTACAATATCACGATGATGGAATTGTTTTTATTGCCTGATTTAGATGAAGTGGAAGACGAAGTTATCTGGGGAGATGTAGACGGAGATGGACAGATCGGTTCATCTGCTATCTTTGAGAGCATTGAAATTGATAATGACTTTATCTTGGTTAACCCCAATAACCCTAATGTAAGTTTTCGCGCACCAAGGGTTATTTTTAGCGAAGGAGTCATTCCTGTGGGGACAAGGTTTATTGTTCAAACGCCAACGGATCCAGATTTAACACCTCCCCCAGAAGTTGGGGATGACGGACCGTTGCTCGTTGGGGGTCGTTATGATGGAGTAAAAGTTCCAGAACCCTCTAGTCTTCTTGGTTTAATATCGATACTCGGCTTGGGATCTATCTTAAACTTAGGTATTATCTCGAAAAAAAGACATTAATTTCCATCTCTAACACTTAACATTTGCAGCACCCGCGCCCCTCTGCTTACTATAAGATAAATAAAACCCCCAAACTTAAAACTTAAACGTCTGGGGATTTTCAATGAGTTAAATGAGTGAGACTATGAAATTTTATTGACCTTGTTGAGATTTGATAGTGTCTTGAATAAATTTCATGGTTTCCTGGGAAGGAATTAATTGTATCTGTTTGAGCATAGCATCATCTTTAGTTTGTAATAAACCGATGACATTTTCCAAGGCAATCACTTCAATTTGCATGGTGTCAGCAATATCAGGCTGATCTTTCTTCATTTGCTCTGCGATCGCCTGAATGGGAGCTTTTTCAAAGAAGAAGGGAATAACCTCTTGATCGTCTTGTTGAATGGTTAAGATACTATTATCTGGCCCACCCCGTAAAGTAAATAAGGGAACACCTCCTTGATATTGTTGTCCATTATCACTTAAAATTTTTTTAGCAGAGTCTACAGCACTTTTCATGGGAATATAAGCAAATTGTAAAGACTCTGTTTCTGTGTTGTTGGCTAAGGCGAAACGATAAACTTCTCCTAAAGATACCGGTTGGACTTTAACTTTGTTGCCTATGTCTGGTTGACTCTCTTTGAGTTGACTCAGAAATTGATTAGCATCTTCCTGACTCATAAAGACTTGTGTTACCTTTTGATCGTCTTCTAAAGTAGCAATCAAAGGTCCACCCTGCTCTGTGGTGATGGTAAAAACAGGAACACCTTGTAAGACTTTAATCACCTCAGCTTCAGGAAGGGCTAATACTTTAGGCATTTGAGCAAACCAAGTGCCAATTAAGGTACTGCCTAATAAACTAAGAGTAGCACTCCAACGGATTAATGATTTCATCAAAATTAACCTCACATTCTATAGGGATATGTATACTGTTCTGATTATAGAATTCTAGAAACACGCTTAAGTATAGGATAACCTTTTCACCTTATCAAATTTAGTTCACAGTCGTTAGAGTAATAATCTAAATTTTTGCTTAAAGACTTTTGATATAGGTACCTTAGCCATTAGACTGATTTCCTTGTGAGCAAGTTCCTAATAGGTCAAAAGGGCAAATTGTAACATACGGTTAAGGATCAACTAACAACACTTGAGATACTTAACAGTAAAATCAAGAAAGGTATCTTTATCAATTTATTATCCTCCCTGTGACCCGATCCTATTCTGCCCATACCCTTCCCCAACCAAAACAACCTTGGCACACTTATTCCGTGGCCAAAACCTTAGACACCTTGGGAACCAACCCCCAAACTGGGTTAGATACAGAAAATGTTAGTCAGCGACAGCAACATTATGGCCCCAACGAAATAGAAGAAAGCGCAGGGCGTAGTAACTGGCAAATCCTTCTCGATCAGTTTACCAATATCATGCTAATTATGCTGATCGTGGTGGCGATTATTTCCGGTATTTTAGATATTGTCGAATTACGAAACAGTGGTACAGCCAGAAGCGGAGTTCCGTTTAAAGATACCATTGCTATCTTTTCCATTGTCATCTTAAACGGACTTTTAGGGTATTTACAAGAAACCCGTGCCGAAAAAGCTTTAGCTGCCTTAAAAAAGTTATCTTCTCCTAGAGTACAAGTGATTCGAGGGGGAAAACGTCAAGAAGTTGATGCACCTCTATTGGTTCCTGGGGATATTATATTAATCGAAGCAGGAGATACCTTATGTGCTGATGGTCAAATTATAAACGGATCGCATCTGCAAATTCGTGAAGCAGCCCTAACCGGAGAAGCCCACGCCGTTGAAAAAAATGTCTTAACTCAGGGGTTAGAAGCAGAAACCCCTATCGGCGATCGCGTCAATATGGTGTTTACCGGAACGGAAGTGGTCCAGGGACGGGCAAAAGTTGTCGTTACCGGCACAGGAATGGACACCGAACTGGGAAAAATCGCCGAAATGTTACAATCGGTGGAAACAGAAGACACCCCCTTACAGCGACGCATGACCCAGTTAGGGAATGTCTTAGTGAGTGGATCATTAATCATGGTTGCGTTAGTGGTGGTAGGGGGAACCCTTAAAGCTGGATGGGGACTGCTACAAGAGTTGGTAGAAGTTTCTTTAAGTATGGCGGTTGCAGTGGTTCCTGAAGGTTTACCTGCCGTTATTACCGTTACTTTGGCCTTAGGAACCCAACGCATGGTGAAGCGTCACGCTTTGATCCGTAAACTGCCGGCAGTAGAAACCTTGGGATCGGTTAATGTTATTTGTTCCGATAAAACAGGAACCTTAACCCAAAATAAAATGGTTGTGCAAGAAGTGGAAACCCTTCAAGGGAATTATCAAGTCACAGGAACGGGTTATGAACCACTTGGGGAGTTTATTTGTAGCGAAGCGAAAAGTAGTATTCATTGTAGTCGTTATGGTGCGCTAGAAGCCTTATTGTTTACAGGGGTGTTATGTAATGACGCTCATTTGTCCCAAGAAGGAAAAGACTGGAATATTATGGGTGATCCCACGGAAGGATCGTTACTGTCTTTAGGGGGAAAAGCTGGGTTAAAACAGTCCGAGTTAGAAAAAGACTATGTAAGAGTTGGAGAATTTCCTTTTTCTTCTGAACGCAAACGCATGAGTACCATTTGTCAAGGCAGTCAAATAGGCGATCGCTGGCCCAGTTGGCAAAGTCAATCCAATCATGAATATGTTTTATTTACCAAAGGATCTCCCGAATTAATTTTAGAACGATGCGAATTTTATCAACAAGGAAAACGGGTTCACCCCTTAACCCAGGAACAAAAAGAACAAGTGTTGCGGGGCAATAATGGTATGGCCAAACGGGCGTTACGGGTGTTAGGATTTGCCTATAAACCCCTAGAACACATACCCGACGCAACTCAAGCAGAAGAGGCTGAACAAGGGTTAATTTGGTTAGGGTTAGTGGGAATGATGGATGCACCCCGGCCCGAAGTTAAGGCCGCAGTAGCTAAATGTAAGGCCGCCGGTATTCGTCCCATTATGATCACCGGAGATCATCAACTCACCGCCCAAGCTATTGCGCAACAGTTAAGCATCATTGAAACAGGGGATCATATCTTAACCGGACGAGAGTTAGAAAAGATATCCCAACCCCAGTTAGAAGAAGAAGTCGAACAAGTTAGTGTTTATGCCCGCGTCTCCCCTGAACATAAGTTACGCATTGTGCAAGCGTTGCAAAAGCGCAACAAATTTGTGGCTATGACGGGAGATGGTGTGAACGATGCTCCGGCCCTCAAACAAGCGGATATTGGCATCGCTATGGGCATTACAGGCACGGATGTGAGCAAGGAAGCCAGTGATATGGTGTTGTTAGATGATAATTTTGCCACCATCGTCGCTGCTACGGAAGAGGGACGGGTGGTTTATAGCAATATTCGTCACTTTATTAAGTACATTTTGGGGAGTAATGTAGGGGAAGTTATAACCATCGCAGCAGCCCCATTGATGGGACTTTCTGGGGTTCCTTTAATCCCTTTACAAATTCTGTGGATGAATTTAGTGACCGATGGTTTACCGGCTTTAGCATTGGCAGTGGAACCGGCTGATCCTTATATCATGGAACGTCCTCCGTCGAGTCCTAAAGAGAGTATTTTTGCCCGTGGTTTGGGGCCTTATATTGTGCGTATTGGCATCATTTTTTCGATTATTACTATTGCTTTGATGTCTTGGGCGTTTACTGATGCTCATCAACCTGGCCATGATCCTGAAAGTTGGAAAACCATGGTCTTTACCACCCTTTGTATTGCTCAAATGGGTCATGCGATCGCTGCTCGTTCCACGACTCGTTTAGCTATTGAAATGAACCCCTTTTCTAACCTTTATCTTTGGGGTGCGGTTATTGTTACCACCATCCTCCAATTAATGTTAGTTTATGTTGCACCTCTACGAGCTTTCTTTAATACGACAGTGTTAACCGGAGAACAATTAGTGATCTGTTTATTGTTTAGTAGTTTGATGTTTGTTTGGGTGGAATTTGAGAAAATTTTGTTACGAATTTATCGTAAATTGAAGCATTAATCTGTAGGGCTTTAATATTAAGTCAACTTCTTTCAGTGTTATAGTGATCAGTGAAAATGGTGGGTTACGACGGATTATTAGATCCTGTTTAAATTCTAATTTATAGCCGTCTAACCCACCCTACGATCTATAGTGTTAAAATAAAAGACAAGAACAGCTTACACAATAAAATTAGATGATTAACTGGATCGATTACGTTGTCCCCATTAGCGTCTCCATCACAGCTATTTCCATCGTTATTGGTGGTTTATTGTGGGCTGTGAACTTGATGATTAATTCTGAACTAAAATCTTTTGAAGCTAAATATACTAAGGATTTCAGTGATTTTAAAGCTAAATATTCTGAAGATTTTAGTGAGTTCAAAACTAAATACTCTGAAGATTTCGGCAATTTTAAGACTGAATATACCAAAGCCTTTAGTGATCTTGAACTTCGCTTAACTAAATTATTAGCAGAAAAAGATTAATCTCAACTTCATCGGTTCTTGAGTATATGTTATGTAGTGTTAAAATCAAAGATAAGAACAGCTTACAGAATAAACTTTGATGATTAACTGGATCGATTGCGTTGTCCCCATTAGCGTCTCCATCACAGCTATTTCCATCGTTATTGGCGGTTTATTGTGGGCTGTGAATTTGATGATTAATTCTGAACTAAAATCTTTTGAAGCTAAATATACTAAGGATTT
>JASJDW010000086.1 GCA_030064955.1 Crocosphaera sp.
TAAGAGACTGTTTATAAATAGAATCTTAAGACGGTAGGGTGGGCAAGTTAAAGACTTATCTAAACTAACTTCATCCTTGGAAACCTTGCCCACCCTACAAAATTCGTTGTTATTATTTCTTTAGGAACAGTCTCTAAAAGTAGACTAACAAAATATTTCTATTGTCTTTTACTTATTTTAGTTAGTAATCTATGATAATTTGACGTGATATCAGTTGCGAAAATGATTAATTTTTATTTTTTTGTTTTTTCTCACTTTTCTTAATCCTCCAAGTATTATTAGTGGGATCTATAATAACTTCGCAATTTTTAAGAATATCTCGACCGATAACGGCATATTCTTTAGGAATAGCTATCACTTCTATATCTTCAAATCTATAATCATTGATTTTGATATTGATATAGTACGTTTTTAAAGATAATTGTTGTCCTTGAAAATCTTTCAATGTAATATGACTATAAGTTAAAGCCCCAAGAGACAAAAGTGCAGACTCAGGAACACAAGTCATAACTGCACCAGTGTTAATAAAAGCATTAATTTTTTTAGTTAAAGAATCACTTGATGGATTACATATTTCTATATAAGTTTTTGGTTCGTGATTCAATTTAGCTTTTTGTTGTTCATGACTGTGCATTGATGTTTGTTGAGTTAAAAATTCAGCTTGATAATATTCAAGAGACATTCCAGTTGGTAAATTTAGTTCCTTGCTTTGGATTTCTTCAATACGAATCGGTTGATTTTGATATTCTTCAGTCTGATGTATTAATTTTAGTAAATTGTGTTTATTGTAACCTTCTTTGACTAATTGATTACCAATAAATGCCAAATATCTAATTTTGTGTTCTTTTTGTTTTTTTTGATTAGGTAATGACTGTTCATCCCTGGAAGTATCCTTATTAACTTGAGGTTGAATCAAAGCTCCTTGACTTAATAAATAATTTTGCATTGCTAAAGATAACCCTTGATTATCTCTAAAAATGGCATTTTCTACATTAGCATCAGTTAGGATACTATTTTCTAAGTTAGCATAACTTAAATCGGCACAAGTGAGATTGGCCTCAGTTAAATCAGCATAGCTTAAGTCAGCATAGCTTAAATCTGTTCCTGTAAAATCAGCTTTCCTTAAATTAGCCCTTTTAAGATTACCATCTTTCAAGCTAATTTTACTTAAATTAGATCCTGCTAAATCTTTTGTAATGTTAATATTAAGTATTTTAGCAGCTTCAAAAAAATCATTAGGGTTTGCTTCAAGAATATGTTTAATAAACTGTTCATATTCTGGATCTTCAATAATTAAATATTCTTCTTCATTCATAACATACCTCCGCAAGACTCTCTTAATACTCTTAAATGTCTGAAAATAATTTTCAATAATCTATGTTGCCGTGTATTTTTTCCAAAACGTTGCTAAAACGCCACTTAAATATGTTAAAGGTGCTGTTAGTAAGGTTTCAAAAATACATGGAAGTTGTTCATTAGGTCGAAATATTTGATAGAAGATTGTAATTACAAATGAAATAAGAAAAATACCTAATGCTACCCAACTTATAACTAAGATAAAAAAATCTTGACGCTCAGAAGTCTGATTAATTGGTTCAGACGATGTATTTAGTTCTTCTATAGGATAAATATTTTGTTGTGTAGAAGAAGATATTTGCTCTGATGATTGACTCTCACGTTTTCCTATGAACGCATATTGAATAAACTCAGACATGAATTTTTTCATACAATTAATCTCCTTAATTCACTAACCCAAATAATCAGAAGATAGTAATTATTTTTGATTTTTACAATATTTTATACATTCTAATCCCCATTTTTCTTCTGGAGCATCTAAAACAACCTTATGATTATTAATAATATCTCTTCCAATTAGTGCATACTTTTTATTGGGGATACTCAAAACGCAAATCTCTCCAACTTCATGTCTATATAAATTAGAAGTGTCATTATTAGTAACTGTAATATGGACAGTGTATTTTCTTAAATATACTGATTTGCCATCAGCAGTTGTAGCTTGAACGATTTTGTATTCTAGACCTCCAAGATTATCGATAGTTGATTTAGGAAGACAAGTAATCACAGACCCACTATCAACAATAGCGTTGATTCTATCCTTATGAGATGGATTTGCTGGATTAGTGATCTCTAATAAAGCATCTGGACTAACATGATCGTCATGCTGTGTATTTCCATAATCGAACACTGCTCTAAATTCTCCTACTATTTAACGTTAATATAATCTAACCATGAAGCCATTGACAAATCAATAGGTTGTTCTTCTATTTCGTCTACTTTTGTAAAAAACCTAGGTTTATCAGGGTATTTTGCTCGTACAAGTTTGAGGAGTTCAAATTCGTTTGGGTTACCATCGAAGAATTCCCCATCAACAAAAGCAACATATTGATTGGTGTATGTTTCTAACCATTCTGAGTCTTGTTTATGTCTTTCGTAAGCAGTTACATTAATATCTGCTTTATCTAACTGATCTATTTGATCATTAATGATACCAATAATATTACTGAATATTTGCTTTTTGAAAGCTAACATAGCAGATGCTATTTCTTCAATATCTTTTCGATAATTATCTGCTGATTTCTTTTTATATAAATTAGCTTTAAGTCTTTCGGCTAATTTCTCATTTTTTGGATCTGGATGTCCTGTAAGAATAGTTACAAAAACTTGTTCATCTAGTTCTCTAATCACTTCTAATGTATCAAACCCTTCTTGCTTATTTTCATCAATCCAATTATCTAAAATGAAATAAGCTGCTTCTTTGTTTTGTACGACCTCAACTGCTTCGCGTCTATTATGTACAAATCTAGTTTGCCAACCAATACCACCAATTACTTCTTGAATGGCATTTTTCATTGCTAAACTATCTTCCATGACAACTACTTCCTCTTTCATGAAAGAATCACAAATATAAGTCCCATCACAACTTGGTGAACTACTAACCATTTTTCTTAGATATTAATTAACTATAGCACTGCCATTTTAATTATAGACCTTATTTCTGTCAAAGCAAATAAAGCAACTTTATCAAAACTTTATTAAAGTTGATATCTTTTAAGGGGTAAGCACATATAAAAAGTTGTACCTTTACCAACCTGAGATGTAAAGTGAAGTTTTCCTCGATAGTGACTTATAATTTCACGAGAAACAAATAAACCAATCCCTGTACCTCCTGACTCTGGGTGACTGGTATAACCTTGTTCAAATATTTTTTCTTTCAGTTCATTACGGATTCCAGTCCCACTATCTTCAATGATAACTTGAATGTATTGTATATCATCAATCATAACAATATTCGTTGTTATCTTAATATATTTATCTTTTTTATTTTTTTCATTAATAGCTTCTACCGCATTATCTATTAAATTATAAATTACATCTTTAATTCGATTGCCATCAATTTCTATCAAAGGAATTGTTGGATCGTAGTCTTCTTCAATTTCGATTCTATTTTTAATCGATGAGAATAATCGAACAACCTCTCTACTAATTTCATTAATATCGACAATATCCAAGTTATGATTAGTTGCTTGAAAAGCATCTTTCATTTCTTGTACTCGATTTTTTATCCAATTTACTCTATTTTGAATAATTTTCCGTTTTTGCTGATTACTATTTTGACTTTCATCAGAGAGTTGATGTAAATCTTCACAGAATTCAATGAGTTCATTTTTATATTTATGTAAAAAGTTCTTCATAACAGAATTATAGCTTAGGGAACGAGAAATACTGGTAAATTTTCGCCTTTCATGTTCAAGTTCTAATCTTTCGTGTTCAAGTTCTAATTGAGTCTGTTTAAGCTGATTTTTATAACTATCTATTGCAATAATACCCGCAGTTAAAAATGCTATATTTTCTAAAAAATAAATTCCACTTTTAGAAAACTTATGTTTATAGCCAACATAAATAGATAGGGTACCAACTGGTTTTTCTCCTAAAGATAGAGGTAAGCAAATAAAAGATTTTAATTTACTTTCTCTAATCCATTCTTGATTAAAAAAACGATCAATTTCCTTTTCAATATTTTCAATTTTTAAAGGTTTATTTTTGTTAAAAACTTCAGCAACAATATTATTTTCTCTCTCAACAGGATCTTTTTTTCTATATCTCCACAATATGTCTTCAGTTTTTGCTTGTTCAGCAATTTCAAATTCCTTATTTTTATTAAAAATTCGGATAATGGCTACTTTATACTCTGTTTTACTAGCTACCAGCTTATTAACAACAAATCGATAAACATCTTGAAGAACGAAATTATTTTTTTCCGATTCTAATTTAATCAGCATTTGAGTCATTTCATGGTAAATATGGAGTTTTTCTTTTCTTCTAAAATCAGCAACTATGCTGGATAAAACTGTACCAACAAGCATGAGAATATAAATATCATCATTATCAAAATCAATTAGTTTATTATCCTTTTGTTTATTCAAAACTTCTAGGGTTCCAAAAGTTCGATTCAATCCGTTCAAAGGAACTGAAATTCCACTTTTAACTTGCCCTAATTTATCTCGATATCTTTGTCCATTAATCATATATTTATATTCTTCCATTAGCTCATTAGAGTAATGGGGTTCACCATAAGTTAACTCTGCATCTGAAGGAGGAACAGGTTTTCCTGAAAAGCTTTCTCCTGGTAAATATTTTTCATTAGGTAGCCATTGTTTACCATCAATAGAATTATTATCTTTATCAACCCCATCAATACCGACACGCTGAATATATCCATCTTTACTAAATAAAAACATAGAAGCGACTTGTACGTTTAAATGATGACGAACTTGTTTTAAAGCTTCTGTAGTAACTTCTTCAAGGGTTTTACAAACTATCAACTTTCGATTAATTTCATTGAGGGTACGAAGTTTCTCTTGTAATTCTTTTTTATGTTGTTGTGCTTGTGTCATGATAAATATGCAAATTTATAATATATAGATTCAATAGATTGTCAGTTTTTTCCGAAATATCTGACTTTTTATTTCCTCAATTCTAAGGATTAATACGCTACTTGACAAATATCCCCCAATAGTATCAGCCATCAAATCAACCAACTGGGTGAACCGTCAACCGCTTCCAGTGATAAAATAAAGATAAGACGCATTTTTAAGTCAGGAAATTCAGTTTGGTGTTATCATCCATCATTGCCGATTTTCGTATTATTTTCGACCGTGACCCGGCGGCCCGTAATTGGCTAGAAGTTCTCTTCTGCTATCCTGGGTTGCAAGCGATTACGCTTCATCGTGTCGCCCATCGCATCTACAATTTAGGAATCCCCTTCTTTCCTCGTTTAATCTCTCATGTGGCAAGATTTTTTACTGGAATCGAAATTCATCCAGGGGCAAAAATAGGTACTGGTGTATTTATTGATCATGGTATGGGTGTAGTTATTGGTGAAACTGCCGAAGTTGGGGACTATAGTTTGATTTATCAGGGTGTCACCCTTGGGGGTACTGGGAAAGAAAGCGGTAAACGTCATCCTACCCTCGGTAAAAATGTGGTGGTAGGCGCAGGGGCGAAGGTTCTGGGCAACCTCAATATCGGTAATAATGTTAGGATTGGGGCAGGTTCTGTGGTATTGCGGGATGTTCCTTCCGATTGTACTGTGGTTGGCATTCCTGGACGCATTGTTTATCAGTCTGGGGTCAGAGTTGACCCATTAGAACATGGAAATTTACCAGATTCAGAAGCAAAGGTTATTCGGTTATTATTAGATAGAATTGATGCTTTAGAACAACAGGTTCAAGCTTTACAAGAAGAGAAATTAAAAGAACGGGAATTAGTTGCTACTGGGGTGTCTAAGACGACAGCTAATTCTGATTATAATGAAACCCATAGTTGTTATCTAAAAGATAAAGAAATTGAAGAATTTTTAGGCGGAACGATGTAATGTTTGATAGCTGATAATACCTGATTGTAGGGGTCAACGGCTGTTGATCCCTAAATGTTATAATTGGTTAAGGGAATAGTATAATTGAATTATATAATAAATTAATTGATAAGATAATGAGGATAATTAATAACCACAACGAATCTAACAATAAACAATTAGAATTATTCAACATTTCTAAGCCATTAGAATTAACTTTTATTAAAACAAAATTTACCTTTATTGATTTTTTTGCAGGAATTGGAGGGTTTCGCATTCCTTTAGAAAAATTAGGGGGAAAGTGTTTAGGTTATTCAGAAATTGACAAAGAAGCAATTCAAGTTTATCAACAGAATTTTATTAGTTATTATAACGTTCAAGAACTTAATTTAGGTGATATTTCTCAGATTAAGAATTTACCGAAAAATGTTGATCTATTTGTAGGAGGAGTTCCTTGTCAACCTTGGTCTGTTGCTGGAAAATTAAAGGGGTTTAATGATCCCAGAGGTCAACTATGGTTTGATGTAATTAGATTGGTTAAAAAATATCAGCCAAAAGCTTTTATTTTTGAAAATGTTAAGGGATTAACAACTGGAAAAAATAAGGATAAATTAGAATATTTAGTGAATCAATTTGAACAAATTAATTATGTTGTTAAATGGAAAGTCATCAATTCCTATGATTTTGGTGTTCCTCAAAATCGCGAAAGAGTTTTTATTATTGGTATTAGGAAAGATCAAGAAAATTGCTATAATTATCAATTTCCAAAACCCTTAAAAGTTCATATTAGACTGTTAGATGTTTTTGATGAACTCAAACATTGTAAAGTGATTAAGAAAGTAAAATTAAGCCCAGATATTTTATTCAATGGCAATATTCCACCGTCTCGTAATCGATTTCAAAGAAATGATGAATTAAATGACTTTTTTACTTTTTCAGATTTGAGAAATGGTCACACAACGCTTCATTCTTGGGATTTAATTCAAACAACAAAGAAAGAAAAAATGATCTGTTTAACTTTACTAAAATATAGAAGAAGTAAGAAATATGGGGTTAAAGATGGTAATCCTTTATCTTTTGAAGACTTAAAAGAGTTAATTCCTCAGTTAAAAGAATCTGATTTAATTAAATTAGTAAATAAAAATATTTTGCGTATTATTAATAATAAGTATGAATTTGTTAATTCAAAAAATAACTCAGGAATTAATGGGATTTATCGCATTTTCTTGCCTAATTCTGAAACAATTGGTACTTTAACAGCTACCGGTGCAAGGGATTTCTTTGCAACGGTTTCTATCAATGCAGACAACCCAGAAGAATATAAAAAGAAATTTATTCAAAAAATTTATACACCTCAAAAATTTAAGCCTATAATGGCTAAACATTGCAGTCAATTACAAGGGTTTCCAGATTGGTTTGAATTTCATCATAAAGATAATGTTGCAAAAAAGCAGTTTGGCAATTCGGTTCCTATTCCTGTCGTTTATCACGTGGCAAAAGAACTTATAAAATTACTTGATATTCATTGATGTTTATGGTTCAAAAGTGTCTTGAAATTCCTGGGAAAAATTTTCTCTTCCCAATTCAATAAATAGTTCTTTAATACTTTCCCAAGTATTAGAGTTTCCAGAACAAAAATCCCAAAATTCATTTTCAACGAATAAATCTCTTTCGATATCTAGGCATTTTTTAATTTTAGAGTGTTGTTTATCATACCAATTCTTCTCAAAAGGGTTAAAAGGAATTGCAATTCTAGCTTCTAAACTTACGTTAGGATCTTTAGCAAACTTATAAGCATACCATTCAAGTAATTGTTTGTTAAAACTTCTAAAACTTGCCATATTTGGTTGAGTTGTTTTAACATCAAATACATATTCAATTCCTCCTTTTCTAAAATGAAGATCAACTCCAGTTCCACTGGGAGGTTTAGAGAATTTTAAATTATTAAGATTTGAATTTTTAGCAGCATTTTTCAATCTTTCAATACATTCTAAAGTATTGATTCCATCTTTTTCCCGTAATGCTATTAAAATATCTAATTCATTTCTTAATCTAGATGGAAAGGGATCAGGGGACAAAATCTTTTCTGATATAATTTCAAATCCATTAGATTCAGCTAAAGTTTTAGCAATAGCTTCCCAAACAAGTCCCATACTTGTTTCTAGTCCACCAATTAAAGAACGAATACGACGTTCTTTAGGAAAAATGTAATCTAATACATGAAATGTTTTGACTTCTTTATTTTTGAAAAATTCTCTAATTGCTTTTCTTAAGGATTTTTTGACTTCATTTTTAATTACTTGATCCATAAATTATTAGTTAATTAAAAAAATTATGTACTTAATTTATCTAGATAAATATCCCTCGATAGTATCTATATAAGATCTAATTATAATCAAACCCATAGATATTATTTAAAAGATAAAGGAATTGAGGAATTTTTAAGTGGAATCATGTAGTTCTTTGCATCCAATTATATCTTATTGTAGGAGTCAATGGCCATTAACTCCTAAGTTTTTTCAGATTTTTTAATACCCATCATTAATAAACCAATGGTTTCTAAATCTGTATTAGGATCAACAATATCCATGAACTTTCCTCGATAAATAATAGCTAAGCGATCGCTCATTTTTCTCACTTCTTCTAATTCTGTAGAAATATATAAAATAGCTGCCCCATTTTCCCTTGCTTTTAATAATTGTTGTTGTATATATTCTGTTGCTTTAATATCCAGTCCTCTGGTGGGTTGCATGGCAATAATTAATTGTGGGTTATTAGATAATTCTCTGGCTAAAATGATTTTTTGTTGATTTCCTCCTGATAGTTTACTAACGGTAATACTCGGTTCAACTCCTCGAATATCAAAGTTATTAATCGCTTCATTTTCTATTATTTTAATAGCTTTTTTCTGTAAAATGCCCCATTGATTAAAAGGATAGGAATAATATTGTTTTAAAATCAAATTTTTACCAATGGTTAAAGAGGAGACTAAACCTGTTGTTTTTCTATCTTCAGGAATATAACCGATAGATAATTTTTTAACAATTTCTTCTATTTTCCAATGAGTAATATCAATATTTTTATATTTAATTTTACCCTTTTTAGGGTTAATCAAACCCATAATAACTGATACTAATTCCTGTTGTCCATTGCCATCAACGCCAGCTATTCCTAGTATTTCTCCGGCTTTGATTTGAAAAGAAATATTTTCAATATTTTTGATGATTAAGTTATCTACTGTTAAGATAGTTTCACTAAAAGATAATGTTTTTTTTATTAAACTAATTTTTTGCTGTTCACCAATCATCATGTTAGCTAAATTTTGAGGATTAAGATTTTTATTTTCAAGAGTATTTATAACTTTTCCTTTTCTTAAAATTGTTATGACATCACATAACTTTATAACTTCTTCTAATTTATGACTAATAAAAATAATTGTATTTCCTTGGTTAACAAATTGATATAGAATCTGGAAAAATCTTTCATTTTCACCAGGGGTTAATACCGCAGTAGGTTCGTCTAAAATTAATAATTTTGCCCCCCGATATAATACTTTTAAAATTTCGACTCTTTGTTGCATTCCAACTGAAATAGTTTCAACTATAGCATCTAAATCAATTTCTAATCCATAGTCATCAATTAATTCTTGAATTTCCAATTTTTTTTGTTTTAAATTAAGTTTATATTGTCCTTGCGTTCCTAAGAGAATATTCTCTAACACAGACAATTGAGGAACTAACATAAAATGCTGATGAATCATGCCAATTCCTTGATCAATTGAACTTTTAGGAGAGTTTAGATTAACCAATTGATGATTAATATAAATTTCTCCTTCATCGGGACGATATAACCCTGATAATACATTCATTAATGTGGTTTTTCCTGCGCCATTTTCTCCCAAAATAGCATGAATTGTTCCTTGCTTAATCGTTAGAGAAATATTATCATTTGCAGTAAATGATCCAAATCTTTTTGTAATTCCTTTTAAACTTAACTCAACCATATATAGCAGTTCCCATACTTGTAAGGTACAAACTCTTCTAGTTTTAGGAGTCAGGAGTCAGGAGTCAGGAGTCAGAAGTTGAATATTAGGTGTATCTCATAACTGTGGGAAATGCTATAGCATTTCCATTTAAGTTGTAAACCAGCTAGTTGTGTAAGGCAGGAGCAAGTTTTCACATTTCATTTGTAAATAATATATATAATAGCTTTCATCCTTATTAAATGTTTAAGAAATAGTTTGATTAACACAAAGAGTTGATTTTCCATCTTCTTCACAAGGTTCAAACGTTATTGTTTTTGTGATAATTTCTTCTTTAACTCTATTAATTTTAGTTTTCATTTCCTCGGTAATAACTTCATTAAATTCTCCTAAATATAAAATATCAGGATAATCTAAACCCAAGCTATAAATTTTACCCTCTAATTCTTTTTTAGTGGCTAATTCTGTTAAATAATTGATAGCTAAATCTAACCGTTTAACGGGAGTAGTTAACACTGCTTCTGGGGCAATATTTAACTGATCAACTGTATTTCCAAAAGCATAAATTCCCTGCTCTTGTGCCGTTTGTAATACCGCAGGTGAGGCATTATCTAACCATTGATAAATGACATCTGCCTCGGAAGCAATTAAAGCCAAAGTAGCTTCTTTTGCCTTGGCTGCGTCATTCCAATCTCCTGTATAACTAGAGGTAATTTTAATGTCAGGATTGATAGATTTTGCCCCTAATTCAAACCCTCTTAATTCTTCATCAGTCGCTTGAAAAGATTGGGCAGTAATATAAGCCATTTGATTGCTTTTTGTCATCAATGCCCCTAATATTCCACAGAGGTAACTTCCTTGTAAATGATCGATACGTAAAGAAGCTATGTTATCTCCTTCTACTGCCCCATTAACTCCGATAAAAAACGTATCTGGAAATTGGGGGGCTACTTGTTGAATAGCTGCGTCAAATTGTCCTCCATGAGCATATACTAAATTATAGCCTCGTCGGGCAAAATCTGCTAAGGTTTCTGCTTGATCGGCTTGGGAAACTTGTTCAACATAAGAAATTTCTGCCCCTAATTTTTCTTCTGCTAATTTAATGCCTTCGTAACCAGTTTGATTCCAAGCTTGATCGGTGATAATACCAGGTAAAACAATGGCTACTTTTAAAGGTTCTTTGCTTGGTGTTGTTTCTTTTTCTTCAGTAGTTGAAGGAGGAGTATCTGGATTTTCCGATTTAGAATCATTGTTATTTCCACAAGCTTTTAAGATTAAACTTACTAATAAAGCTGAGGAAAAGCTTAAAAACTGCCTACGTTTGAATTGTGATTTTTTTATCATATGATTGTACTTAAAATACTACCGATACGGTTGAAAGGAAAGAAGCGAAAAATAGCATGACCAATAACATTATTTTCAGGTAAAAATCCCCAAACATGGGAATCATTACTATTATTTCGATTGTCTCCCATCACAAATAAATAACCTTCAGGAACTTCTACAGATTGTAAGTTATAGTGAGGAGGTTCTGAAATGTAGCTTTCTTTTAGGGGTTGATTATTAACGTAAACTATGCCAGCTTTCACAGTAACAGTGTCACCTCCTTTTGCAATTATTCTTTTAATAAAAGCCTGTTCTTTGTTGTATCCTTGCAGTTGTAATTGCATGGGGGGTTCAAAAACAATGATATCTCCTGGTTGGGGAGGATGAAAATGATAAGAAACTTTTTCAACAACCAAGCGATCGCCTGTTTCTAAACTGGGATACATAGATTCAGAAGGGATGTATCTGGGTTCAGCAATAAAAGTCCGAATAATAATAGCTAAAATAACAGCGATAACTAAAATTTGTACATTTTCCCAGACATTTTGCCAGAGACTATTTTTTTGATTTGAGACTAGGCTAGATTCTTCTTTTTCTTTATCTAAAGTCATAAAAGTTCCTTCAAATTACCTTTCAATTATAACCTACTGATTGAGTTGTTTTTTAGCTTGTTGCCAAAGTTTTTCTAAATCTTCTAAATCATAATCAGTTAAAGGGCGATTAGCAAACTTTTCCATGATAGACAGACGTTGTATAAATCTTTCATTGGTTCCTGATAGTGCTTCTGAAGCATCTAAACCATACCAACGAGCTATATTAATAATGGTAAACAATAAATCCCCTAATTCTGATTGTTGATGAGATTTATTTTCGGTTTCTAAGGATTCTTTAAACTCTGTTAATTCTTCATTAAACTTATCCCAAACTCCTTCTATATTTTCCCATTCAAAACCCGCTTTTGCTGCTTTAACTGATATTTTACTACTAGCCATTAAAGGAGGTAAAGTCCGATGATAACGATCTAATTTTCGACTCAATAATTGAGCTATTTCTGGGGACTCTCCTTTTTCTTCTGCCTTGATTTTTTCCCAATTTTGACGTACTTCTTCGCTATTTTCAACTGCTACATTACCAAAGACATGAGGATGACGACGGATCAATTTTTCTGCAATTCCTTCTGCCACTTCTTGTAGGCTAAAATAACCGTAATCCTTGGCTATTTGTGCTTGTAATACTACCTGTAATAATAAGTCTCCTAATTCTTCAGCAATAGCCTCTTGATCTTCGCTTCTAAGGGCATGAACCACCTCGTAAGCCTCTTCTATCACATAGGGTATCAAAGTTTGGGGGGTTTGAGCTAGATCCCAAGGACATCCCCCGTTAGGCGATCGCAGTTTAGCAACCACATTGATAAGATGGTTTAAAGCGTCTAATGTATCTTTATAGATTTGGGTTTGATGGATTTGAGGGTTAGACATAAATAGTAAGAATAAAACTCACTTATCTATTGTTAACCAAGTTTGCTTTTTTTTCAATCATTATTAGTCAATCTATTAAATTTAGTTAGTTGCTTCTTTTACTTTAGCTTGGGCTAACTTTAATAATTCTTGAGCTTCGTTATAAGTGGTTGTTCCTGGCTTTACCTTTTTCAATTGTTCAATATTTCCTTGCATTTTACTAATAAATAATTTTCGTTTGTTGGATTCAACTCCGTTAGCAAATTGTTCCTGCAAACTTTGGATCTCTTTTTTGGCAATTTCTAATGCTTCTACTGATTCTTTTTCAGCTTTACTACGTAGTTTAAATATACTAGAATTGGTTTCATATTCAGCTAATAAAGCTTGAGTTTCTAAATACCCTAAATCATCTTTAGAAATGCTTTCTAAGCGTGTAATTGCTTTTTGCAAAAGTTGTTGACATTCTTGCCATTTATCAACAGAATTGGGAGGGTTTTCACAGAGTTTTATTGCTGACAAGGAGAAGTTTTTGGCTGCGGTGATCATCGTATTCGTTTTTTCTTTTTCTATTATAGTTCCTGTTACAGATTGAAAGTCTCTTTGATAACTATCTAATTTTGAATTCACTAAAGTTGCAGCAAAAGTTTGAGAGGGTAATTGTTGTAATTGATCTAAAGCATTTTGCCAATTTAATATAATAGTTTGTTGTTGTTCAGGTTGAGTAGTTTGTTGATAGGTTTGTTTGGCTTGTTGCAGGGTGTTTTCTGCTTGTTGATAGGTATTAAAAGCATTTTTTTGTTGAAAAATAATGGCTTCCATCCGTCCTATATTTTTTCTTGCTACTTCAAATTCATCGATAGTAAACTGCCAACTACAACTAAACATTTCACAGTATCTTTTCGGTTCATAACCAATAAACCAAACGGGTAACTTATCTAAATTTTTTTGAGCGAGTTTAACTTTTTCTTCTCCTAATTTGATATCATCAAAGCTGGAAACATTATTAATTAATTGATCTGCTTGTTCTACATGAGCGATCGCTTCTCGATAATTATGATCCATCTCTATATAACTCGGTAATAATAAGAGTGGCGCAACTTTTGAAATGGGACGACGTATCATGGGATAGGGTAAGTTTACCAGGTAAATGAGTCCGATTAAACCCCCAGTCATAACCGTTGTAATACCTAGACTCCAAGCAATTAGTTTTAGTTTCATAATAGATAGGAATAATTACAGTTATTATTAGTATTCCCAATATTGATTAATTTATTACCATAGAATTAACTTAATTAACCATAATCCTCCTGCAATAATACTTAAAATAATGGTTAACCAGTCTCCCCATTTAACATATAAAGTTTGGGTATTTCTGGGATAAATTTCTCCTTGATGTAATTGATAACTATTAATCTCTGATATCCATAAAGTATCTCCTTTGGGATTAACAATAGCAGAATAACCAGTATTTGTTGCTCTGGCCATCCATCTATCAGTTTCAACTGCACGAATTACATCTTGTGCGTGATGTTGTGCTGGCATAATTTCACTATAATGAGCATTATTAGATGCAGTAATAATGAACTGTCCACCCGCATTTGTTTGACGACGAAAATGCTCACTAAAGGCAGATTCATAGCAAATTCCTGTGATTGCCTGACCAAAAGGTGTATTAAATTTTTGGTGAGTTTTTCCTGCAACTAAATGACTATCTAAGGGAGATAATCTATCAATTAGTTTTCCTAAAATAGTTTCAAAAGGAATATATTCTCCGAGGGGAACCAATTTCACTTTATCGAAACGGCTAATTATATTTCCTGTTTTGGTAATCATGAATAAACTATTGGTATAACTAGTATTTCTGCTACCAAATGCCCCAAGAATAACAGGAACTTGTTGCTCTAAAATAGCCTGATAAAAGGAACTATTTCTCATGATATAATCTAAATCAAAGGGTAAAGCAGTTTCTGGTGTAATAATTAAATCAACTTTTTGATCGCTCAGTTTTTCATATCCTTTTGTATAACCTTCAATGGCTTTTCTCCAACCTTCAGGATAGAGTTTGATGGTATTAGGAATATTTCCTTGAATAATCCCCACCTTGATTCCTTTATTTACATTATCCCCTAATGGCTGTTTATATAAATAAAATCCCCACAAATGTAAGCTAATCATCCCGATCAATGCAGCTAAAATTAATGATAAATATTGTTTTTTATTTCTGTTGTAAATTAAAATAGACTCAGCTAATAACCCATTAATCCCCACAATAGCAGCAGTAAGAGTGGAATAACCTGATAATTTTGTTAATTGCAAAATAATTAAATTATTAGGACTTTGAGTATAAGATAAAGAAGTCCACCATAAAGCACCCTGATTCCAAAGTAATTCTAATAAACACCAAATAGCCACCCCAAAAACAACCCTTGTAAAAGCTTGCAGTAAATTATTATCTATCCATAATTTATTTTTAGTTCCTGTTTCCTTAATACCAATAAATAAACGAAAGATAATTGACCAAACTGTAACTAATATAGCTCCCCAAATAGTAATAAATAACCAACAAAAAAGAGCAATTAATAAACTAAATATCCAAGGAACACCCATCCAAGTCATAGGATGAATACCTGTTATCCAAAATAAAGAAAATCCATGATAAGCAAATCCCCAAACAAAAGCAAATAACGTTTTTTTATTAATAAAATTTTTTCTAAAAAGTGACTTATTTTTAGCATAATGATTGTTATCCGATACAGTTAATAACCATAAAGGAATTAACGCAAACCAAGCCAAATAAAACGCAGAAAAAGGAGCGGTTGTCAAGCCCATTAATAAACCGCTTAAGGCAACTAATAAAAATTTCATAATAATAGTTAGTAACTGTTAGAAAGTAGGGGTCAACCAACGTTAACCCCTAACATTTTTTTTATTTTTATAACAATGATTATTCATTATAAGCAGGAAACAAACTGCGAGGAAAATCTTGTGCTGATAAACAAATATCCATCGCTTTAATGGGACTCATGTCGGTAACTTCGTTGCTTGCAGCAATAACACATTCAGAATAAAAACCAGGCCGTAAACTGGTACGACAGGAATTTAATAAAGTCAATAAGTTAATTTCTTCTGTATCGGTTTCTGGATCAACCGCTGATAAACTAGGAATAGCGTTGTAAATATCAGCAACACAGTTTCCTAAGTCAATGGGTCGTCTCACTTGAAAACAAGCTTTTACAGAGTCATTTCCGCCGATAGGGGTTGCATTTCCTATCATACTGACACATTCTGACAATTCTTTAGGAATCAGTGCGTCAGAACAAGCAATGGCTGCATCCTCTCCTGACACATCAAACTTTTGTAGTTGCGTCACACATACACTATATTGGTTCCAGTTTCCTGCTACTGTTACAGGGGTTGTAAACAGCAATAAGCCAACGGAAACGGGAAACACTCCTAAACCACGAAATAAACGATTTAATGACATGATCATAACTGTTTCAGACAGTATCAAAACCCAAATAAATAAATCACTTGGATTTTAACAAAAGATTCCATTAAATTACGGTTATAACTCAAAATTCTCCTCAAACCACTGACGAGTCATAGGTTGTTCTATCATTAACCCTTCTCCTCCTAATAATTCTAAGGGTTCTCCGTCAATGGATAACCAAACCTTGGCATTGGGATCTAAACTGGTAGCAGTGTACAACAGTTGCGCTAACCGTCCTATCATGGATGCACTACCGCCTCCTGTGGTAAATTGAGAGGAGAGGTCAAGATGAACCCCTTTGTCATCCAATTTCAGGCTTAATAGTTTGGTGTCTGGGGGAATGGTGGTGTCATTTTCAGCGTTCTGAGGACCCGATAATAAGTCTTTAACCGCCGTTTCTAACACCTCTTGATCCGTTAGAGATTTTTGCAAAGTTAAAGGACTTTCTTCTAATTTTAAGCGATCGCCTGTGGCATCCAACCAGTATATCTGTCCCCGTTTTTCTGTTTCAGAAGGTTGAGTTACAGGACTTTCTGTGGGAGTGGGAGTAATGGGGATAGGGGATTTTGTTAAGCTATTGATAGCCCACCAGGTGGCCACAGTTCCAGTGGTTAACATTGCTGCTATTATTCCAGCAATAAAGCCAATAGAGGAACGATTTTGACGATTATTATTGTGCATATTATTTTCCTCTTATTTTTATTTTATTCTTCACGACGATTCTAGCGTAGATAACAGTTCCTGGTGGGATGATTAATAATTAATAATTAACAATTAATAATTTACTATTCTTCCGATGGACTGAGGCTAAAAAAGGCAGCAATATCCAAGGTTTCATCGTTAAGATTAAGTTGGAGAATTCTTACTAAAAATCCTTGCTCTCCAAAGATATCTAAGCTTAATCTGTCATTAATTCCTGCCTCTAATATATTAGCAAATCTTGAAGAGAGTTTTCTATCATTAATAACAGCACTGAGATCGGTTAATTTAATCTTTTTCCCTTGTTCAATTTCAAAACCCACTTCTGCTGCGATCGCTAGTTCGGTGGGACTTTCTCCTTCTGTTGCTGCTTGTTCTAATTCTATTTCTAAAGCGAGACGGTTTTCTGTGATAAAATCAATCTGTAATTTTATGATATTAAAACTGGGTGCTTCAGGGGGTAAAACGGTATCAACTAAGCTTTGTAATTGTTCTCTAATATTATCAGCTTCTAAAGCGGTATTGAGATCATCTTCTTTAATAACCATACGAAATGCCCCTTGTAAGGGTTTATTTAAAGAAGATTGTAATCGTTTTATTCCTGCTAAATTTTGAACTTTATTAATATCAACATCAATGGGATCGGTTTCTAAATCAAAGGTATCTATCCTTAAATTCTCAACAATTTCTATTCCTCTACTGGCAATACGAATGCGATCAATTTTTCCTGCAATGGGTTGATAACTGGGTGTATTATCTACTCTAACCGCTAACTTTTCTACACTAGCGACTTGCGATCGCAACTGTTCAGCAACCACCGTATCCACCACAACCCCTATAGGAGAAATTATAGTGATTAAACTCGACAAAAAAATAGTAAAAACTTCCATAAAACCAAGTAATTTAATTTATCTTTTTCAGGGTACTACAAAATTAATCTTCTAAAATCCATTCTGAACTTTTTTCCCCTAAGTCGAGAGGAATACTCACAGCTTTTCCTAGACGGGGACGTTCTTTTGTCGTTTCCAAATAGTTAATAATTTGTTGTTGACTTCCCCACGCAGTTAGATAGTTGGCGATCGCATTCAAATGTTCAAAGTATTGCTGTTCTGTCATAGGAAACGATGCTTGTTCGAGATATTTCCACATTACCTGGCAAAAAATCTTACCTTTGACCTTTCTTAGCTGTATGTCGTAAGATCTTCCCCATTTACTGTACAATAGTTGGTGTAGGTCTTGTCCTGTCATCCTGGTTTTCCCCCTTCATCACAACACTACTTCTTATTGGTTATAACAAAAATAACAGTTATCAGTCATCAGTTACCAATTTTTAAAATTCTCAATTATTAATTGTTAATTATTAATTATGCTTTATTGTCTTAACCCTAGTTGCTATAACCCAGAAAATCCTGATACTAATAGAAATTGTCATGGATGTGGAGAAAATTTATATCAAACCAGTCAAGAATATATATTTAAACTTCAGTATAAAATCATAAAAAAGCTTGGAGAAGGAGCATTTGGTAGAACTTACTTAGCCCATAATTTGCATTTAATGGATGAAAAAAGAGTGATTAAAAAGTTAGTCACTACCATGCAAGGTGCTGCTTTACGAAAAGCACAAGAACTGTTTGAACGAGAAGCAAAACGTCTCTATGAATTAAATCATCCTCAAATACCGAAACTTCATGCTTATTTTGAACATAATAACAACTTTTATCTGGTTCAAGAGTTTATTAATGGTCAGACTTTATTTGATGAAGTTTGGCAACAAGGACGGTTTAATGAGGGAAAAATTAAACAACTTTTAATGGAGTTACTACCTGTTTTAGACTATCTACATCAGAACAAGGAATAAATATCAATTCAGGATTAGCCACTATTTTAGATAAAATGTTAGCCCAGAATATCAGCGATCGCTATCAATCAGCAGAAGCAATATTAAATGACTTAAATAATTTAGATAAACATCAAGTTACAAGTTCACCAACAGTTATACAAACTCCTTCTAAATATACTCAAAACCAACCTGATTTACTAAGAAATTATTTACAAACTATTTCCTTTGAAACAGTACAAGTTAATACCAGAGGACAGATCATAAACCGTGAAACTAGACAAGCACAATGTTTCACAGAAATATTACCAGGAGGCGTAAAACTAGAAATGATGAAAATACCAGGGGGTACGTTTATGATGGGAACAGATGAGGTAGAAATAGAAAGATTACGTAATAAGTTTAATAGAGATTGGTTTAAAAGGGAAAGTCCTCAGCATCTCGTTACCATTCAACCTTTTTTCATGAGTAAATATCCCATCACGCAAGAACAATGGAAAGCTATAGCATCTGAGACTAGCTTAAAAGTTAACGATGATTTAGATCCCGATTGTTCTCGTTTTAAAGGGAATAAAAATCCCGTTGAACAAGTTAGCTGGTATGACTGTGTAGAATTTTGTAGGGTTTTAATACCATTAAACCCATTAATGGAGTAGGTTGGGAAAGTTAGGGAAAAATAACTTGATCCCTCCACTGGTTAAAGCGACAATGACCCCAATAGCAACGGAACGATTGATAAACTCTTGGGAGTCCCCAAGGTTGCCCCCTTGAGGACTCATCTTTATTATGGGTCAATCTTGGATTTACAGGTTAAAGAAAATTAGAAATTAACTTAAATAGTAACGTTACTGGTAAAGGTAGTCACTCCAACTGGTATCATCCACTTTACGAAGGTAGAATAACTCTATCGGGAAAAGACGGTTCAGATGGTAAAACTTACCTCGAAAAAAGAATAATAGAAGCAATACAACAAATACAAAGGAGACAAAACAATGAATAATCCAAAATATACCATGATTATTCAATGGTCAGAGGAAGATAACTGTTATGTGGTGGGGTTTCCTGACTTTCCAGGACAACAGTGGAGAACTCATGGTGACACCTATACTGAGGCGGTTTATAATGGGGTTGAAGTGCTAAAATTACTGATTGAAGATTATCAGATTGCAGGAGAAACGTTACCAACTCCTATAACCTATTATGATCAAGTTGCTTGATAATTTATGAAACACACTTCTATTACCATTAAAATTCCTAGTGAATTACTTAAACTTGCTCAATCATTAGAAACAGAAACCGAATCATTTAATGATTTAGTCCAAACAGCCTTAGAAAAGGAAATCAAACGGCGAAAAAATTGGACAGCACATCAAACCATCTTAAAAGTTCGACAAGAAATTAAAGAAACAACTGGGGTTCATCCTGATCCTATTCCCGTAATTAGACAATTAAGAGAAGGGAACAATAACGATGAATGATCCCGTTTGTTTAGATACCAGTATTTGGATTAAATATCTTTGTCCCGATGAGGAGGAAGATAAAGCCACCACCTTAATTACTCAAATTTTAACGGCACAAAACCTTCTGATAGCCCCTAGCTTTAGTTGGGCAGAAATTGGCTCAGTTTTACGGAAGAAAATTCGGTCTAATCTTTTAACATCAGAGCAGGCAACTTCTCTTTATAGAGCTTACAATAGTTTTGATATTAATTATCTTGACTCTCAAACAATTCGAGAACGTGCTTGGGAAATAGCCAGTCAGTACAAGATGCCCACTTTATATGATGCTGTTTTTCTAGCCTGTACTGAATCTAAGTCTGCTAGTTATTGGACAGCCGATAAAGTATTATTAAAACAAGTTAATTCATCTTTATCTTATGTTTTTTCTTTAGAAGATATTAATCTCTAATAAAAGAGTAATAGAAGCAATACAACAAATAAAACGGAGAGGAAACAATGAATAACTCAAAATATACCATGATCATTCAAGATAGGCGCACAAACTCCCGATCACTCACAAAATATCATGTCAAGTCAAGATAAGCCAAGCATTTTGAAACTATTTTTCATATTCAGTCTGCAATCAGTTATGGTGACAACTAATATATAATCGATAGAGAAATTTGATGAGAGGACATAAATGGATCTTAAAGGGTTAATTCGTGATATTCCTGACTTTCCTAAATCGGGTATTATGTTTCGAGATATTACTACCTTACTCAGCCATGCTGAAGGGTTACGCTACACTATTGATACGTTAACCCAAAAATGTCAAGCAGCCAATATATCTCCTGATTATATTGTCGGGATGGAGTCTCGTGGATTTTTGTTTGGGGTTCCTTTAGCCTATCAATTAAATGCAGGGTTTGTTCCTGTGAGAAAACC
>JASJDW010000087.1 GCA_030064955.1 Crocosphaera sp.
CTCCCTGCGATGGATAACGATGATTATCGACGGGGGAAATTAACCAATCACAAAATGTATGGGGAAGATATTGCTATTTTAGCGGGAGATGCTCTCTTATCCTACGCCTTTGAATATGTTGCCACTCAAACCCGCAACGTAGCCTTACCTAATCTCATCGATGTTATTGCCCGTTTAGGACGCACGGTGGGGGCTGCTGGCTTAGTGGGGGGTCAAGTATTGGACTTGGAATCAGAAGGGAAATCTGATGTTACGGTAGACACCTTAAAATTCATTCATATCCACAAAACAGGGGCGTTATTAGAGACTTCTGTGGTGTCTGGGGCTATTTTAGCAGGAGCTAAGTCAGAAGACGTAGAACGGCTTTCTCGTTACGCTCAGAATATTGGTTTAGCCTTCCAAATCATCGATGATATTTTAGATGTAACCGCTAGCACCGAAGAACTCGGTAAAACTGCGGGGAAAGATGAACGAGACAAAAAAGCAACTTATCCCAGTTTGTGGGGGTTAGAGGAATCGAAAAAACAAGCTCAAGCCCTGATTGATGAGGCGATCGCCCAACTGAGTCCCTATGGCCAAGGTGCTAAACCCCTTGAAGCGATCGCTCAATTTATTGTTGCTCGCAAAAACTAAATTTTCCCACCATTGATCATGCAGGATTTTGCTACAATTTTTCACAACAAAATACTGTTAGTGTCCCTGATAGCCTGTTTTTCTGCCCAAGGGTTAAAGTTAATTATTGAGTTAATTCGTCATCGCAAAATTAACTTTCGCTATTTGGTTAGCACCGGGGGAATGCCTAGCGCACACTCAGCTTTGGTTGGGGCTTTGGCCACGGGAGTTGGGCTAACTAAAGGGTGGGAAAGTCCAGAATTTGCCATTGCCTGTTTATTTGCTGTCATCGTCATGTACGATGCAGCCGGTGTTCGTCAAGCAGCCGGAAAACAAGCACGCATACTCAATCAACTACTGGATGAGTTGATACACGATACCCATCATCTCAACACAGAAGAGAGATTGAAAGAGTTGCTTGGACATACCCCTTTTCAAGTGTTGATTGGGTTAACTTGGGGCATTGGAATCTCTGTATTGACCCTATCAGTCCTTTGATCCGTAAACAGTGAAAACAACTTATAACTGACTTTTCAAGGAACATGGGTCATCAAATTTTGATATTTAATCCCTGTTTGCTAACCAGAAGTAGATCGATACCACGAAAACTTTGCTAACGTATGAGTAAAAGCACTAAATTTCTCTGTCTATTACAAACAAAAGTACCACTTTTTGTGGATCAATTGCATCTGAGTCAACCTGATCTTAGATGGAAATCTTCCTACAATAATGGGGAGGTTGACCCCAGGTCTAACCTTTATTAACCCGAAATTTGGGCTAATGTAAGCAAAGATTCATTGAATCTTCATGCAATTAAAGCAAAAACTGCCCCCGATTTTTGGTAATCGAGGCTACAATCGGATAAGTCTTTAATTTTCTGGAGTGAGAATTGTAAGGTTTTGATGATTACGAAATGAATAATGATCTATCGTAAAAAACCCAATCATCTCATATCCTCTAAGAAAATTGAGTCTATCTTAAAAATAGTCCATAGAGACTGATTTCACTAACTCAACTCATAATTGACCATCACTTCTAGTTTTGCATCGAAGGAGCAAGAGGAAAACGGCATGACGCAGGCTAACGACCTATTAACCCTGACTGAATCTCAGATGGAAGTAACATTCTTTATTGACGAAGACCTAGATACATCTGGCAATGACATTGCTGAAGCAGAAACTAAAAAAACGCGCAAAATTAGTGCTTCTCGTCGTCGAGATCCTGGCAAGAAAAAACCTTACACCGAAGATTCAATTCGGGTTTATTTGCAAGAAATAGGTCGCATTCGACTTTTACGGGCTGAAGAAGAAATTGAATTGGCTCGAAAAATTGCTGATTTATTGCAACTTGAACGCATTAGAGAAGCTTTATGGGAAGAAATTGACCAAGTTCCCACCGACGAACAGTGGGGTAAGCGAATCTTTCAATGGGAACAGATTGAACAAATGCTGCGCGCTCAATCCCCTAAAGATAAAGACCCAAAATGGTCTGACATAACGGGGATGCTAGAAAAAGCGGACATTATTTCAGATTTAGAAAAAACCTGGAAACTGGAATCTAAACCCTATTTACATAAATTCAAGCGTCGTTTATATTTAGGACGCAAAGCGAAGGACAAAATGGTTCACTCTAACCTCCGTTTGGTGGTTTCCATTGCTAAAAAATACATGAATCGTGGCTTGTCTTTTCAAGATTTGATTCAAGAGGGATCCTTGGGTTTGATCCGCGCTGCTGAAAAATTTGACCACGAGAAGGGATATAAGTTCTCTACTTATGCGACTTGGTGGATTCGTCAAGCGATTACCAGGGCGATCGCGGATCAATCTCGCACCATTCGTCTTCCCGTCCATCTCTACGAAACCATTTCCCGCATCAAGAAAACGACAAAACTCCTGTCTCAAGAAATGCGTCGCAAACCCACTGAGGAAGAAATTGCAACTCGCATGGAAATGACTATCGAGAAGTTACGTTTTATCGCCAAATCAGCACAACTTCCTATCTCTCTAGAAACCCCCATCGGAAAAGAAGAAGATTCCCGTTTGGGGGATTTTATTGAAGCAGATGGAGAAACCCCCGAAGATGAGGTGTCTAAGAATCTCTTACGGGAAGATTTAGAGAATGTTCTCGACACTTTAAGTCCCAGAGAAAGAGATGTTCTGCGCTTACGTTATGGGTTAGATGATGGACGTATGAAAACCCTAGAGGAAATTGGCCAGATTTTCAATGTTACCCGTGAACGCATTCGTCAAATTGAAGCGAAAGCCCTGCGGAAGTTACGCCATCCAAATCGTAATAGCATTCTTAAGGAATATATCCGCTAACCGCTAAGGTGTAGGGAATTAGAAACTAACTAATTCCCTACTGAATTAAACAATTAATACTTAATAATTATTAATTAGCAAATTAACCGCCTAATTTATATTTCCCAATTTCTAATAAATCCCTGGTTCCTGTTATACCCTGTCCCATAAATAATAACAGAGCAAAACAATTGAGAATAATATGGACGTTACGCCAGCGATTTGACCTATCTTTATAAATCTCTTCAACAATAGCTAAAGAAAAAACCATTAATAAAGCTGCAACAATTCCATAATAATAATGGGACATATACCACTCATTGGTACGACGAAATACCCCATCTTGACACCCTAAGATAACAATTCCCATCCCTGTTAAAGTAGCAAAAATACCTCGCCAATGTTTCTGTCTAGCACTGTGGAGAAAATAGAGGGAAACAGCGGTTAAAACAAACATTAAAACCAGGAAAATAAATTGTAAAAAGTTACTAGACCACATTTGATTTTTAATGATATTTTCCCCAATGGGATGAGCGAGTCCAAATAAAGTAATTGCTACAACTGCGCTGGATAACCAACGTCCAATTTTAACGTGTTCTGGCCCAACGATAGGGGGAATTTTACTTTTCTTCTTGTCAACGATAGCTAAGCGTCTTTGACGGGTTTGCCAGGAATAATAGGAAACAATACCAATTAAAGGAAAAACAAAAATAATGGCTAATGCAGGATGAATAATCAGCAAAAAATCAGCAGGTTTCATTGGGGAATAGAGAAGAGTTTAGGATCAATAAGTTGGTGGTTTCAGGCATTCAAAAAATCTTACCTTAAACTATATCTCAAACTCTACTAACCTAAGCTTAAAATTTTCTGAGGAAATCATTAAAATAATAATGAATTAAGGTGAGCATTGCCCACCTTATAATTTTCATTAACTCAAACAATAACTTCCATAGGAGTGCCACTTTGTGGTGGGGGATAAATGCGAATTCTTGCTTGTTTTCCAAGTTGATGCAAATAGTTGCTAACGGTTTCTAAGGATTTTAAAATTTGCCAAGTTAAGCCATTTTTAGGACAGATTAACACTAAGGTTAACCCATCTCGACCCGTGGTTAAATTCCAACCACATTTGGATAATAACTTTTGGGTTTGTTCGTCACAAGAATTATAAAACAAATGGCTAACCATATCATTGAATTCCCAACATAATTCGAGATCGCTGGGAACCCAACAGGGTAAATCATCAGGGGGTAAAAAGGATGGATTCATGGGAAATATCAGGGATTCTTTACTTAACCTTATTTTTGTATAAAATGTTACAGAAGTCAAGACGAGAGTACATTAAGAAGCATTACAGAGTCGCTTTCTCCCCCGCAATCCTAACTAGGATCTTTGTGATCTACTGAGTTTCAGTCAGTCAACAGCCGATTGCTGGTTATTTTTGAGAAAAGACTCCTTATCCAATCTTCGGAACAGTTTGAATTCTCAATAGAGCGATCGCTTGCTTCAAACCCTCTTCTTGTAAGGCTTTTGTCCTTCTCTATCGCAGATTTTGTGAGAAATACGGGATTATCAGTTAAGGAGAAGATTAGGGAAAATTTTGATGATTATGTTCAGAACCAGAAATTTTTGGGAACTTTAGAATTAGCAAATTAACTAGCAAAAAAACCAGAGCAGGGTAGATATCAACCAAGGTAAACCATTGATTTACCTAGACATTTGGTTATTTTTGCGTAATTTCTCTAAACCTCAAGCCAGTGGGATTTTGTGATGCAAGTGCAAGCAGTAAATTTAGGGGTAAATATCAATCCTATGTTCAACTCAACTAATCGTCTTTTTTGTCGTTTAGATGGGTTAAGTCCAGCCGTTCGAGAACAAAAACGAGTTAAAACCTTAAAACAATTAGGACTTTTAGATACTGAGACAATTCCCATATTTGATGAAGCTACCCAAACTGCTGCCCGTTTCATAGACGCTCCCATCTGTCTATTGGGAACAATGGTTCAAGATCAGTTTTGCCTAAAATCAGCCGTAGGACTGTCAAGATTGGGGCTAATGAACAATTTAGCCTCAACACGCAGAATTCCTCGCCAAGAAGCTTTTAGTACCTACGTAGTGGACAGTGAACAACCCTTACTCATTCACGATACCTTACAAGACCCTACTTTTGCTAAAAGTTCTTTAGTGCAGCATTATGGAATTCGAGCTTTTTTGGGGACTCCTCTAATCACAGCAGAAGGTCAATGTTTAGGAACCCTAGCGGTAATAGATTTAATCCCTCGTCAGTTTACCCCCAGAGACTTAGAATTTCTAACCATAACCGCTCGTTGGTGTTTACGGGAATTTGAACGAAATCATCTGCTGAAAACGAAATCTCCTCAAGAAGATGAATGGTTAAACCTAATTACGTCTAACCCCACTGCTTCTGAGAGTCATGAGTCAAGGATATCATCAACCTCCGCCTCCATTAACACCATTAAACTGCAACTATTACGGCAATTAATGGAGGAATTTCGTACTCCCTTAACCTCAGTGATTGGAATGTCAAGTGTTTTACAGGGAGGGTTGTTTGGTTCCTTAACGGCAAAACAAAAAGAATATTTAAAAATTATCCATAGTAGCGGTCAACAGATGAATTCTTTGGTCAAAGAAATGTTGACTTTAGGCATTTCCCAGAATAGTCATAACGAACTGCAACTTAACGCCGTTAACATCGAAATGCTTGCTCAAAACACCATTAACAGTTTAGCCGAACTGGTTAATCAAAAACGACAAACCTTACGTTTATCCGTTGAACCTGGAAAACGAATTTGGCTTTTAGATAAAGAAATGATCAGTCAAGGGTTATATTATTTGATTATGAGTATTCTAGAATCGGGAGAAGCAGGAGGAGAAATTCGCATTCATGTTTCTCGTCGCAGCAAAACCCTAAATATGGCCGTTTGGGTATCTCATCCTTGGTTGGGAGATGGTTTACCCCAAGTCAATTTTCATCCCTCATCAAGCCAGAAAAAATTAGCCCAATTACATACTTCCCTCAATTCCCTTGAACAAAATAAAGCTGTCATTTCAACCGTTAATGATTATGTCTTGCGTGCTTCTTCCCTAGAAAAGTTAATTTATGCAGAGGAAAGAAATCAATCAAAGTCTCAAACGTCTCAAGAATTATTGGGTTTACTCTTAAGCTGTCATCTCATTGAAAATCATGGAGGAAAAATTATGGTTCAAGGTTCCCCACACTCGGGTTATCGTTATGTCTTAATGTTACCCAAAATTGGTACGGATACAGAATCTCAGACTTATCGACACTCTTAACTCAGAGTCTGGTTGCCATTCTAAGCTAGAATACTTTGTGTCTTCAATGATGTTGAGATATCTGTTTCTAAAAATACGCCCATGTCTAAGGTTGACGACAATGCTCTGGTTTGCACCGTTTTACCCACTTTTAACGAAAGTGGTAATATCACTGACTTAATTGAACGTCTCATGGCCAGCGTTTCTCCCCCTTACCTAGTGTTGGTCATTGATGATGATTCTCCTGATCAAACCTGGAAAATTGTAGCAGATATGGCCGTCACAGCCCCCTATTCTCCTGGAGAAAAGGAAGCAAAATCAGGTATTGCTCTGGTGCGTCGCCTGCAAGAAAAGGGCTTAACCTCTGCCATTCAACGAGGGATTGATGAAGCCATACAAACCTACAATGCTAAGATTATCACGTGGATGGATTGTGATTTGTCTATGCCACCGGAAGATGTACCCAAATTAGTTGAAGCCATTAGACAAAATGAGGCTGATGTGGTAGCAGGTTCCCGTTGGATCGAAGGAGGAACGGATATTGCTCATGGTTTGATGGCACGGGTATTAAGTTGGATTATTAATAATTTTGCTATGTTATTGTTGGGGCGGAAAGTTCATGATTATACCAGTGGGTTTATTGCTGCACGGTCAGAAGTATTAGAAAAAATTCGCCTCAAAGGCGATTATGGGGAATATTGTATTGATTTATTATGTCGGGCAGCAAGATTGGATTATAAGATGAAAGAAGTCCCCTATGTTTGTGTTCCCCGTACTTCTGGAGAAAGTAAAACAGGCATTAATTTATGGGATTATTTGAGCAAAGGACGTAAATATGTTTCTACCATTGTGATGTTATGGTTGAACCCGAAAAGTTAATCTAGTAGTTCTTATGCTCGTTAAACAATTATTGGTTATTTTGAACAAAGTTTGTGCCTAGCTTTACTTTATAAAAAAGTATCCTAAAACTTGAAGGCATATCAAGCAGTTTATTCAACAATTCTAACGCGATAAGTGACAATCGTAATACCTTCGCTACGGACTAAAATAGCAGAAAGCCAGTGACTTTGTGGTTGTTCAACAGCAGAAATTCTCTTAAATAATCCCCCAGATTGTAATAATTCTAGCTGCATTGTTCCTGGATCTAAATAGCGATCGGTGTCAACTTTTTCGGCTATAGCTGTTCCTGCTAATAATTCATCTCTTAAAGGTTCATCGACAATTACATCAAAATCAAAGGTTTCCCCTACTTTTACTGTTTCTGGCGCATTTACAGTAACTTCTGGTGGTTTTTCCCCAGAGGTTAATTTCGTTTCTTCCCCTAATATTTCTTGACGGATCAGTTGATTTCCTTGGAAGGTTTGACGGGATTTAATTTTTCCTTCTAGTTGAATTTTTCTACCGTTTTGTTGACTACTTCCTGTCATAGTTGTTAAAGTTTCAACTACCCAACCTGTACCATTTTTTTCCCAGGATAATAGTTCTGTTTTATATTTTAAATTAGGATAATTTTTCCACAATTGTTTTAAACTTTGGGTAAACTCATCTAACATTAACCCATCAGCGGTTACATATTGGTCACTGTACAATGATTGAATGCGATCGATGTCCTGTCGATTAGCTGCTGCATCGATTTGCGTAATTAAGGCTTTTAAGTCAACCGGTGCAGTTTCAGGACTCTCAGCACGGAGGGTTAAATGAGTGCCTAAGCTTATTCCGAAACCAATTATAACAGAGAGGAACCAACGGCGATACATCATGCGTCTACCTTTTGTGAACTATCCTGATTAACCATACAGGATTTTTGCTTTATTGTAACGAATATTTTGTTTTTATGGCACGTTTATTGATAGCAGCGAGTGGAACTGGGGGTCATGTTTTTCCGGCTTTGGGAGTGGCTGAAAAATTACCAGATTATGAGATTCAATGGTTAGGAACTCCCAACCGTCTTGAACAAAGTTTAGTGGGCGATCGCTATCCTTTACATACTATCTCAGTTGAGGGGTTTCAAACCCGTTCTCCTATTAAAAAGTTACAAATTTTATTCGGGTTGATTGGTTCAATTTTTGAAGTCAAACAAATTATCCAAAAAGAGAAAATTGATATAGTTTTTACCACTGGAGGCTATATTGCTAGTCCTGCTATTTTGGCGGCTAAATTATCAGGAATTCCTGCTATTCTTCATGAATCTAACTATATTCCTGGTAAGGTAACTAAGCTATTGAGTCGCTTTTGTAATACAGTTGCTTTAGGTTTTGAAGGAACTAAAAAATATTTGCCTAATACTTCAACAATTTGGGTGAGTACCCCTGTGCGATCGCAGTTTTATTCTCCTCAATCTTTAGACTTAAATATTCCTAATAATGTGCCTTTAATTGTTGTTGTTGGAGGATCTCAAGGAGCCGTTTCTATTAATCAATTAGTGCGTAAATGTGTCCCTAATTGGTTAGAAATGGGAGCTTATGTAGTACATTTAACAGGAAAAAATGACCCTGATGCTAACAGTTTTCAACACCCTCAATATATTTCTTTACCTTTTTATGATGACATGGCAGGACTATTACAACGAGCAGATTTAGCTGTCAGTCGTGCCGGTTCAGGAACGTTAACAGAACTAGCAATTACTAAGACTCCTGCTATATTAATTCCTTATCCTTTTGCAGCAGAAGATCATCAATCTTTTAATGCTAAAGTGTTTGTTGAAGCAGGAGCAGCTTATTGTTATCAACAAAAAGAATTAACCGATAAAATTCTAACAGATTTAGTTTTAAGATTACTCAACAATCCTGAAAAACTGAAAGAAATGTCTAAAAAAAGTTCAGAATTAGCTGTTACAGATAGTGCAGAAAAATTAGCCAAATTACTTAAAGATACTATCTAATTTTTGATTTATTTATTTATCTCGACGACTGCCAAATAAATGAGTATAAACATAAGTAAATTCACAACCTAATAAAAAGATTTGGCAAGTTAAAAATATCCATAGTAACAATACCATAAATCCCCCAACAATGCCATAAGCCCTGAACTGTTCACCAATACGAATCACTCCATTACTAACTAAACTTTGCAGCAAAGAAAATAAACTAACAGTTAATAAAGCACCGATCCAAATATCACTCCATTTTACTTTAGTTGCAGGGAGGGTTTTATAGAGAAACATAACCACAGAAGTTAACAGTAAAAATGTTACTCCAAGTTGTAAACTATTCCATAAAAATGCTTCATCTATGCGAAACCAAGTAATTACTTCTTCTACATTTCTGATGATTTTTAAAAACACTTTTAAAGCAATATTAGACAGTAAAGAGACTAAGAGTAAAGCGGTTGAACTTAAAACTAATAAAAAGGCAATAATTTGATTTTGAATAAAATTAATAATTGTCCAAACCCAGCCACTACGATTATACTTATGATGATAAACCTTCCATATTTTATCAACATCACGACTCAAAGCACGAAAAATACGACTTGCAGTAATAAATAGGATAGAGAAACCAATAATTCCTGCACCTAAACTACTCTCATTTAATTGCACTAAGGTACTTTCTACAATACGATATGCTTCTGGAGGTAAAGCCGTTTTAGCAAAGATTAAAATTTGGGTATAAGCGTTAGTATCCGGCCCAAGAATTAAACCTGTCATACTTAAAATAACTAACAAGATAGGAAATAGAGAAAAAATAGCATAGTAGGACAATGCTGCACCCATTTCTATGCAGTCGTCTTGCTGCCACTTTACAATAGTGCGGGTAAATAACTGTACTATTTTTAATGATAGTATGCGGTTTTGTACAAATTCAATCACAGTGAGTTATTAAAAGTTTATAATGATAAATAGTTAGATTATATTATTCATTTTATCTATAGATTAGGTTAAATTTAAACTTAAGTCAATAATTTGCTTAAATAGACTGATTGATTATTTTTTTGTTCCAAAATCATTAACTTATCTTTCTGTGATGAAACTTGAGATTTCAATTTTGCCTTCTTTTTTCTGTTCTGTCTTTTCGTATTCTCTGATGGTTTACCATTCCTTTTATAAACAACATATCCAACTTTTTTAACAGATTGATTGATTTTATTATAGGTTTTAAAATAGTATTTTTCTATAATTTGAGTTAACAATTGATAAAATGTTTCATTTTTAAGTGTCTGTTGAAGCTGCTTTTTACCTTCTTCAACATCACTACCTTTTAATTCGATCCAAATTTCTAGTGATTTATCTGGAACAATAATTAGATAATCACATTTTTTAGCTCTGTCTACTTCTATAGAATTAACTTGTCCTAGCTTTTTAAATAAGCAATTATCTATATCAACTTCAATAATAATTATGGACTCTTTATCATCATTAATTAGTTCAAATTTTACTTTTTTTTCAGTAAAAACACTTGATTGCTTCGGAGATAACTTTTTTTCAGTAAAACATTCGTTTAACTTAGCTAATTGACTATCAGATATCATTAATTTATTCTTCTCCTAATTCTAAGTCAACTAACTTATCAAAAATAGATCCAATTTCATCGGATATTTCATCAATAATGTTTTCATCAATTAATCTATTTTCTTCTTCTATTATACTTTTCAATTTTCCATTTTCTAAGGTATAAACTCCCAAGTCTTCAATATCTAAAATTTTATCTTCAGAAACAATAGAATATAATTTCTTAAGTTCTTCTGGTTTATTACCTCTTTCTGCTATTTTTTTTCTTGCGTTTCCTGCTTGAATCAAATTATTAAAAGCAGTCAAAATATAAGGACTATGAGTTGTGATAAAAAAGCCATTTTTCTTCTCAGTTAAATTAAACACTAAGCTAAATAATTCAACCATATATTTTTGTGCATCGGGAAATAAATGTGCTTCTGGTTCTTCGATAAAAAAATGATAAGATTGAGCATCTTTTAGAAAGGGTAAAACTGATAAAATCAGGGTGATAGGTAATGCTTCTTGTTGTCCTGATGACGCATCAGATAGTCTAACTTTTCTATTATCTTGGTGTATTATCCAATCTTGATCTGATTCTTGTAAATAATTTCCGTGAATTATATTGTTAGTGATTTCATTTATTTGTAATAGTTCTTTATTACGTTCTAATTTAACGGCTAGATAATTATTTTTTGCTTGTTCATAAGTTACTCCCAGTCCTTTAGAAAAATAATCAATATCAATATCTTGTGATAAAAAAGAGAAAACATTTTTTAAAATATAAGACATAAAAAAAGAACGGACTGAGGGGATAAAAATATTTTTTTTAAAGTCTAAAATTTCCATCAAAAGATAAGCGGAATTATTCCTTTTCATATACTTCAAAATTCTTTGTGTCATTATATCTCCCATTCTATTGTTTTCCATTTCCTGTAATTGTTCTAAGATACTTATATACTCAGAATCAGATAATTTTAGCTTAGTGTTTTTAGTGAAAATATTAAATTTGTTAACAGTAAAGTTATCAATTAATTTAATCCAATTATCTAAAATAACTGATAAGTTATCAGAATAAAGCAGTGATAAATCATCAGAAAATTTTTTATTATTTTTAAGATAAACAAATATTGGATTTTCAGAAAAATGAAATTTAGAGCCAGAAAAATAATATTTAATTTCAAATTCTTGATTTTTCCATGAATATTCGGGAAATATTTTTTTAAATAAATTCAATATAATAATATTAATTTCTTCCACCTTATTATTGATAGAATTATCCAAACTAAAAATACATTCATGAAAATTAGTTATAAATTGCCTAAAAAAATAAACAAGTTTAGCTAAAACACTTTTTCCTTGTGCTTGTCTGCCAATAATAATATTAATCTTAGCTACATCAAGCTCAATATGTTTTAAATTGAGAAAATTATCAACAATAAGCCTTTCCATAAACTAATTAAGTCCTACTCATTACAGTAAAAATTATAAACAAGGAACATAATACTGTAATTATACGCCAATAAGCTAAGATACAATCTTAAGATTATCGCTTTAAGATCAATCAATTCTAATGACTAATGATAACCGTCGCGCTTATTGGCGTGCAAACACCCGTTTAATTCGTATTTTGCTCATTATTTGGGCTATTGTTTCTCTCGGTTGTAGCATTCTTTTGGTACAACCATTGAATACTATTATATTGGGAAAAATACCCCTTGGTTTTTGGATGGCGCAACAAGGATCAATTTTTGTTTTTGTTATTTTAATTTTTGTTTATGCAATTCAAATGGATAAATTAGATCGTAAGTTTAAAGGGAGAGAATAATCATGTCAGTGGAAGCATGGACAACTATTTTAGTTATCATTTCTTTTATCATTTATCTATACATTGGTTGGCATTCTCGCGTTAAAGATAGTAAAGGATTTTTTGTGGCAGATCAAGGGGTTCCAGCAGTAGCAAATGGGGCAGCAACAGCAGCAGATTGGATGTCAGCAGCTTCCTTTATTTCTATGGCAGGATTAATCTCTTTTTTAGGCTACGATGGGTCTATCTATCTAATGGGATGGACAGGGGGTTTTGTACTGTTGGCGTTACTTTTAGCCCCCTATTTACGGAAGTTTGGTAAATATACTGTACCGGATTTTGTGGGCGATCGCTATTATTCAACTACAGCGCGTTTAGTGGCAGTATTCGCTGCAATTTTTGTCTCTTTAACTTATGTTGCGGGGCAAATGAGAGGGGTAGGAATTGTCTTTAGTCGCTTCTTACAAGTGGACATTGGAACCGGTGTCATCATTGGCATGATTATTGTTGCTTTTTTTGCCATTTTAGGGGGTATGAAAGGCATTACTTGGACACAGGTGGCGCAATATAGTGTTTTAATTATTGCTTACTTAATTCCTGCTATTGCCATCGCCTTAAAATTAACGGGTAATCCTATCCCACAACTGGCATTTACCTTCAGTGATATTGTTGAAAAATTAAACCAAATACAAGTAGATTTAGGATTTGCCGAATATACCCAACCTTTCGCTAGTAAATCTATTTTAGATGTGCTATTTATTACTATTGCTTTAATGGTTGGGACAGCCGGTTTGCCCCATGTAATTGTTAGATTTTATACTGTTCCTAGTCCAAAAGCTGCCCGTTATTCTGCCGGTTGGGCGTTACTATTTATTGCTATTTTATACACCACTGCTCCAGCATTAGCCGGGTTTGCTCGTTATAACCTTATAGATAGTTTACATAATAAAACGGTTGCTGAGATACAAGAATTAGATTGGGCAACAAAATGGGAAAATACAGGCTTATTACAATTTGAAGATAAAAATAATAACGGACGTATTGAATTAATGCCCGATAAAGAAACAAGTGAAATTACTATTGATCGAGATATTATTGTTTTATCAACCCCCGAAGTTGCTAACTTAGCCCCTTGGGTTATTGCCTTAGTTGCTGCGGGTGGTTTAGCAGCCGCATTATCCACTGCATCAGGTTTACTGTTAGTTATTTCTAGTTCTATTGCTCATGATGTTTATTATCGTATTATTAATCCTCAAGCAAGTGAATCACAACGGTTAATGGTAGGGCGAATAATGGTAGGTTTTGCTATTGCTATTGCTGGTTATTTTGGCGTTAACCCTCCTGGTTTTGTAGCCCAAGTTGTCGCCTTTGCTTTTGGTCTAGCTGCTGCTAGTTTTTTTCCTATTATTATCTTAGGAGTGTTCGATTTGACGGGGTGACAAGAATTGGAAAAAACGGATCAAATAAAGGTTTCAGAATCTGAGTTGACTAAAAAATCAACCCTTTTAATAAGTGGTGATGATTATTAAGCCGTTTAGGATAACTCAAATTAATATAATGATGAAGAAAATTATCACGATTATTTCTATCAGGTTGTTATTAAAAAAATTAGACAGGAAAGAATAATCAATCAGTCTTGATTGATAGCTTTTTATAGTATATAATTAAGACAGAAATAAGAAGCTCAACTAATAGCAGTTAAGGCTTTTAATCCCTGCTTATATTCATTGATTTTGTGCCAGTTTAATTCCATCAATTCTTCGGTTATCCCAGAACAAAAATCCCAAGCATAGATCCAGCTTTGACCATACAGCCCAACCCAAAAGTCGCTATGTCTTCTCACCTGTCTTTTCGGTTCAGTTAACCTAGATATATATTTTTGATAGCCTTTATTTTTGATTGACTTACCTTTTAAAGCTGAAGCTGTGTAAGCAATCGCTATTAATAAAATAAGGTTAGTTAGCCTGGTAGTGTTGGCTTTACTGCCTTCAAGGTTATAACCACCAGTTTTATAATCTCGGAACATAGCCTCAATCCCTCCTCTCATTTTATAATATTTAATAACTTCATTAGCATCATCTAAATTTGTTATAATAAACCAAGGTTCTTCTTCACTATGATTTTTATATTTCCTTTTTTGGTAAGCTAATACATTGAAGCGACCAAATCCTTTTTGCTTAGTGACAAAAATGTTTTTTTCAAAGACTTTTACTCCTGGGGTCAGGTTTAAATCTTGAAAGCGTTTTTGATTCTTCTTACTTCTTCTAATATACACATCTTTTCTTTCTCGAAAAGCAAAGTAGATGGGATTTTTAGCCGTTCGGTTTCGCTTCTTTAACCAATATGATAACTCGACCCCATGAAATTCCCTATCTCCTAAAATTACTAGCTCATAGTGGGAAAATAATCTCAAGACTGGTCGAATTAAAGCTATCTGTTCTTTAACGTTGCTGCTGCCTTTTTTCTCTAATAAGACCCAGTAGATAGGTAGCGATCGCTTTCTCCAAACAACACTAATCATGAACACATTTTTATCTTTCCATTGAGTTCTATCCAAAACTAAAGTTAAACGACTTCCTGGCTTAAACTCTTGTTCTACTATTAGTTTTATCAAAGGAAACCAAAATAATACGAGGCTTAAGCAGGGTTCTACTAGAAATCTTTGAATCTTCTTTCTCCGACTTTGGTGTAAAATAGGAATGGGTAGATAAGCTGCTAACCTTTCTATTCTAACCTGTTTATGAACTTGTAAAAGCCATACTAATATACGTAAAAGTAAGAACTTACTTTTTGATAATGCGTTCTGTAAATAGTCTTGATAGAAAGGTAAAAAATCCATAGATTATGATAAAAGAGCATGATATAGAATAAGCCTTTTTATCATTTTGAGGGGTATAATTGCTGTTCATTTCTAACAATTAGACATTTTCTCGTCTAAATAGACTATTTGTACTGTTAGCTCTTGGAGGCTGAATCTATTTTTTTAGGCGATCGCTTATTGGTAAAACCCTCATGGTGAGCCTTTTCCAACTCTTGTCACCCCGTCAAGATGGCAACTTAATCGAATCATTAGCCAATGCAGCCCGTATTAATAATCCACCGAGAGAATGAGCGACAATTCCATAAGTACCTTGATTGGCGATCGCTCTCAAACGAAGGTAAAGACGCTCTACAATACTGTCAAAAGTTTCGGCAAAAGCAAAATAACTAAACTGTTCCGTTGTTGCCCCTCTGACTTGTAAATAGGACTCAAGACCAGAGAGTGATAAAGGAGTTCGACTTAGACCATGAATTAATAATATCTTCATCTGATAAATCTTAAAACAACAGTCAGAATACTATTCTATAATTAATTCCTCTTTTATTATTTTACTAAGATAAGCTTTTAATCTTTACGGTTGGAGCCAAAAATGTTAAGAAAATATTGATTTCTATGAATATTCAATCAATCACCCATAACCCCATCGAAGGCACTGATAATGTGTTAACCACTGTTATTATTAATCAAGTTTCTTCTCAATGTATTTTAGCTAGATTATTGATTGATGTGTTAGGAAAACCTGGGATAGACAATGATCTCGAAATGATGGGAACTGGCGATACTTGGACAATAATGTGGACTCAAAAGGAGACTATCAGAGAACAAACTCAACAGTTAATAAGAAAAGCTATTACTTAAAAAGAAAATGAATGATTATGATTCCATTGATGCTTTCGATATTCTTGACTCTGGTATAGAATTTGATTGGACAAATTGGCAAGACATTAGCTTATTAATTCTTGTTATTCTTTTTACTATTGGTGGAATTATTTATGTCGTGTACGAATTGAAACACGGTAAAAATAAGCCAACTCATTATTACAATAGGAAAACAGGTAAAGTAGAGAAAATTGAATAATAAATAAATGTTATCAGACCACTAATTATCTCTCATGGGACAGCATTAAAAAGCAGTAAAACTGATTTAACTGGACGTTTAATTACATTACCATCTGTTGATTTTTTTCCATAAAAGCTCTTACCTTGATAAAAGAAAGATGAAGAACTCCCCCCATCTAAGTTCATAGCTGAGGTAACTTCTTTACTTTCTAAAAAATCTCTCAATTCTAATAAGGATAATCCTGTTGAGGACGATTTTTGCTCCACCATAATCCAGAGAACATCTCCTGATGAAGTAATGCCGATGGCCGTCCTGGCATTGGCTCTTTCGAGTCCCAAGGGATCACGAGTCACTTGACCATTGACGGACTCAAAGAAAGCTTCCTCTTCTGCACTAAAATTCGGGAGTAGTTGTGGCCCACCGCCAATGGCTGAGGTGAGTTGACAATTTTCTGGTACCGGCTCAATATGGTAAGCAATGGCATGACGAGTTAGTTCACCGCATTGATAACGACGAAATTCACTGCGATTGAGGATTTTGTTGAGATAGGGTTTTAACTGGGAATTATCCATCAATCTCGGATTATTTGAAGGGTCAGCAATAACTTTTCCTTCTTTAACCACATAAGAGGTTGTTTGACCATTTACTGGGTCAAAAAAGCCCCCATTTAAGACAGCAACGGCTTCAGTTTCTTGAGCATAATCTTCTACAGTCTTTAAGGTATTAGAAACAGCTACATCAATGGTAAAATTACTTTGATTAGGGATTAATAGAGTATGGACTTTAGCTGTAGGCAGTTCATAAATTTTGTGAGTAAGAGGATGAGATTCAACTTCCGCACTGTTGACTGAACTACTTGATAAATTCTCTGATTCTGATCTTGTTTGGCAAGAAGTTAGAAGAATAGGGAACAGAATTAACTTGATTATAATTTTTCTCAAGGGCAAAAATCTCCACAAAATATTGACAAAAAAAGAAAAACCAAGATATTCAGAAATTTTCTCATTATTATATGTCCAATCACTGAAATTGGAAAACGCAGTTTTAGCTGTTTCTCTTACTTTTTGAATTTCGGTTTCTGTTAAATCAGAATTCTGTAAGTTTCTAACATAAAAGAATTTATATCATAATCTCAGATTTTGAGCTAACAAAACAGAACTCTAGTACCAAAATACAGGTACACTATTATAAGTGCTAGAAAGAGCCTCAAAGTATGGAGCCGTTGACCCCCGCCCAGAAAGAACTCTATGATTGGATAGTTCAGCATATCAACCAAAATCATTACTCACCGTCGATTCGGGAAATGATGAGAGCGATGAGATTGAAATCGCCTGCCCCTGTCCAAGCTCGTTTGGAAAGGATGAGAGACAAAGGGTATGTGACCTGGATTGAAGGGAAAGCCCGAACCATCAAACCTCTACAACTGAAAAAGCCAGGCATTGTCATCAAAGGGACTATCGCTGCTGGTGGTTTAGTTGAACCCTTCACCGATGAGCAATCATCCCTCGAACTGCCCCATATCTTTGACCCCAACAGCTACTATGCTTTACAAGTCGAAGGGGATAGCTTAGTTCAGAGCGCGATCGCCCATGAAGACACAGTAATTATCCGTCGTCTAACCCCAGAAGAAACGGTGAGAAATGGGGAAATAGTCGCAGCCAATGTGGAAGGCCATGGTGTTATTATCAGACAGTATACATTAGATTTTTCTGAAGTAACTTTGACCTCTTTAGAGCAAGAAAACTCATTGAAAGTTCCCAGGACGGCTGTAGAAATACAAGGAGTTGTTGTGGGAATATGGAGAAATAATTAGTTAAATCAGATTAGATAATTCAGAAATAATGAAGGCGATCACCCTAGGAAGTTCCAGTAAAATTATTACTCAAGCAACCCATAAATGTTGATTGTTTGATCGGCATCATAACTGACCACCCACTCCCGATTGGAACTCAGACAAATAGCTTGAATGGGTGATGTATTTCCTGGCAACGTGCAAATCTTCTTATTAACATCTAGATCCCACAGAACTATACTGTTGGTATGGTCACAGTAGGCAAGTACCTTCCCATCAGGAGTCATAGCAGTAGGAGAACAGCCAACAAAAGAGTAAATGCTCTCATCAGTATTGATATCCCAGACTTGTACACAATTGTCTCGAATACCGCTACTAATATAGGCTCCATCTGCTCTTTTCCCGATGGCATCGGCTAACCAATAGGGAGATGTCTCAAAGGAGCGGATTAACTCTCCTGTTTGTAAGCTCCATAACCTGTGGAGGTCTTGACGAGGATATTTTTTCTCTTGGCTAAGAAGTAGAGATTTATCTGGGCTAATCCTGAGAGCTATGATATTAGAGGAACCCCTGATAGGATGCCATTGAAAACTGTGAATCAGTCTTTGTGCTTGTAAATCCCAGACGGTAATTAGTCCTAAAGGGACTGGGCCAAGTTCTCCACACGCTACCATTGAGCCATCTTCACTAACAGCAACAGCCCCAATATCAGTATTGGTCTGACTAGAGTTCTCTCTCCAAATATCTAACAGAAAAGGTTCTTTGATTTCCCAGCTTTTCCAGACACTGATGATGTGCTGAAAGTGTCCAACGATAATTTGTCCGTTTCCTCCCGTCCCCATATGTTCATGAGAGAAGCACAGGGTATGTGTTAAGTCCCCTGTTGGCAAATTCCAAACCTTGATAGTTGCGTAGGCATACCCTTTAACATCTTTGCTGTGACAGTTACTCAGTAAGCGTCTTTTCTCTGTACTGATTACAAAATAGTTTGGTTGCCTTTCACTGTAACCTTTAATTTTGTGTAAACACTGCATTTGTGCATAGGGTAAATAATTCCTTAATGCTTGTTTAGCAGTTTCTTCCTTAATCTCTGTCAGTAGCCAGTAAGCAGTCTCTCTGAGGGAGCGAACTGGTTCCCCTAAAGCCTGAACAATTAAATCTATATTTTCTGTATCAGATACAAAAGCATCTAATAGAGCATTAATTTTTTGGTTTACGTTATTAGTCACATTTAATATTAATGAAATAGTAATGAATAGGAAAAAGGAATGGGATCTCCTCGGTCTAAATCCTAGGAATTCCTGTACAATTGAAGGGAGGATAGAGTGCAACCATGCCTAAAAGGTTAACACAAGAACACAAACAGGAAATTCTCGAACTTTATCGCACGACCCCTGAAACTACCAGCACGTTGGCTGAACGTTACGATGTTAGTAGTTCAACCATTAGTCGCTTTCTCAAAAGTTCTCTTTCAACCCAGGAGTATGACCATTTAATCCAGCGTAAACGCTTGGCACGCACAAAAGAAGTTGAGTATGCTCCACAGCAACTTTCCTTATCCATTACTCCCGAAATAACCACAACTTCGACGGATTCTAAGCCTAAGCCCAAACCTAAACCATTACCTATCATAGCCCAAACCACCGAAGCACAGAAACCGACCCCTGTTGTGAAAGAGGAACCACCGCCAACTATTGCACCTCCTCTCACCTCTCATGACGAGGATGACGAGGATGACGAGGATGACGATAATTATGACGTGGCTGCGTTGGGTGAAATGCTTGGATTCGACTTAGACGATGACGATGATTGGAACGATGAGGAAGATGAGCTTACCAAACAAGAGGAGACTCCTCAACCGCAATCTTTTCGCCTTGACGGCAAGGTTACAATTCTGCCTCTCTCGAAAGCCATTTTACCTAAAGTTTGCTATGTGGTTATTAGTGGTCGTGCCGAATTAATCGCCAAACCATTAAAAGAATTTCATCATTTGGGAGAAATTCCTAAAAGTGAATTACAGCAACAAACTTTACCTGTATTTACTAACTATCGTGTCGCTCGTCGTTTTTCTAATCGTTTCCAACGAGTGATTAGAATCCCCAATGGTTCTTTGTTATTAAAAACATCCTCTCATTTATTAGCTAAAGGAATTAACTATCTTTTTATGGATAATCATCTTTATTCTTTAGTGTCTTAGTTCCTATTAGTTGTCTAATTTAGCAATATTTTTTTGTATTTTAAGTAAATTAACTGAGAGACAAAACCCTAAATACTCTAATATCCTAGAAAGAGAAACTTGAAAAACTTGAAAAAAGAATGAAACTGAAATATTCTCTTATCTTATTGATTCTTTTTTTAGGATTTGGATGTAGCGAAAACTCTCAATTAATAAAGCCTTCACAGAAAATGTCTGCCGTAGAGGTCATGAATCAAGGTGCGCTAAAAGGACTGCACGGAGATTTAAACGGCTCTCTCAAAGATTTAAGTTCAGCTATTAGTCTTGATCCCAATTTAGCTGATGCTTACTATAATCGTGGATTCATATATCTTGATTTGGGGAAACCCTATCAAGGATTAGCTGACTTTGATAAAGCCATAAAACTTAAACCTGAATGGTCTAAGTCTTATCATGGTAAAGGGCTAATTTATTTAGAAATGGGACAGCCACAAGATGCTTTGGAAAATTTGACTACATCCATCAGCCTCTTACCTAGTTATGCTCCTTCTTATTACTATAGAAGTTTTGTTTATACCCAATTAGGCGATAATAAAAAAGCCTTGACAGATATTAAAAAAGCTGCTGATTTATTTTCAGAACAAGGGGACTTATCTTTAGCTGCTAAAGCTCGAAATTTCGAGACTCAATTATGTAACTGCTCACCGCAATAAGATAGCATTATTGAAAAACATGACAAGCAACATCAA
>JASJDW010000088.1 GCA_030064955.1 Crocosphaera sp.
CCCACACCCCATACCCTGTCTTCACTTTAACCTCCTTGTCACCCCATCAGGACTTAACCCTACACCCTACACCCTACACCCCAAACTAGATATCTCTAGTTATTTCTAAGAATTGGTATTACCCAGACTTAGCTTGAGAACTATGACTACGAGGATCGCTAGAGGGAGTATTAACACGAGTTTTAAAGTCAGAGGTTTGTCCCGTTGAAGCAGCGTAGGGTAAGGGTTGATGATCAATTAATGCGTCTAAGTTAGCTTCCATCACGGAGGGAGGTTGTTCGCCAATAGTTTGCGCGATCGCTTTTCCTTGATCGTCAATAAAGACAAAATGGGGAATTCCATCCACCCGATAACGCAATATTTCGGGCAACCATTTATTATTGTCTACGTTCAACATGACAAAGTTGACTGACTCTGTGTATTTTTGCTTCAATTGAGCTAGTTCTGGAGCCATGGCCTGGCAACTGGTACACCAATCGGCGTAAAATTCAGTTAAGGTGGGTTTTCCGTTGCTCATGGCTACTTCAATGGGCGTTGAGTCCTTGGCTTGGGCTTCTAAGGAAACCGAACCGGTTTGGGTTTGAAAGCCAAAAAATATAGCTATACTCAGGGCGATCGCAGCAAAGGCGATGACCGTATTTCTGATACGATTAGGATTAACAATTTCAGACATATTAATTGCTTAAAAATAAAAGTTTTTTACTATCTATCTATTCTATGAAATAGGGTGAGCATTGCCCACCCCAGAGAAAATCATGGATCAATGGTTTGGGAAGGTATTTCCGCTTGAGAAATAGGAGTATTGATGATGGTGGATTGTAAAATGGGGGTACTGGTGACAGAATCATTGGCTAAAGTAAACAAAGGATTGGATAAAATCCCTGCTAAAGAAGTAGCAATGACTGATAATACTAAACCCACTTGTAAAGGACGCATTCCCTGTAAGTTCCAGCGAATTTCAGGATAATTTTTAACCGCGTCAGACATTTCGTGGGGTTCTTTAACCACCATCATTTTCACCACACGAATGTAGTAATAGATAGACACCACACTGGTGACTAAAGCTAATAACACCAGTCCATAGAGTTCCGCTTGCCAACCAGCCCAGAAAAGGTAAATCTTACCGAAAAATCCAGCTAAAGGGGGAATCCCTCCTAAAGAGAGTAAACAGAGACTTAAGCCTAGGGTTAATAGGGGATCTTTTTGATAAAGTCCTGCATATTCACTAATTTGATCTGTTCCAGTGCGTAGGGAAAATAGGATCACGCCACTAAACGCCCCTAAATTCATGAACAGATAGATTAATAGGTAGAACACCATACTAGAGTATCCGGCATCGGTTCCAGCCGTTAACCCAATCATCACAAACCCGGCTTGGCCAATGGAAGAATAGGCTAACATCCGTTTCATACTGGTTTGTGCCAAGGCTACTACATTCCCTAATACCATACTGAGAATAGCTAAAGCAGTGAAGATTAAATGCCATTCATCTACAATGGAGGAGAAAGCGGTTACCAGTAAGCGAATAGCCAACGCAAACCCAGCAGCTTTTGACCCTACAGACAAAAACGCTACCACTGGAGTCGGGGAACCCTCATAAACATCAGGTGTCCATTGGTGAAACGGAACCGCCGAAATTTTAAAGGCAATACCCGCAATAACAAATACTAAAGCGATCGCCAGTCCTAAAGACGCATTCCCCTCAGTGGCTAAAATATTGGCTGAGATGGCATCTAAAGTGGTTTCTCCCCCTGATAAACCATATAACAAGGAACTCCCGTAGAGGAAAATGGCTGAACTAGATGCCCCAATTAAGAGATATTTTAACGCTGCTTCATTGGAACGGGGATCGCGCTTCATGTATCCTGTCATCAAGTAAGATGAGATACTTAGCATCTCCAATGAGATAAAAATCATCACTAATTCATTGGCCCCAGAGAGAAACATTCCCCCCAAGGTAGCTGTTAACATGATTCCAATGAACTCTGCTAAAGAAGTCCCTGTTTGTTCTACGTAGCGAATCGACATTAAAAGAGTGACAATAGTAGATAAGGCGATAATTCCCCGAAAAACGATACTTAAATTATCCCCATTAAACGCCCCCAAAAACCCGATAGTAGAAGGGCTATCCCAAGCGGTATATAAGGCAAATAAAGAAGCCAATAAACCAGCGATCGCGCCGTAAGGTAGCCACGTTCTGGCGTTTCGTCCTCCAATGAGATCCCCAATGAGAACCACCATCAGAGTAATGATAACAATTCCTTCTGGTAGAATTGTCCCAGCATTTAGTTGACTGGCAATGTTGCTAGAAAAGTCCATAAGTTAGTTAGTAACCAAGTTTTCGCAAAAAGACACCTTTACATTAAGCATAAAAGACGGTATCCGTATTTGATAAGATATAACGTCCTCTTGGATCATAAAGGATGCTGGCCAATGGAGGCTACTTTTTAAGATGGCCATCAGACTTGTTCAAGGCAACAGGCAATAATGATCCCAAATCCGCTTTAAGAAAGTAGATACTCATGTGAAGGGGGTAGGGGAAACTCCAGGAGGTAGAGGGAAAAATAATATTACTCTCCTGTAATAAGCGGATCTAGTATGATTAGACGGTAGGGTGGGCAAATTCAGAGATTTATCTGGACTACCCATAAAGTAGAAAACTTTGCCCACCCTACAAAACTGAGATTATTAATAATGACTGCCTGACTTACGATGATGAATAGCAGTTACCCCATCTTGTAACACTTGTCCTTTGGTAACCATCGCATAAATAACCCAATGATCACCACATTCCATGCGATCGCCGACTTTACACTCTAAATAAGCTAACGCCTCTTGCAAAATAGGACAACCATTATCAGCTACCTCTGTTTTCACCCCTTCAAAGCGATCTTCCCCAGGAGAAAAGGGCTTGAGAAAATGCTTCATCAAACCGATATGATCCCCTTCTCTAAGAATATTCAACACAAAGGAACTCCCTTTATGTAACAAAGATTCGATCGCTCGTTCCTTAGCCACTGCTACGGTAAAACCAGGGGGGTTAAACGTCGCCTGAGAGATCCAAGAAGCTAACATGGCCCCACTTAACTCTTCCTGTTGACAGGTAACAATGGACAATGATCCTACAATGCGTCCTAACGCTTGTTGTAAGCGATCGGTTTGGGATTGATTGACAGAATTTTTCGGCTGACGGCGTTTTTGGGCTTTTTTCACCGCTTGGGCAAAGTCCGTTCCTGCTTCTTCACAGGTTTTTAACGTTGCCTGAGTGGGGGCAAATTTCACCCTGATGGGGTCGAAACCGAATTGATACCCCCCATCCCGAAATTTGTTTTCTAGGAGGTCTATGGCTTCTCCACTCCAGCCATAGGACCCAAATACCCCTGCTAGTTTCGATTTATCTGCATTGGCTAAGGTAATCCCTAACGCCGTTTGAATCTGAGTGGGGGCGTGTCCCCCTAATGTTGGGGAACCAAAAATAAACCCGGAACAGTTATTAATGGCTTCTTTGATCTCGTCGGGTTCAGCCGCTTCTGCATTGATGGATTCAACCCTGACCCCTGCTTTGGTAATGCCACTGGCGATCGCTTGACCTAATGTTGCTGTATTGCCGTAAGCAGAGGCGTAAATAAGCGCAACACTTAAGGTTTGGGCTTTTTGTGCTTCCAACCACTGCTTATAGGAAGCGGTTAACTCCATTAATCCATAACGAACCAGAGGACCATGGCCAGTCCCATAAATCTTAGCGGATTTACCGCTTAATTTGTCTAGGGCAGTATTAATTTGTTTGGCATAAGGGGCGATTACACAATCAAAATAATAGCGTCGATCTTCAACATATACTTGCCATCCTTCGTCAAAAATTTGATCTCCGCAAACATGGGACCCAAATAATTTATCAGTGTAGAGAATTTCTGTTTTCGTATCGTAGGTACAGAGTTGGCCAGGATAACGGGGGTTCGGAGTCGGAACAAATTCCAATTGATGGCCTTTGCCTAAATCTAAGATATCTTCTCCTTTAACTACTTTTAACTTAGTGGGAAATTCTGGTAATAAAATATTAGGTAATAGTAGAGATCCTGGATTAGAACAGACGATAGTAATCTGTGGTACAATTTTTAGTAATGCTTTAATGGTTTCCCCACGGTTAGGGTTAACATGACCCAAAATTAAATAATCAATAGTAGTAGGATCAATTCGTTCTTTTAAAGCAGTTAAAAAGATGTCGGTAAAAGATTCTCCTGGGGGATCGATTAAGGCAATTTTATCCCCTTGAATCACATAAGAATTAGCAGTAGTTCCCCGTTTTAGTCCATATTCAATTTCAAATTTTAATCGATCCCATGTCCGCGATCGCATAACAAGGGTATCAGAAGCAATGGGGGAAACTTGAACATCTCTGGGTTTAATCATAACGATTTTTTGGGGTTAATTAATTTAGTTTGCTCAGGTTTTCAACGGTATAGGTTATTTCCTCGTCTGCTAGGATTTTTTGATAGTCAATGGCTACACGAGTTGGATAACCGAAGGTCTTATCATAAGTAATTAAAATTTCATCAGCATTGCCTTTAATAGCATCTTTGATAATGTTAAATAGTTGGTCAATGGTTTGAGGGAATGTTAAATCCGTTATCAGTTGATCGTTGTTTAAATTAACCACTTGAGTAATTTTATCATTTCTAATGGAAACTTTGAGAGGTATATTACTCGGAGGGGTACAAAAACATTGTTGTTGATAGATATATTGATAATTTTTTAGCTGTTGCGATCGCCATAATTGACGATTTTCTTTTAATTCTTGTATTAAGAGAGAATCATTGTCCCCATTGGCAGAGATAGGCATAATATTGAGTAGCATTACCATTAATAATCCTATTACCAATAAAGTTAAGAATGGCACAATTTTCACCTGTTTTGACCTCACTTTTTTTCTTAAACAAATACAGACGCACATAGTACGTCTGTATATTCATAGATAATTATCAATAACTAATTTACTTAGACTCTTTTTTCGGACTCATTAACATCATCATGTTACGGCCTTCTCGTTTTGGGGCTTGTTGAATTTCTGCTAATTCTTGTAAATCAGTGGCCATACGACTGAGTAAGTCTTGTGCTAAGTTGGAGTGTTGTATTTCTCGCCCACGAAAAGTAATAGTGGCTTTAACTTTATCTCCTGATTTAAGAAAGCGTTTCGCCTGATTGACGCGCACTTGATAATCATGCTCTGATATTTTATAGCGCATTTTAACTTCCTTAACATCAGCCGTATGTTGTTTTTTCTTAGCTTCTCTGGCTTTTTTCTCCTGTTCAAATTTATATTTACCGTAATCCATAATACGGCACACAGGAGGTTTAGCCGTTTCACTAACCAACACTAGGTCCAATTCTCGTTGCTGGGCAACATTTAAGGCTTCTTCAGGGGTAATAATCCCGAGTTGAGAACCATCACTATCAATGACCCGAATTTCAGGAAAGCGGATTCTTTCGTTGATTTTGGGGAGATCGCGTTGTGTGCGTCTTTTATCTATCACAGGCGTTTGTTAATGTCTCTCTGTATGATTAATGAACTTGAGTAGATGATTAAGGCTACCATAGTAGCTTGCCTTATTGTAATCATTTTCTGCTAAGTTCTGGTGGTATTTATTGAGTTTATTTTTAGGTTTGAGCAAGATATCGTTGATGATAATTCTCACCCTATTTACTTCCTAGTTTAATCCTTCTGTGAGCTATCGTAAAATAAAAAGGTGTAAAGATTTATAACAGGATAATTGGGTGAGTCAGCAACAACCTTGGGAGAAGCGCGTCGGACGGCAAAGGCAATGGATTTGGCGAGGTTGGCCGATTCGTTACACTTTTTTACCTAGCGAAACAACAGAAGAAGCCCAGACCAAACCCCCTTTAATTTTAATACATGGGTTTGGGGCTGCGGTGGAACATTGGCGACATAATATCCCGATCTTACGACAACAGTATCGAGTCTATGCTTTAGATTTATTGGGGTTTGGTCAATCACGTAAAGCAGCAACTAATTATACGATTTATCTTTGGGCTGAACAAGTTTATGATTTTTGGCAAACATTTGTTGGCCAACCCGTTATTTTAGTGGGTAATTCTATTGGTTCTTTGGTTTGTTTAACCGCAGCGTTTAACTATCCTGAAATGGTTGCAGGGTTAGTGATGTTAAGTTTACCTGATGTTTCTTTGAGACAGGAGACAATACCCAAAGGATTAAGGCCGATTGTTAATACCATTGAAAGCTTTTTTTCTCCTCCTTGGTTATTAAAAGGATTATTTAATATTATTCGTCGTCCTGCTGTGATTCGTCCTTGGGTTGGTATTGCTTATTATGATAAATCAGTCATTACCGATGAATTAGTAAATATGATTATTATTCCTCCTCAAGATGAGGGGGCTGCTCGAACATTTTGTTTATTATTTGAAGGATTAAGACAACCGAATTATGCTCCTCCTGTTCAAGCTATTTTACCACAATTAACCATTCCTATGTTGTTAATTTGGGGTCGTCAAGATAGAATGATTCCTGTTGCTTTAGCTTCGACTTTTTCTAAGTTGAATTCTCAGATAACTTTAAAGGAATTAGATCAGGCTGGTCATTGTCCTCATGATGAATGTCCCGATCACTTTAATGAAATTTTATTGGATTGGCTGGAAACAATTAATAGTTAATTATTAATTATTAATTGTTTAGAGTTTTAACCAACTAAAAATATCACCAACAGTTAATTGTAGTTCTGATAAAAAATCAGGAACTGGCAAACTATCTTCTACATCTTCTAATAATAAGGGTTGTTGTTGAGGAAAAAAGACAATAATTGATTGGGTTTCAGAATCAATTAACCAACCTAACTTAGTTCCATAATTGAGACAATGTAAAATATTGCCTGTTACTTTAACATAACTTTGATTGGGGGATATAATTTCAATTGTCCAGTCAGGATAAGTCAAACAACTATTAGCAATATCTCCATTTTCATCACGGGGAATTCTATCCCATTGTAAAATTACCACGTCAGGAACAAGAGAACGACCTCCGAAAGTACAACGGAGTTCAGGAAAGGCGTAAGCAATTTTTTTAGGTTTACTGATAGCATTAATAGCGATAATTAATTCTGCTTGAATGCGACTGTGTTTTCCTTGTGGCATAGGTTTTTGTGTAATTTTACCGTTAATATATTCTTGTGCTGGTTTTGTTTCAGGAAGCTCTAAGAACTCATCTAATGTTAAAGGTTTACTTTGTGTTTGTACCATAATATTTTCTCAAATTCAATGTTTAATCTTATTGTTAGTACATCTATGTAATAAAGCCCGAATTAACGGGCTTAAAAATGATTATACCTCAATCAAATATTAACGTAAGAAATTCGTTAATACATTAGAAGATGACCCAGATGGTCCTGAGTAAACGCTACCTGTCAGTTGACCCCTAGGGGTTGGAGAGTAGCTTCCTTGAAAGTAAGTGGGTTGAAACGAACCAGAGGGAATTTGACTATAATCAACAAAGATAGATTCTGGGAATCCATAGGGTCCAATCACCATTTGTCTAGAAATTTGACTAGAATTCCGATTAGTGAGAACAACTTCTGAACCATCAGGATTAACTAGGACTTCCCGACTATATCTGACAACTCTAGGACTAATTTCTTGACGGGTTACTCTCCTTGAAACATTAGCACTTGGAAATTCTAAAAATCGATTATAGTATTGGAAATCGTTCCAAGCATATTCCTGATCTTCCTCACTGTTGACATATTTATAGACATCAGCGTAGGTTCTTATGGGTTCTTGGGAAGTTTGATTATTAACAGGAATTCGACGACTGAAAGTTCGTTCTTCTTGTTCGGTTTCTTGGGGTTGAATTCTATCACTGTTAGCATTACACATATAAGATAAATCGACGGTTTGACCAGCTTGATTTACCATATAACAGGGAGGAATAGCTTGAGCAATTCCTGCGCTCATTAATAGGGTTATGAACGTGGATAATCCAGCAATAGAAAACACTTTTTGTCTTAACTTCATCATACCTCTCACCTCCATTGTTTTCAGAGGTTATCTGCGAGAGTTTCTTCTCTACTTCAATGTTACTTACGAAATCAAGTGATCTCTTTACTATTCTCTCAAGCGAATAAATAATTTCATATTTATTTATACTTCTTAATAACCTAATAGCAGTTCTCAAAAATAATTAGAGATATCTAGTTTGGGGTGTGGGGTGTTACCTGAGTTTGAAACAGTCAGAGACTGTGTAGATGCGGCCTTCCAAAACTGTCCTCACGTTTTTGCGTAGTGCTATATTTAGGATGAAATCGTAAGTAGGAGGATCATGGGTGTAATCATTATCACCCATATTCATATATGTACTTATATTTATCTTTTCAGTAAGAAGTAATCAATTTTCTTCAGGAATAATTATATTATTATCTCTAATAAATTGCTCAATAGATTGACTTAACCTATCGGCAGATTTTTCAGTAATTAAATAAGTTTTAAATTCCTGACCTTCACTTAAATACTCTGCATAAGCTGATCGTAAAAAAGGACGATATTCAGAATTATTTTGTAGGTAAACTTCAAAAAAAGATAGCATCATAGAATTAGTATAACTATCTAATAATTGAGGACTTGGAAGGGTTAATTTAGTGGTTTTTTCTAATGTATCCATAATTCCCGCATCCAGTTGTGAAAAATCAACATGGGCCTGTCCTTCTTGTAATTGTAGATACTTATCAGAAACTTCCAAGCGAGGATAGGAAACAGCTTGTTCAAAAATAAAAGGGGTCGCCGGATCATAACTTCCAGCAGCAATAAACACAGGAATATCAATTTTTGCTAAGGATTTATTGCCAAAAATACCAGAGTTAACTGGATTTACAACAAACAATGCTTTAACTCTTTCGTCTTTAAAATTATAGTCTTTTCTTTCTAATTTTAAAGCGCGACATTGTAATAATAAAGCGGTATTTAAGTCTCCTATTTCTAAGTTACATATTTGTTCTAATCGATCAAAATCAGGGGTTGCGCCGGCTATAGCTAACATGGTATAACCCCCAAAAGAATGACCCATAACCCCCACATTATTAAGATCTAATTTGCCTGAAAACCAGCCTTGGTTTCGTCTTTCCAATTCATCAATGGTATATTTAATATCCAGAGGACGATCAATAAATTCTTCCCGAATAAAAATTTGTCGAGATAATCCTTCTAAAAAGTCTTTTGTTTGTTGAATATCACTCCCTGGATGTTGGGGTACAGCCACAACATAACCATAGGAAGCTAAATGATTAGCCCACTTTGAAAAGTCTTCGGGACGAGAAGCTAACCCATGAGAAATAATAACAACAGGAACCGATTGATCGGGTAAAGTTTCAGGTTGGTAAACCTCAAGATAGAAGTTGCGATCGCGGGTTTTATCAAATAGATTCCATCTCTGTTTTTTGACTTCAAAGGAACCGGGTTGACGGGGATCGGTTAATTGAGAAAAGTCAATTTTTGGATCTTGTTGCGCTTCAATTGCTGCTAATTTTGCTACTTCTTCGATGAATAAATAAGTCCCGTTAACAATAATTTCTATTTGTTCAGCTAATTCTAGGGCTTTTTTGATATCAATTTGTACATCTGTAGCCAGTCTATTTAAAAAATTAATTAAGGTTAATCCTTCTGGATTAAAAGCAGCTTGAACTAAAGCCCCTCTAATAATATATTTACCGTTTCTTCCCCCGTGAATATTAAACACTTTACCAACATAATTTAAGATTCTTTCCCCTTCATCGGTATTCAACAATCTAGATAAGTCTACTGGATCAATAATAACAGGAGTAGATAAAGCTTCTCTAAAAGCTTGTCTTTCCTCTTCGCTAGTTCCTGCTAAGTCAAAATATTGACTTAATTGTTGAGTTAATTTTCCCTCGTTTGCATAAACTTCTAAGGAGCTAACAGGAAGAGAAGCAATTAGAGAATCATAGACAAAATAGATTTTTTCTGCTGCGTTAGTTGGTAACGTTAAGGTTAAAGATGTGAGAGTTCCAAAAATAACAGAAGTGATGGGACGAAACCAAGTATTAAAAGAAAAAGATATCATACGTATTTTTTGTTAAAGCAACAATAATAAATCAGTGAGACATATCTAAAAAAAGTTTATCTCATGAGTCCTAAAAACCCCATAAGACCTTCTTAATTGTACTACAACGGGTTAATCCTATCTTTTTATATCAATCTCCTAAAGTCTGGTTAAACATTTCCGTAGGGGTTAACGGTGTTGAACCTTTTTTGACAAGTAATTTTGACTGTACATCTTCAATTTAATCATCATAAAAATAGGGATAAAGGTCTGATTCTGGAATATATTTACCCGTTTGTTTAAAGATACTGTAACAAGTTCCTGTATCAAGCTGTTTGTGATTAGGAATAGTTAAGGTTTGTTTTCCTTCTGTTGTTGTACGACGTAATTTAATATGACTTCCTCGTTGACTATGAATAGTAAAGCCAAATTTTGCTAAGATTGTAAGAATATCTGAAGCTGACAGTCGTTTTAATCTAGGTATATTCTGGTTCTAGTTCATAAATAATCGATAACATCGGCTTTTCTACTAATCCAAATGTTTTCGGATCTTCGTCTTCTAAATGTAGCAAAACGGCTTCTTTGAGATTAGAAACCACTTCATCTAGACTGTTTCCCTGGGTTACTACCGCAATTTCTTCACATTCTGCTACGTAACCTCTCTCATTTCCAGTGCGAATTTTAGCCGTGATTTTTGGATTGAGTTTCATTTCAGAGCTTAAAAATAGGAACTTTAAAGTCAATTATAAAGATTTCTCAATTAACAGAAGATGATTTACTCTAATCAGCAGAATCGCTTAATACCTTCAATCTAACGGTTTTTTCTCCTGCTTCATCGAGTTGAACTTCAATCACTTCCCCACTCAAAGATTCTAAAGAAGTTAACATCGATCGCAAATGAGGATTACTTGCACCTGTATCCACATACAATCTATCAGATAAACTGCCCAGACGTTTCCAAGTTGTATATAATTTTCCCACAATTTGTTCTAAACTCGATGCTTGTTTAACCAGATCGGCTGCTGTATTCAAACATTCTAACCTTACCGCTTCATCTAACGCCATTTCTAGATCTAAGGGAGATTTTTTTAAGGTTTGAACTTGGGCTGCTGCATCAAGATATTTCGCTAAATTTTTAGCATCGGTGGTTAATAATTTTACCGTGTCCACATCGGGACTTTGGGCAATTTCTTTTTGGATGGTTTCTAAGTGTAATTCTGGCAATTTTTCCATTTCCCGAACCAAAGGGGCTAAATGTCGGGGGGGTAATGTCCCTTCTTCTGCCTTTTCTTTGACCTCTGAGGGCAATAAATCAGAACTCATGGCAGTCCATTCATCCGATAGCTGTTTCACCTCTCTACGGGTGATTCTATCCCCCTTCTGCGCTGCTTCACTGACTAATTTTTGTACTTCGGGATCGGATTTGGCTGTTTCTACAAAAGCCCGTTTGCTAAAGTTGTTGATAGCTTCAGGGTCTAAAACTCCCTCTGCCAGTAAGGTATCGGCACTATTTGCTAACTGAATCAAGGCATAAGCCTGACTTTTGGTGATTTCCCGTTGTTTTAACCAATTTAGAAAACCTGTTCCCCGTCCTTCTCCTCCCTGTTTTTCGCGATCGCGGATCGCCCGTAATATTCTACCGCGCCAAATATCCGTTTGCAGATCAAAGCGATCGCAAATTTTCCAAACCGTATCTAATTTTTGTTGAAAGTCAAACTCTTCGATCCCTTCATCTTCAGGATCGGGTAACTCAAAATTAAAATCAACTGGGGTTTCTAAAGCGTTACGAATATCATCAGGAGATGGGGGAACAGCAACCATAAGCGTTCTTGACTTATCAAAAGGATGGAATATTGATCATATCAGAGTGTAACGATAAGTATTTGGGTTCGGGGTGCGGAGTTTGGGGTTATGATTTTTTAATGGTCATAGTCGATAAATATAACCCAAAATAGAAAGTAATAACGCCTCAACTGCTTTCTAATCTTAAAAATGAAATCTTTTTATCGTCTTCTCCCTCGTTTTTCTTTAGTTTCTCTGTTAAGTTTTATGAGTTTTCCTGCTATTGCTGCTAACATCAGTGTTGAATTTATTGATCAAGGAATCATTAATGCAGGAGAAATTTTTGAAGGGACAACGGTTGGGGAATTTTCTGGGATCAGTTATTCAGGAACGGGTAACACTTATTATGCAATTTCTGATGATGAAAATAATCCTCGTTTTTATACTCTGAATATTGATGTTGATTTAAGAATAAGTCAAGTTAATCCCACTATCACAGGGGTACAAACTCTTAAGGATGATAGTGGTACAGTTTTAGGAAATAATACGGTTGATGGTGAAGGAATTGCAGTTTTAGGGAATGATCTATTTGTCGCTTCAGAAGGTATTTTTACAGGGGGTTCACAATTAAATCCTGATGCTGGCGTTCTAAGTATCAATCCGTTTATTAATCGTTTTGATATTGTGTCAGGTAATCAAAATTTAGCTTTAAATTTAAACAGTCGTTATCTAATTCCTAATTCAACGCAAACAGAAGGAGTGAGAGAGAATCTTTCTTTTGAAAGTTTAACCATAACCCCTGACCAAACTAAACTATTTACTGCCTTAGAAACCCCTTTAAAACAAGATCAAACTTTAACAGATATTTCCCCTTTTGGTAATGCCCTTTCTCCTTTAGTTCGTATTTTAGAATATGAGGAAACTGGCGATAATTATACAGCAGGGGCAGAATACATTTATGAGGTTGATTCGGTTCATGGTTTAGTGGAATTAGTCGCCCTTGATCATGATACATTACTAGCTTTAGAAAGGAATGTAAACCCGCTTGATCCTTTGAATGAACCTTATGGGGTTAGATTGTATCAAGTCTCTCTTCCTGGTGCAACAGATGTCAGTAATAATGATGGTTTAATTGCTAATCCCAATGGTATTATTAACGCTTCTAAAACCCTATTACTAGACTTTTCAACTATTCCTGGTAATCCACTTGATCCTATTGGTAATTTTGAAGGATTAACTTTAGGAGAAACTTTACCCAATGGTGAACGATTATTATTAGCGGTGAGTGACAATAATTTTAGTGATACTATTCCCACTAAATTTGCAGCTTTTTCTGTGGAAATATCAAGTCAATCTGTCCCTGAATCTTCGACGATAATGGGTTTATTATTTTTGGGATTAGGATTTTTTGTTATTCCTAAAGCCTCTAAACTATTTTAAGGTTATAGTCATTTCAAATAAGTTTGATGCAGAGGAGTGTGAGCATATTGCTCACTATACTAACAGTAATGGAAGTCTGTTTTGTCTCATTTTTATTTGAATTAACTATATAATGTGATTATCAATAGTTTCATTAGGTGGGTTATCATTTTGACTAAATAATTTACCCACCCTATGACAATAAAAAACTAAATATCATTAGGAATAATTAAATCGATTATTTGGTTTTTATGTTGACGATACACTTGAAAATCACTATCTAATGTTAATATACAACTCCCTTTAATCAACTCACTCATTCTCACTAAACAAGCATCAGCTAAGGACATTGGAATATTTTTATAACGGATCATTAATGCTTTAATTTCTCTAATTTCATCTTGACAACTAAAAGCAATTTTAACCACTCCTTGATCAATGAGTGAGATAACTGTTTCTTCTCCTTTATATGTACTACTTAATAAAAAACAAGCTTCAACGATAACTGGTTCACAGGTTAACAGAGGAAAAACTGAATTTTTCCATTGATTTTTTGACCAATGATGATACTTATCTTTACGTTTCAGATAAGCGACTAAAACTCCTGTGTCAAGTAAAACATTTTTTCTCACTGTTGACCCAAACCTCTTAAATATTCTTTGTTGGTGGATAAATCTTCAGGTCCACCATCTAAACAACCGGCAAATGTTTCAGCGACTTCGTCAAGAGATTTTGATTCTATGGTTTCATGTTTTTCTTGCTTATTTTCTGCTTGATATTGCAAAAATCTAGCAAAGTCTAAAACTTCTTGCTGTTTTTCGGGAGAGAGTTCTTTGAATATTGCTATAATTTGGTCTTGTCTATTGATGGTTTTAGTCATTGTCTTGTTATCTGAAGTTGAAATTAACTTAATTTCTGATTATGATAACAGTATTGCTATTTATCGCAATTATGTCTATTCATATCGAAGATAGTGAAGTTAATCACCTAATTCAACAACTTGCGACTTTAACAGGAGAGTCAACAACAGAGGTTGTATTACTATCGCTTAAAGAGCGTTTAGACCGATTAAAAAAGCAATCTTCTGCTGAATCTCTAGCTAAGGAACTAGATGAGATTGCGTTACGGTGTTCTTCTCTTCCTGTGAAGGATTCTCGTTCTATTGCAGAAATTCTTAACTATGATGCACAGGGTTTACTAATTTCAACATGAATTAAGCATCCATGAATTCGTTTATTTTTTTGCCACCCTAAAGAAAGAATAATATAACGATTGTTTACATCATCAAATATTGCTTCATTTTTGATGTTTCCATAAGCATAATCAATATTGATATATTCTGAAAGGACATTTTTGATAATTTGACGGTATTTTTCAATTAATTTATCCATCGCTCTATCTCCTGGGTGTTTTGATCAAAAATTAATAATTTTAATCTTTGTTTTCTTAAAAGTAGTTTACCGATACGATATAACTCCAGATTAGTTGCTATGAGAAGATTATGAATTCATTACTTAATTGTAGATTTAATGGGCAATGACTCAGTTTCTAAACGAGTTAAATCAACAATTTGACTAGCTTGATCAATATCAATTCCCACTAATTTTCCTTCAGTATCGAAATCTAAGATAATATTAGGGGCAATTTCTTGAGAATCAATGCTTGTTTTTTCTGATAAACTAATATAAAGGGAATCGGTTTCAGGATAATAATTAAATTTCATTTTTTACTCCTTAAAGTTACGATCTGGAAAAGCATTATGAATGGTTTGTCCATCATCTAAAGTAACAACTCGTAAGTATTTGTCCAATTCAGCAATATAGATCCAGTAACGAATACGTCCATTGAGTTGAATTTCTTTTTTTACTGGATTCTCGATCGCCTGTTGACACCATTCTCGCTTGAGATAGGGTCTTTTGACTAAAACTTGTTCTTCAAAGTAACGGGTTGTTTTCAAGATAGTTCTCTGAACAGACTTAATAATTAATGGTTTACAATTCTCTCTCCTGACTCCTCTCAACTGTAACGTTTATTTTTGTCCAGTTACTTAATATCATCACATATTCTTCTATCTTCTTCTTTAACAGTACGATTGTATTTTAAATAATTACGAATGCGATCGCAACCTAGTTGAAGTAAAGAATCGATACTCATATCCCAGTGTTTAACGACACCAGTAGCATTGCGAGAAAGCAAAGACTGACCATCAGAACTAAAACTGATATCCGCGATCCACCTGTCGTTACCGAAAAGAGTCACAATTTCTTGTTCTGTCTCAATATCCCAGAGTTTGATGGTATTATCATCACTTCCAGAAACTAAAATCTTACCATCGGGACTAAAATTGACACTGGTGACTATATTTTGATGACCCACAAAAGTCTTAATGCTTCTTTGAGTGTTAATATCCCAAAGTTTTATGATCCCATCATCACCCCCAGAAGCCAAAATTTGACTATCAGGACTAAAACTTACTGTTCTAACTGCGTTTTCATGACTCAGAAAAGACAAGAAACCTACTTGAAGTTGTGCAACTATATGAGGAATATCGATTCCCTGACTTAAATATATAGCATCGCTTACTAAAATGTGGGGTGGCAAGTCCTGACTCGATCTACCCTGCATACTCCCCAAACCCTTTATCCCCTCTACATTTTCAGCTAACAAAAAAGTGTTCCATAATGAGACATTTGCAGAACTAGAGGCCAATGCTTGACCATCTGGACTGAAACTAATATCCGTCATTTCATCATCATAAATGACAAGAGGAAAAGGCGTTTTATCTCCTAGTTTCAAAGTCCAAATATTGATCAATTGATCATCAGAACTTCCACCGGCTACGGTGTAATTATCTGGACTCCAACTAAAGGTAGTTATTTTATTGTCGTGACCTGTAAGAGTTCTCACGTTTTGGCCTGTTTGCGTATTCCAAATATTGATTTCCTTATTATCATTATCTATAAAAGCTAAAGACTGACCATTAGGACTTAAACGCAAATGTAAATCACTAATTTTTTTATCTTTGTAGGGAATAGTATTAAGGGTTTTACCCGTGTTAACATCGCCAATATCGATTGTCTGGTCATCAAAATTAATAGAAGCCCAAGTTTGACCATTATGGCTAATAAAACCTGGATTTTTATAAGTATTTAGGTTTTTTTCTTGTGTTCGGACATCACGAAGTTTGATTGTATTATGAATAATGGAAACAAAAATATTACCATCAGAAGTTAGTTGATTTTCTTCTTGATCGTTGCTGGCGATGGTTCGGATCTTTTCTCCTGTTGGCAGACTCCAAACTTGGATAGTATTGTCATCTTGTACGGAGGTTAATCTTTGATTATCAGGGCTAAAACTTGCATCAATAAATGACTTATCCTTACTAACAATAGTGTGCATTTTTTTCTTTGTTTTTACATTCCAAAGTTGGATAGTCTTGCCACCAATAGAAGCTATAATTTCATTATTATGGCTAAATTTGATTTGTCTTTTATTTTCTGAGTAAGACCACTTAGGAACGATCTTTATCTCCTGATCATCACCAGAAAAATTATGAAGTTTTTCCCCTTTTTCAATATCCCAAAGCTCAATACTTCCATCACTGCTGATAGAAGCTAACATTTTTTGATCTGGGCTAAATTGAATCATACTAATTTTTTTATCTTCTCTTATTAGAGTTTGGAGTTTTTTCCCTGTTGTAACGTCCCAAAGTTCAATTATTCCACTATCACTTATAGAAGCTAAAATTTTCCCATCTTGACTAAACTCCATACTACTCAGTTTTTGATCTTTATCATAGTTAATAATGCTAACTTCTTTCCCAGTCTGAAAATTCCAAATCTTAATTGTGTGGTCAGTGTCAACATAATCATAAGCTATTATATGACCATAATTTATATCTTCATGTTCACCTGGATTAGAGTTCCAGACACGTTTCTTACTAGAACTATAATCAGGAGAAATTATTGGTATTTCTTTTCCCGTTTCCACATTCCATATTATATATTTCCTAGCTGAAGAAACAAAAGAGTATAAAGTTTTTCCATCAGCACTAAAACTAAGTTTATTAGGAATAAGCAAATCATAGTGGAAAGTATCACCAGGATCAATGAAATCAGAAGCATGAGGAGGCAATTCAACTTCTTCTCCCGTATGGAAATTCCAGATTCTTACGCTTCCTCGATGATTAATAGAAGCTAGAATCTGTTTATCAGGACTAAAGACAACTTGTCTAATTGGCATTTTATCATTACTTTCTAACACATTAGATTCAGTTCCTTTATAAATATTAGTCATCAAAGCTTTTAATACTTCTGGATCTTTTTCTCCATATTTTTGTAAAATTTTTCCTGCTTTAATCCCTTCAACTAAGCCATCTAGTTCCTCTTCTTCATTAAATAAGATCATAGAAGTCTGCGCCATAGAATCAGCTAAATTAAGTTTAGCTTGTTTTGTTTGATACCGTGCCATTAAACCTAAACTACTACTTACTATAACTGCAAGCAAAGAACCAATTACAATACTCCCAGTAATTAGCTTGTTACGCTTTTTGATATGATTTTCTTCTTTAATACTCTCTTCAATAAATACTTTCTCAGCTAATAACTGATCGGGTCGTTCTTTTAGTCTTTCTTCAGCTTCTGCTAAAGCTGCACCCCGTAATAAAGACCCCTTATCTTTATTAGTTGCTTCCCATAGTTTTTTTGCTGCTCGTAAACGTTCTTGCCAAGCTCTAAAAACCCGATCAGTTTTCATCCATTGTTGTAATTCTCCCCAATTTTTAATTAATGCTTCATGAACCACTTCTACGGTTTCTTGTTCTGTTTTGTTACGACTGGTGACGACTAAACGAGCATCCGCTAATTGTTTAACTAAAGACCAGTTTTCTGCTCCTAATTCTTCTTTGATAGCGATTCGTCTTGTGTCTTCTGTTCCTTCTCCTGGACGCACTAATTGAACAAAAATATGTCTTACTTTTTTCTTTTCAACCTCAGTTAATTTTTTGTATTTTTCATCAGCGTGACGGGCTAATGCACCTTGAACTTGCCCAATTTTTTCGTAAATTTCATGGGTTAATTGTTTACTGGTTCGTTGATTCCATAACTCAGTTAAAGCAAATTCCAGTAACGGTAAATTTCCAGGTTGAGATTCTATATCATCGAGAATACGGTCAACTAATCCTGACTCAAATATAACTCCTAATTTATGCGCCGGTTTCTCAATAACTTCTGTCAATTCCTGACGGTTCATTGACCTGATTTTTGTATCATTTTTTCTCAAAAGATCGCCAAAATCAGGATAAGATAAGGCATTTCCTAAAAAATCGGCCCGCATGGTTGTTACTAACACAGGAGATAGATTAGAAAGAGAAGATAAGCTTATATTTTTATCTTGAGAAAAGTTAGAAATTAAGACATTAAGAAAATTCTGTTGAATTTTTAAATCATCACAAAGGGTATAAAGTTCTTCAAATTGATCAGTAATTAATAATAATCTTTGGTTAGGATAATTGTTTTGTATTTGGGTAAAAATATCTGTTAAAGCAATTCTTCCTTGAGATAAAGAAGTGCTTAATTGACGGCTTTGGATAATAACTTCTGTCTCGTTTAAATTAGGTGCATAAATAGCAATCAAGGCTAAAGATAAAGCATGAAATGGGTCAGAACCAGGACGAAAATGAGTAAATAACCAATGACCTTCTTGTTGTAATTTTGGAACCAGTCCCGCAAAAACAACGGAAGATTTACCGCTTCCCGATGCACCCAAAATAGGGAGAAAATGACGGGTTTCTATTGCGCTATAAATTTCTTCTATGAAAATGTCACGACCAAAGAAATATTCTGCATCATTAGGACCAAAATGAAACAACCCCCGATAAGGACAAGGTAACTCATCATCAGTCCCAACACACTCAGCGTCAACCGGCGTGACATCGTGACTGACGTAATAATAGTTATAGATGGTTACTTTTTTCCGTGAATACCCCCAATATTCCCCGCTTGTCCCTCAAAGTTACCAATGGCTGCACCTCCTTCTCCTGTTGCGGTAACATTACCAATGGTTGTGGTTTTCTGTGTGGGAGATTGTTCTTTGAGTTTCTCTAGTAATGCTTGCGCTAATTGGATAATTTCTGTATCTTCATGGGCGTTGGCTGCTTGTACTTCTTCTTGCAGGGTGGCTTTACGACCTTCTGAATCGGGCTTTTTCTCCAATTTATCCACCGCTTCGACTAAATCGCTGGTTTCGCCAAATTTCTTCTTTAAAGCCGATTTAAGGGCATTGTAACTGTCTTTGATGGCATCTTTTCCAACACCTGCTAGTCCAGCTACGATCGCCGTTGTTATGGGGTCCATACTAATTTTTTATTATTGTTTATATTACCATCCTAATTTTAGGCTGGCCTCTTGTCTCAAAACCAGGAAATTTGATGATAAACAGTGCTATAGATTTAAGAATAATTATTAAATCTGTGCCATAATCGAGAAACCTTTGCTAGAATAGCTTACGGTCATTTGCAGTCTACGAGAGAATCTTTGAGTCAATCAATTGATATTCCTACCCTAGATACTTTGGCGCAGGAACTCGCTGCTATACAGCAAACGGGTTCAAAACGTATTGCCTTGTTAGGTTCGCGCCATGTTCCCATCACTCATCAACAGTTAATTGAAATGATGAGTTATGCCCTTGTTTTAGGTGGCAACCGCTTGATGACATCCGGTGCCACAGGAACCAATGCAGCAGCCATTAAAGGGGCCATGCGGGCTGATCCTAACCTGTTAACGGTAATTTTACCCCAAAGCTTGACCAAACAGCCTAGAGAGTCCAAAGAACAGCTAGAAAGGGTTATTCATTTAGTCGAAAACCCCGAAAATGATGGCTTATCTTTAGGGGAAGCCAGTGCTTTATGTAACCGAGAAATTGTCTCTCGTTGTCAGCAGTTGATTTGTTTTGCTTTCCATGACAGTCATACCCTACTCAAAACCTGCGAAGAAGCAGAAGAACAACGTAAGCTAGTAACTTTGTTCTATTTTGATTAGTTAATAATAAGGTAATTTTTGGGGCATGATCAGCGATTATGCCCTAGTTACTCTAAAAACTGTTAAACTGCTGAAAAATAGATTTTAGATTTAATGGGATCAGGAATCATGGTTTTATCCCCTTCCTGCCAGTCTGCTGGACACACTTCTTCAGGATGATTTTGAACGTGTTGTATAGCTTTGAGGGTGCGTAAGGTTTCAGTGACGCTACGACCAAAGGAAAGATTATTAATGGTTGCGTGTTGAATAATTCCTTCTTTATCGATAATGAATAAACCCCGTAAAGCCACTCCAGACTCTGGGTCAAGTACATTATAAGCGATACTAATTTCTTTTTTGAGGTCAGAGACCAAAGGATAGGCAATGTCTCCGACACCTCCTTCCGTGCGAGGGGTTTGAATCCAAGCCAGATGAGAAAATTCACTATCCACGGAAATCGCTAAAATTTCTGTGTTAATCTTAGCAAATTCTTCGTAGCGATCGCTAAACGCAATGACTTCCGTAGGACAAACAAAGGTAAAATCCAAAGGATAAAAAAAGAGGACAACATACTTGCCACGGTAGCTAGAAAGCTTTTTTGTCTGAAATTCCTGATCAATAACGACTGTCGCCGTAAAATCAGGTGCAACTTGCCCAACTCGCAAGCATCCTTC
>JASJDW010000089.1 GCA_030064955.1 Crocosphaera sp.
GTCAAACAATACGAGGATATAAGCCACCGTCATATAAGATTTTGCCTTTTCCTCTTTGTTACAATCTATCATTTTTTTGTTTTTTCTAGAGAAAATAATTGAGAGAGTAAGTTTTACATACACAAAATGCCATTTTTGTCAACAGCAGTTTACAAAAAATCAAAAATGCGTCATAAAAGTTTAGAAAATGCTCAACTATATGCAGACAAAATAGGAATGGCAAAAAAGTCTTGTTCATGAAGTTTAGAGCTTTTCTGCGAGAAACAAGCTTTTGCGTCACACTAATCTCACGACCCTACCTGATCAAGAGAGTAACACGAAAATAACCAAAATACAAATATCGGTCAAAATTTAGCAAAATCAGGCAAAAAAATTAAATGATTAAGTTATGTAAATATGGGCTTTTGTTTGAAAAAATAAATGATGTTAGATATTTTATATAATTTCAGCTTATTGATGATTGGCTCTTAACCCAACGGACAAGCGTAACGCATTTTCAGCAAAGTTTCCTTCTTGTTTTGTTACAGAATATCACTTTTCTGCTTTCTCCTAGAGAAAATAACTGACAATGGACAGTGGATTATGGATGTTGGATAGAATGACACAAAATCAACAAGACAAAGTCTTTGGCAAATATCGAGGTAAAGTCACCCAAACCGAAGATCCTTTAAACCTGGGTCGGATTCAAGTTCAAGTGGCCGCTATCACCGACGAAAAAAGTGTTTGGGCATTGCCCTGTACTCCCTACGCAGGGAAAGATGTCGGCTGGTTTACCATTCCACCACTCAATGCCAATGTGTGGGTAGAATTTGAAGGGGGAGATGTGCGTTATCCCATCTGGAGTGGCTGTTTTTGGGGAGAGAACGAACTACCCAAAAAAGCACAGGTTAAACAACCCGCTAATGTACAAGTCTTCAAAACCGACGGCACAACGTTGACCATTAGTAACCAAGACAATAATAAAAATTTAACAATTGAAGTGGAAAAACCGCTTGTAGAGAAACCCCTAAAAATGGTATTTAATTCAGAAGGGATTGAAATTAATAACAACAACCAAACCACTGTTAACCTCAAGGCAGAAACCATTGAAATCAAAAATGGGACAAATTCTACCATCATTATTGCCAAGGACAAGATACACCTAAAAGAAAGCAATATTGCCATTAACCTAACCAATCAAAGTATCGAACTCCAAAGCAGCCCAGCCACCCTAACCCTCAAGACCTCATCTGGGATCGAGCTGAAAAACAATCCCGCCATCGCAAAATTAACCACATCGGGAATTGAACTAAGTAGCACCCCAGCAACGGTGAAAATCGCCGCCACGGGGATCGAACTTAACAATCCCATCGGTAATATTAAACTGTCGCCAGCCGGAGTCAACATCAATAATGGGGCTTTACAAGTCACCTAAACATCCCGTTAGAAAGATTTCGAGGTAAATTATGCCAGGTTTTCTACTCAATGTCGGTTCTACTGTCATCTGCGCCCACGGAGGACAAGCCAAAGCCACCGTCCCCAACCCTCGCGTCAGAGTCATGGGAATGCCCGTCACCACCCAAGGACCGCCTTATGCGATCGCCGGTTGTGTTAATCCACCCCCTCCCGCCAACGTCGGTCCTTGTCTCATCGGTAACTGGATTCTCGCTTCTTTAAGAGTGAAAGTGATGGGAATGCCAGTGCTTCTGATGGACAGTAAAGCCATTTGCGTTCCCACCGGAACCCCTCTCAACATCCTAGTGACCCAAACGCGGGTTAAGGGGATGTAATCATGGAAGAGATTAACTATCCCTTTCGGATCGATGGCAGAGGAAGAGTAGCCCGCACTGAAAATCAAGATACCCATATTCGTCAATTGATTGAGCAATTATTGTTCACCGAATCAGGTGAACGGGTCAACCGTCCCGACTTTGGCAGTGGGTTATACCAACTCATCTTTGCCCCCAATAGTGGAGAGTTGGCCACCACTACTCAATTTCTAGTCCAAGGGGCCCTAGAGCAATGGTTAGGGGACTTGATTCAAGTCGAAGCCGTTGACGTGCAGAATGTAGACTCTCGCTTAGAAGTGACCATTCGTTACATCGTACGACGGAGCCAAGAAGAAAAAGTGGGAGCATTTGTCAGAGAGGTGTCGTCTTGACAGAGCCAAACCAACAACGAAAAGTCGCCCTCAAAAACAAGCGAGATGCACAAGGTTTTCCCTTGTTAAATGGGATAGACTATGTAGAAATAGGAGAAGATAGACAAACCCTATTCGTTCACTTTATCCACAATTTAAGCCAACCCAAACCCCAGGCAATAGACGTTCTTAAGGAAAAAAATCTTGTTATTACTAACGTTAAGACCTTAGAAACCGTTAGCATCTCATCGCTCCACACCTTAGCTAATCTTCTCATTATCCGAGTCAAAAATATTAGCAGTCTAGGGACTTATCGCCTTCGGTTAGTCAATAATACCGCCTCAACCCTACCACCCCAAGGGTTTGATCCCCAACTGTCTCAAATTGAGTTTTCCATCAGAAGCAAAGCAACTAGCGAGTTTGACTGTCAAGACGTTCCTCCCATTGCAGAAAAACAACCTCCACCCCCCACCATTGATTACTTAGCCAAAGATTATCAGAGCTTTCGCACCTTGATGCTCGATCGCCTGGCCGTAACCATCCCTCAATGGCAAGAACGCAACCCAGCCGATCTAGGGATCATGTTAGTGGAACTCTTCGCCTATATCGGCGATCGCCTCAGTTATTATCAAGATGCAGTGGCCACAGAAGCCTATTTAGGGACCGCAAGAAAGCGCATCTCTATCCGTCGTCACAGTCGCCTTCTAGACTATTTTATACACGAAGGGTGCAACGCGAGAGCTTGGGTGATCATTGAATTAAAAGAAAAGTCCCAAGACGAGATCAAGTTATTGGGTCCTTCAGTGCAGGAAAATCGTCCAGGGGTTAAATTTTTAACCCAAACCTCTTTTCCGCCGGGGAACTTAAAAGGGCAAGACTTGCAAACAGCTTTAAATGAAGGGGCCCAGGTATTTGAAGCCATGCACGATATCACCCTCTATCATTCATTGAACACCATTGAGTTTTATACCTGGGGAAACGAAGACTATTCATTACCCAAAGGTGCAACAACCGCCATATTAAAAGATGAACAGAGAACATTATATAAACACCTCCGAGAAGGAAGCGTTTTAGTGATAGAAAAGCAGTTAAATCCAGTGCTTAATCAAACCCATGTGGTACGCTTAACACAAGTAACACACAGTTATGATCCTCTGTTTGACACCGCATTGGTTACCATAGAATGGGATGAACAAGAAGCGTTACCCTTCGAAGTACCTATCTCTCGTCGCAACGATCAAGGAGAATTAGAAGAAAAAATATACATGGCCAGAGGAAACGTCGTCTTAGTCGATGCAGGACGCACCCTATCTCAACCCGAACCCCTATGGAAAAATTCCGGTTGGGACTCACAACAACGACCTCGTTTACAAGAAGAACCCCTAACCCATCAAGGCCGGGTTTATTTAAGCGATCGCCAAGAATGGGGATTATTTGATGCCAAAGCACCGGCAAAAAACGCCATGAAGTGGGAATTAAGAGATGCTAGACCCGCCATCTATTTAGTGGAAACCAAAGAGCAAAGGGAAAATAGAGCCACCCCTAATAGATGGTATCCCCAACCTGACCTACTCAACAGCGATCGCTTTGCTAGAGAGTTTGTCGTAGAAACAGAAGAAGACAGACGAACCTATCTACGCTTCGGAGATGGGATGTTAGGGAAAAAACCCCAAAAAAGCGATCATCTAGAAGCGGTGTATCGCATTGGTAACGGTATTCAAGGCAATGTGGGGGCCGAAGCCATAAGAAACATAATTTTACCCAAAGAATTAGAAAAACTAGAATTAGAAGTGCGTAACCCTCTGCCGGCTCAAGGAGGGAAAGAACCAGAACCCATAGAAGAGGTGAGATTATACGCTCCTCAAGCCTTTCGAGAGCAAAAACGAGCCGTAACCGAAAAAGATTATGTTAAAATCGCCGAAACCTATCCAGGGGTACAAAAAGCCTTGGCCACCCGTCGTTGGACTGGTAGCTGGCACACCATTTTTATCACCGTAGACCGTCAAGGAGGACTAAGAATTGATGAACCGTTTGAACAGGGTTTACTGGCTTTCCTCGAACCCTTTCGACTAGCTGGCCAAAATCTCGAAATTGAACAACCATTATGGGTGTCCCTCGATATTGCCATGACTGTCACCATTGAACCAGACTATTTTCAGGAGTCCGTGAAAGAAGCGTTATTAGATACCTTCAGCAATAGCATTTTGGAAGACGGAGCATTAGGCTTTTTTCATCCCGATCAATTCACCTTCGGACAACCGGTTTACCTCAGTCAACTCATCGCTAGAGCAATGGAAGTCACCGGCGTTCGCTCAGTAAAAGTAACTCGTTTTCAACGTCAAGATCAACCCTCAACCCTCCCTCTAGAAACAGGAAACATTCAATTTGAGCGTCTGGAAATAGCGCGATTGGACAATAACCCCAATTTTCCTGAAAATGGCACCCTACAGTTTAACCTAGAGGGGTGACTATGAAAGAGAATAATCAAACTCCCCAGATATCAAGGAACCGACCCGGTTTATCCCAAATAAACTATCGCATTAGTGATTATAATCGATTTTTCGAGCGGTTACTCTCTCGATTATCTCAAGGGGAGGATGACGTAACCCGGCCGTTATTACAGTTCACGACTCGTTCAAAAGATGACGCAGCCATCGCCTTATTAGATGCTTGGGCAATCATGGCTGATGTCTTAACGTTTTATCAAGAACGCATCGTCAATGAAGGTTATGTGCGTACCGCAACAGAACGGCGATCGCTGTTAGAATTGGCCAGGGCGATCGCCTATGAACTTAATCCAGGGGTCGCTGCAAGCACCTATTTATCTTTTACCGTCGAAGAAGCACCTGATTCCCCAACGGTCACTCAAATAGCCAAGGGAACTCAAGTGAGTAGTGTTCCCGAGGGAGAGGAGTTACCCCAAACCTTTGAAACCATTGCCGACTTTACCGCATATGTGCAATGGAATGCTATCACCCCTAGACAAACTCGTCCCCAAACCATTACCCCTCAAACAACGCGACTATACTTAACGGGGATCGATACCCAACTCGAAGCAGGAGATTATTTATTATTACTCGATAAGCAAGAGAAGCAGACGGTCTATCTGCTTAAACTCAGCAGCGTTGAAAGTAATAGTGACGAAAACTATACTTTAGTCAATTATAGTTTAGTGACCTTGCCTACACTCGATCACCTTGAGCAACCGTTGCGTCAACCTCAAGTCTTTGCTTTTCGAGGAGAAGCTTCTTTTTTTGGTAGTAATGCACCTCAATGGGACACGCTTAGTGCAGAAGAGAAACGCAGTGCTATTGAAGCAGATCAGGATAAGAATAAAAGTGAAGCCAATGGAAGCAAGATTGATGGGGGTGTGATAACAATTAAGCAAAATAATAGTCACTGGACTTCTCAGTTAGTGGGTCAAGAATTGCCCAATTTAGATATTAGTGATCTAGTGATTAATCAAGCGGGTGATGTCTTTGTTGCTATTCCCAGTCGAGGAATTTTTCGTCTATTTTCAGAAAGCGATCGCTGGGTAGAAATTAATGATGGTTTGACCAATATAAATATTCAAACTTTGTACGTTAATGATCGAGGACATCTCTTTGCTGGAGGATCGAATGGAACTGCTGGTGGAGGTGCATTTCGCTCGAAAGATAATGGCAATAGTTGGACAGAAATTGCTACAGGAACTATCGGAGTTGAACCTGTTCCTAACAATGCAGGTCAATTTAAAGCAGTGAATACCAGTATTTCTAATACGGTTGTGCGCTCATTTTTGACTTACAAAGAGAATGGGGTGATTTATATTTTTGTAGGGACAGATAATGGGGTTTATCGTTCTATTGATGGAGGGAAAAATTGGGATACTTTTAATAACGATCTGTTATTGGATAATATGGTTGTCCGTTCTCTTGTTTTATATGGTCAAAATTTAAAAAATAGTCAATTTTCTATCTATAAAAAACAAGTAGGTACGGGTAAAATCAATGTAAATGTTGAAGACAAAATGACAATAAAAGGATATAATGTCACCAAATTTACAGAGGAGATAAAAGCAAAAGATATTATTGAAATACAAAAACAATTTAGAGTAGTTGAAAGAGTTATTGATGATAAGGAAATCACCATAAATTATCCTTTATCAAACACTGTTAAAGAGAGTCAATTCTCAATTTATAAACAACAAGGAGGGACAGGTAAACTTTCTGTAAATGATGAAGATAAAAAGAATGTTGAAGGAGATAAAGATACAAAGTTTAAAGAAGAAATAAAACCAGAAGATATTATTGAAGTAGAAGGTCATTTTAGAATTGTTAAAGACATTAAGAATGATAATGAATTAAATGTTACAAGTGATTTTATCTCAATTATTGCAGGAACAGATAACGGTGTATTTGAGCTTAAAAATATTACGAGTGATAACCCTAATTGGAGTGATAAAAATGGAACAACAAATTCAGGAGAAATAAAGTTAGATGATCGAGATATTTCAATTTTAATTGAGCATAATCGAAATGAACTATATTTAGGGACAAATAACGGCAAAGTTTATAAATTTCCTAAAATTGATGACCAAAACTCTTGGGTAAAAATTGGAGAAATCCATCCTAATAAACCTCAAAAAATTACTGCTTTAGCTATCAATTCAACAACAAATAAATTAGTAGTCGGTATAGCAAAGCAAGGTCTTTATTATCAAAATAATGAGAATAGGTTCGAGAAAATTGAATCTGGTGATAATCAGCAAAAATTTCCCACAGCAATTACTGCTTTACAATTCTATGGCAAAAAGTTTTTTGTCGGGACTAGATTTACTGATATTTTAGAAACAGAATGGCCAAGATTTGAAATTGAAACCAAAACCCAAAAAATACAATTAGATACCCTATATCCTCAGATTTTAAATGATAGTTTAATTGTTTTATTGGATGATGATTATTTTGAAGAACATAAAGTCAATAAAATTTCTAAAGCTTTTGAAAATCGCTTTAATTTAAGTCTAGAAATTACTGAAATAGAAAGCAATAAACCTATTGAGAATCCTGAAAAATTTAATCGACGTAATAGCAAAATTTTAATTGAAAGTGAACCCCTAGAATTAGCAGTAGAAAAATTAACCATTGCTGCAAGAGGAGAAGACATTTTTCTTGATCCGATTCAACAAGAAACCTTTGTAGAACCAGTAAAAGAAGAATTTAGTCAAACAAAAAACATTTTCTTGAGTCAATTTGTAGAAAACTTAAATAGAGATCAAACCATTATTGTTAGTGGTCAACACATGACTGCTAAAATTCAAGATATTGGTGGTATATTTTATCCCCAAGCTCAGAGAATAATAGAAGAATACCAATTTGGTATATTAGCTTTTTTAAGAGGTGCTGAAAAATTCGGATTATCGTTACTTTGGGTGATAGTTTTCCAAAGATCAAATATTTCTCAAACAACTGAGGAAGATATCATTACGTGGCAACCCAGTAATGTTGGGTTAACCAACTCTCAAGTAACATCCTTAGTCATCAATTCAAAAGAAACGAAAAAAGAATTATTAGTCGGAACCACTCAAGGGATTTTTCGTTCTTTAGATAATGCTAAAAATTGGGAACCTATTGATAGCTGGAAAGAAATTGAAAATAAATTAGAAAATAAAGAAATTCAAGGGTTATTAATAGACAAAAATGATACTATTTTTATAGGAACAGCCGAAGGACTATTTAAGTCAGAAAATGGTGCAAATAATTGGCAACAAATCAAAGAAGAAACAGGACTGATTTATGATAATATTCTTACTTTAACTGAAATCAAAAATGAAAACGATAAAAACAATAATGTACTATTAGTAGGTACTCTTGAAGGAGGTTTATTTCAATCAAAGGATAATGGAAAAACATGGACTTCTTTAGGACTATACGAAACCGATGTACAAACCATTGCTATTCAAAAACAACAATTTGACAATTATCATTTATTTATAGGAACAACTAAAAAAGGAATATTTCGTTCCTTAGATCAAGGAAATAGTTGGGAAAAAATAATTGAAATAAGAGAAGGAAAAGGAAGACTATCAAGTGAAAATAATCAAGTGACTTGGAGAGGAAATAATTTTAATCAACACATTAAACCAGGAGATACCATAAATGCAGCCGGACAAACCAGAACCATTACCAATGTTTTTCCTATAGATAATAGTGAAGCAACTTTATCAATTGATAATCCCTTTCAACCTGATTTAATTAATCAAAGCTTTACGATTAATACAGGATTAACCAATCGGAGTATTACAGCAGTTGCAGTCGGTTCGAGAAAAATTAAAGCAAAAATATCTATTGACAACAACACAATTACAGACACAGAGAATCAATTTACCAATCTCTTAAAAGTGCGTGACACCCTTACCCTTCATGTCAATGGAAAGATACAAACACGAATCATTACTCAAATCTCTGAGACAACCGTAACCGTTGAGAAACCTTTTGAGTTAAATGCAACCATCGACGACCCAGAAAAGACGATTATTATTAATCAAAATATCATCTTTGCAGGAACATCAGGAAGTGGGGTATTTCGATCGCAAGATAACGGCGATCATTGGGAAGCCATTAACGTTAACTTAACCGATCTCGAAATCCGTTGCTTAACCGTGGACGATGGGGGCAATATTTGGTTAGGAACAGCCAAAGATGGCGTTTTTCAGTCCAATAATAACGGAGACTTCTGGATACCCTCTAACGGCAACTTAGCCAACATCGATGTCCAAACCATTGCCGTCGAACGTAACACAGTTTTGGTCGGTGGGATTGGTATTTTAATCACCGCAGATGGTTTACAAACCACACCCGTACAACGTTACGACACCCTGCACATTCTCACCCCTCCTACTCCCATCGTCAACCAGGGACAAAAACCCTCATATCAACGCTGGACAGTCAGGGATAAAGATAGGTTTGAAGGCTATTTGATCACAGCCTTACCCAGTCAACCCTCCACCCTCAACCAGATAACCCTATTACCCGCCCCCGAAGACAGCGAAATGGTCAGCGAAATAGCCACCATTGCCCTTCCTCCCCAAGACGAACAACTACCCTTATTAATCTTAAGAGATCCCCTTAAGAACGCTTATGACCCCCAAACCGTCACCATTTATGGTAACGTCGTCCAAGCCACTCATGGCGAAACGGTAGAAGAAGTCTTAGGGAGTGGAGACGGGAACACCGCCAACCAAACCTTTACGCTACAAGAACCCCCCTTAACCTATATTTCCGCCCCCACCCCCAGTGGCAGAGAAAGTACCCTAGAAGTGAGAATAAACGGCGTTCTCTGGCAAGAAGTTCCCGCCCTCTATCCCCTCAAACCTCATGATCAAAAGTACATTATTCGTATCCAAGCCGACGGAACCACTCATGTTACCTTTGGAGATGGTACGAAAGGATCTCGCTTACCCACCGGGGTAGAAAATATTACCGCTACCTATCGTCAAGGGATCGGGTCAGACGGAAACGTTGGGGCTAACAGTCTCAGTATTCTCAATAATACCCCTCCTGCTATTGCTGACGTGATCAACCCCTTAAAAGCCACAGGAGGAACCGATCCCGAAACCCTCTCCCAAATTCGTCAAAACGCCCCATCAACCGTACGTATTTTAGATCGGATCGTCTCCTTAGAAGACTTTGAAGACTTTGCCCGCAGTTTTACCGGTATTGGTAAAGCGATCGCCACACCCCTCTGGCAACAAGAAAGAGAAATCGTTCACCTCACCATCGCCACTACCACCGGAGAAACCGTACCAGAAACCTCTAGACTTTATAACAGTTTAGTTAAAGCCATTGATGCAGCCAAAGATCCCCGTCAACCAGTGATGATCGATAGTTATCAAGCCATCAGATTTAACGTTGAAGCCCAATTAACCCTCGATCCCAAATATGTACCAGAAGTTGTCACCTCGAAGGTTAGAGACGCTTTAATCAAGACCTTTGACTTCCCTGTGAGAAACTTCGGTCAACCCGTCACCACCGCCGAAGTCATTGCATCCATGCAAAAAGTTAAAGGGGTAATCGCCGTGGATCTCAATGCCCTCTATCAAAGCGATCGCAGTAAAGTCTTAAATCAATCTTTATCTGCTTCCCTTGCTTATTATGACCCCCGAACCAACCAAACAAAACCAGCCCAACTTTTATTAATTAATACTGCCGGTATTCAATTAATTTGACAGCGTTTTTGGCTAATTTTCATACTCTCTTGATCGTTGCCGTAAAAATTAAATTTTTGCCCAAGTTTTTATTAGAATGAGGGGAAAAAGAATGATAAGTTATAATCAAGAGGAAAAATCAGAATTATTAATGAAGGCCGCTAGTATTCTCGTATCGCTTAATGGAGGTACTCAAAAGTGCGTCAAAGATTACATCCTGAACAAAAATTTTCCCAGAATAAAGATCATCCCAGTAAAGGATGGTTACAGAAAAAAGCAATTCATCAAAACTCCGAAACAGACGATGAAATGGATATCCCTGGGGTATATAAAGGGCCGGGGTTAAGTAGGAATTTAGAGGGGAGTACGAAATTACCTTTTAAAGATTATTCCCATCTCAAACCTCATCCGTCTGACTCCATCAGACAAAGGATACAGCAACGACTCTCAACAGAACCAATACAGCCTAAGTTAACCATTGGAGAATCTGGAGATAAGTATGAACAGGAAGCGGATAGGGTAGCAGCGCAGGTAGTTAAAAGGATAAATGAGCCAGCATCGGTTCAGCCTATGGGACAAGTCGCATCTCCTCTTGTTGCTCCGTCCATCGGTCGGGTATCAGGGGATTTGATAGCATCGAGGATGGAAACGCTCCAGCGTCCGGAGGCAATGGGTCGGGGATTAATAGGAAGTAATTTAGAAACGTCAATTAATAGGGTGAGAGGGGGTGGACAGCCCTTGGATATAGGTTTGCGGGAGTCGATGGGGCAGGCCATGGGTGCAGATTTTAGTAAGGTGAGGGTGCATACCGATGCCCAGTCTGACCAATTGAATCGATCAATTCAAGCGAAAGCGTTTACGACGGGGCAGGATGTGTTCTTTAGGCAGGGGGAATATCAGCCGGGGACTCGTGGGGGACAGGAGTTGATTGCCCATGAGTTGACCCATGTGGTGCAGCAGGGGGGAGGGTTAGTGATATCCCTACAGAATTTAACGCAACAATCTACCAGCAACAGTCCATCAGCATCCTCGGAATATCTAGAGGGAAGGTTAGCCCCAACAGTTCAGTTTAATTCAGCATCAGATGGTAAGGCACAGGAAACGGTCATACAACGCTTTAAAATTCCCGAGAAGCAACTAAAAGATCCAACGATTAGTTCATTGGATGATTTACCCAAAACGAATATAGACTATACTAGCATCAAGAGTGGACCATTTATTGTACCGCATAAGAACACTGCCCTATTAGGTGGATGGAAGAAAGGAGGAGAAGCGATTAACACGCCACTGACAATCGCCTTAGACTCGGTAAACTCTGCACGAGGTAGAAAGTACGAAAGATGTCATTTAATCGCAAAGGCATTAGGAGGAGAAGGTAACGAAGAAAATATCGTACCTGGAACAGAAGAATTTAATAAAAAAATATACTCGGAAATAGAGGAGCCGATAATAAAAGCTCGGAAAAAATATAGAGTATTCCACTACATCGTAGAGGCAAAGTATGATGGGCATGATGGTCAAAACTTAGCAGACGTAGAGAAATATCTACCGACGGGATTTCAGTTTAGTCTTAGGGAATATGATCACCAACAGGGACAACCAAGCACAGGTTGGGAATATTGGACACAAGGAAGCTGGGAAGCAACAAGGTTTATAGAGCAGAAATTACCTACTGAGGTAATTCAGCAAACACCAGGTATTACAAACTCTCTTGGAACAATAGGGATGATACATGACGACTATGTGAATAAATTGACGGAATCGTTGACAGGGAGTGTAATCGAGGACCTTGCTAGCGAAATAGTAATTAATCAACTGGTGATGGTCCTGGATTCCCGGCAAGTATTGGAAGCTCTCCCAAGAAAGGTCCAAGGAGAACTGCGAAAGGCCATGACAGAAGAGATGCCTATGATGAAAAAAAGCCTCCTTGCTCAAATCAATAGTTCTCAGGAATCGGCCTTGAGAGAGGAATTAACTGACCCCGGAAAAAGACCCTGGGAAGGAGAAACGGAATCTGTAAAAAGACCCAGGGCAGGAGAAACGGAGGAGGATCAGGAAGAAATGCGGAAGTGGTTAAGTGATTTGGTCAGCAATGGAAGGTAAAAGAGGGGGAATGAGGTGCGATCGCCTGTAAGTTGGGTTTCGTTCCTCAACCCAACAAAGATATTCTAACTCCGAATAAGTGTGATCGGGATCTTGTAGGGTGCGTTAATGGAATGTAACGCACCAAATCAATGATTATCTCCATAAATATGTACATTTTCGATAAAAATGTTGAATTTTCGGTGCGTTACGCTGTCGCTAACACACCCTACGTTTTTGTATTTGAGTGCGCGGTACTCAACCCAACAAATGCTCTCTTCTTGCAATATTATGGGCTATTTGATGCGGCTATCTGTTTTCTGTGGGGTTATACTTTGTTTAATCCAACCTACGGAAAGAATGTTATTTGAGTTAACATAGAACCATGAATGACCAATAATAACAATGGCAAAATTATCCCCTGAAACCCTGACCCGTATTTTCAATCTCTTGCGACAAATAGCAGAAGAAATTGAAATAGCTGGTGCAACAGAGTGGATACTTTTTGAAACCTATGGAGAAAATCCTAGAACAATTAATGAACTAGATGAATTACAAAACATTAAAGAAAGACTCAATCAATCTTATTCTCGCCTAAACACTTTAACCTTAAGAATTCTAGAAACCCAACCCATTGCCTCAGATTCGATGATAGATTTATTAAATCAAGCTATCGATAATGGGTTAGGGAATTTAGAAGCCTGTCATGCCAGTATTCAAGAAATTAAAAAAGGTTGGAATTTATCATGAGTGAACAGCAATTTTATCCTGACAAAGAAACACAAAAACGCTGTCTTGAAGGATTAAGACAAAGCAATTATCAACTTGAACTATATAACTTATTTTTAGATGAGGCCATAGCTAAAGTTGATGCTGAGTTACGTCAAAAAAAACGGGCAAGATTATTACAACGACCTTATTAAGTGTGATCTCGAAGAGTTTGATGAGCAATTTGGGGATGTTTTTATTTTAGCTGGTGAAAATATACAAATTGTTATTTCTTTACTATCTTGATATTCGGTGCGTTACGCTGCGCTAACACACCCTACTGGACTGTTTCAGCTAAAAGTGTGCATTAGCGTAGGATGGGTTAGACAGCTATAATTTAGATTATTACAGAAATATAAGAATCTGTCGTAACCCACCATTTTTGTTGAAACAGTCCACTACTCAGCTAAAATGAGGTAATAGGAATCTGAGCATACTTCGACAAGCGGTTATTGAGCATTGTCGAGATACAGTACAAGTCTCGCTCACTCGCTGCAAAAATAGCAAGCAGTGTGATCGCCTGTAAGTTGGGTTGAGCAACGAACCCCAACAAATATAATCTGAAGATTAATATCAATAGCTTTAAACCCAAATTTTCGGTAAAACTCTCCATTCTTAATTCTCCATTCTAAATTAATGACTACCCCCCGCGATCGCCTTTATCAACTTCTCCCCGCCATTTATCGACTACGAGATGCAGACGAAAAAGAACCCCTACGCGCTTTATTAGGGGTCATCGAAGCTGAATTAGACATTATTGAGAACGATATTAACAATCTTTACCAGAACTGGTTCATTGAAACTTGCGACGACTGGATTGTCCCCTATATTGCCGATCTACTTGATGTCAGAGAAGTCTATAACCAAACCCTCCATGATTTAGATCAAACAAGCTACGGACAAAGAGAGTGGCGCGCTTTGGTGGCCAATACCCTCGCTTATAGGAGACGAAAAGGAACAATACCGGTTCTCGAACAGTTAGCCAAAGACATGACCGGATGGCGATCACACGCTGTGGAGTTTGGTCGCTTAGTATTAACGAGTCAAAACCTCAATCATGTGGTGACTCAGAGGACTTTGGTGAATTTACGGGCCGATAACTATGTGCAAACCATCGGCACCCCTTTTGAGTCCCAGGCCGCTTATTCTGTCGATATTCGTTCTCCCAGTAATGGCGGTCATTATAACATTTCTACCATTGGTTTATTCGTCTGGCGGTTACAAAGCTATCCCCTCGACAAAATTAGCCCCCGAAAAATTACCCCAGATCGCTATACGTTTAACCCCCTAGGTTACGACGATATTCCTCTGTTTAACCAACCCCAAACAGAAAGCAATCTTGCTACCCTAACGCAAGCGATCAATGTCCCTGATCCTTTATCTATTCTTCCTTTAGCCAAGGAACTGAGGCAACGACGACAGTTACTTTGGCAAGGAAAAAATCCCGAAGGAGTTCGTTATTTTGATAGTGAGCGTGATCCGATCCTCGAGATTTTTATCAACGGTCAAGCCGATCCCATTGCCCCAGAAACCATCTTGATCTGTTCTTTAGACAAGGAGGAAACCTGGGAAATGCCCAATCTTCAAAGCGATCGCCTTCCAGGAGATCCTCTGATTCCGACACCAGTGGTTGCAGTTGATCCGACTTTGGGCCGTATTAAATTTCTCGATCCCCCCTTTCCCCAACAAGTAGAAGTGAGTTACTCCTATGGGTTTAGTGATGATCTCGGTGGGGGACCTTATCCTCGTCAACTCCCTGATGACGACCCGATCTCTGAAGTGGATCACCTTAATTCAGTGGACTCTAACCCCCTCGCTATGGCCATTGAAACCTGGAACCAAAAAGCACAAGTTTGGCCGGGGATACAAAACAAGACCAATATTCCCATTATTGATGTGACCATTTCCCCCAGGGGTATTACTCAGCGTAACCATGAACGGGAAACGTTTTCCCCTGGTGTTATTAGAGGACTTTCTGTCATTAGGGATGGGCGTAACCAGCAACTTATCGTAACTCCTGGTCAAGCGATCGATGGTTTGGGACGAATTATTACCCTCAGTGAAGATGTGACCCTTACCTTAGAACTTCTGAGGGATCCCATCGCTGATTATCCTGGAAAAACTGGTTTTCTAGTCATTTTTTATCAATCTGAGCAACAAAAAATCTCCATTGAATTCGTTCGGGAAACGGCGATCGATGCTTTAAATCGTTATTGCATTCCTCTGGCCCAGTTAACCATTGACTCACGGTTTCAACGACTCCAAGAACCCGAAACGGTTGCGCGAGACTTTGACTTTACACCAGGAATTGTTTGGGGTTTAGAGGTGAAGATGATGGCTAACAAACTCGAAGCAATGGTGACTCCAGGGTTAGCGATTGATAAAACGGGTAGAAAAATGACCCTTACTCAGAGTTTGACTCTGAATTTCCAACCCTATTTAGACAACAAGGAGAATCTCTCTCTCATCCTCTTACAAATCAATACCCTTCTCACCAGTCGATGGCAGATCGAATTAGTGACTCCAGATGAGATTGACGAGATTAAAAAAGATAATCGTCGCGATTATATTGAGTTAGCTCAATTTAACCCCATTCCTCCACTGGAAATTGAGGTTCACAAGCGGCAAAATTCAGAGTCAGTGACCATTGAAGGATTAGAAGTAACATTGATTCCATCTCCACGGGCGATCGTTGAAATTAGTCCAGGAACAGTTAAAATAAGTCCAGACAAACTGAGTGACGCTTCAGGAACCGAAGTTAAATCAGAAGCAAGAGAAATTAAATTAGAAAACTCCTGCCGACTGGACTTAAGTAACTATCCAGGTCAAACCCTAACCCTATTTATTTCCTCAGAAACAGAACAAGGTCTTCCCTTAACCTTTGTGGGTGAACCCTCTCCTGATATCGGTATTGTTCCCCAAATTATTGAAAGCGATCGCATCTATACAGAGACAATTCTTATTAAAGATAGTCGCACCTATGAAGGGGACTATGAGATTATTATTCCTAGGAAAACCCAACTCACCATTATTGCTGACAACGGCCAACGTCCTCATTTACACGGTAAGATTTATATTCGAGGGACTGCCAAGGGAGAAGACCATCAAGCAGGAGAACTTTGTTTTGAGGGTCTTTTAATTGAAGGGAATATGATTGTGCGATCGGGCAATTTAGGACGTTTACAGATTCGTCATTGCACTTTAGTTCCTGCTAACAGTCAGTTAAAGGTGCAATCCAGATTCCAATTATTTCAAGAACCCGAAGAAAATGAAATCGACCCCTTCAATCTCATCGGTTTAGTGATCTCTTTTCTCACTTTTATTTATCAGTGGATTTGTCGTTATTTAGGACAAAAAAATTATCAGTCTCCTTATACATTTTCGGAACTTTTTCAACTCTATTGTCAACAATTACAGTCCCTGTTTACCCTCATAGAACAGACTTTTTTAGGTGAGAGTATAACAAGAGACGATGATGAACTAGAATTGGATGGATGTTCATCAATGTTTCCACCGCTCGAACATAATAATATTCATTTAGAAATCATTATAGAACGGAGTATTTGTGGAGCTATTTTCTTGGCAGATACCGTGCCAAAATTAACCATTCAAAATAGTATTATTGACTATAAAAATTTCAGAGACAAAAGTGAACCTGAAACCAGTGGAATTTGTCTTTTAGCTGAAGGAGTTCATAGTGATATTTATAATACTACCCTATTAGGAACCACTACAGTTAAAACCATAGAAGCGAGTAATAGTATTTTTAGTCAAACCTTAAGGGTTCTTAGAAAACAAACAGGATGTATTCGTTTTTCTTATGTTAGTGCAACCTCTGATACACCTCTACGTTATCGATGTCAACCGGATCTTACGTTTAAGGAACAATTAGCCTCAGATAATTTACCTCAAAAAATTACTTGTTTAGCAATTGGCAAAAAAATAGGCATTGGAACCATTTATAATGACCCTCAAAATAGTAATAAAATCATTGGCGATGGGACTATTTTTAAGACAGAATTAAAAGAAGGATACGAAATAATTATTGTCAGAAATAATCAAACTGATGCAAAAGAAATGAGAATAATTAATCAGATAGAAAATGAAACCAATTTGACAATTAATCAACCCCTTTATCCCCCAATAGAAGAAGAAAATGCAGCTAGATTTGAAATTCCCTTTATCTTCGCTGGAACTTTAGGAAATGGATTGTTTAATTCTTTTAATCAAGGGAAACAATGGAATAATATTAGTGAAAATCTTCCTGATTTTTATATCACAGCAATAATTTCCTATACTCAAGAAGAAACAACTACTCTCTTTTTTGGAACAATAGAGGGTAAAATATACCAGTCTCAACTTAATAATAATCTAGACTGGAAAGAAAATATTTTAGAAGAAAATAATACCCCTATTTCTGCTCTATTAACCGATCAACAAAATATTTGGGCAGCTACTGCTGGTAAAGGGGTTTGGAAGTATAATAAACTAGAAGAAAAATGGCAACCCATTCCAGAAGAATTAGACAATCTAAATGTTACCAGTTTAGCCATGAATTCTCAAGGACAACTATTAGCAGGAACTCAAGGCAATGGAGTCTTTATCTATATTGATGAAGAAAAGAACAAAACCTGGAGGCCATTGAATACAGGATTACTGGACTTGAATATTACTGTTTTAATTGTTAATTCTCAAAAACAACTATTGGCTGGGACTCGAAAAGGAGGTGTATTTTACTACAATGATAATCAAAATAAGTGGGTGGAAATGAATGAAAACTTAACCCATCTAAACATTACAGCAATGGTTTCATCTCAAATAAAAAGTCGAATTTCCATTGAAGAGAATATTGTGACTGGACAGAATACCTTTTTAAAACAAGAAGGACTGAAACCAGGGGCTAAATTCCTTCAAGATGGAGAAGAATTAGGCACTATTACTCAGATTGAATCTGACACAAAACTTATTCTACAAACAGCAATTCAAGAAGATATAATAAACCAAGAATATAAAAATTATGAGTTAATTTTTGCTGCAACTGATGATGGCAAACTCTTTCGATACCTTCAAGGTGGAACTGCTTGGGAAAAACTAAATTTGGATCTCAAAGGAACCGCCATTACTGTTTTAAACAAAGTTGATGAAAACGGAGGAAACTTATTTTTAGGAACAGCAGCTGGCGATATTATGTACTCTCAAGATAATGGCCAAAATTGGTTTTCTATGAATCGGGGACTGACCAACGTAGAGCAAAAACTGACAATAATGGCCAGTTTACAACCTAATTTCACCTCTTCATTTTATGGTGATCCTGGTTATGCTCAACTTAGTCAAAACTGTGCGATAGAAATCCGAAACGGTGGAGAATATGGGGCGGAAATGGGTGCATTTTACTCCCTCAAACAACCCCAAAAAGAACAAAATTTGCAAGCCACTCTTAAAGAATATTTACCTTTTGGTTTACAAGTAGGAACTTTCTATATTACTTAATATATTAGCAATGAAAGGCGACATTACCCGATTAACATTTGACCCTAAAAAGCACTATACCAGCGTTCGTATGCAGCAGGGACGCTTACAATTGGATGCTGATTGGAATGAACAAGTTGACATTGACAACCATCTACGACGCGCACAAATCTTAGCATCTTTGGGTTCTGAGAATGGAGTTCCTAGTTATAACCCAGAAACAAAAGAAACTAAAGATGACAGCTTTCAATTAACTATTATTGATCAAGGAAAAGACATACAAATTAGACCGGGGCATCTTTATATTAGCGGAACACTATGTGAACTGGAATTAGGAACACCTTTCACCGCTACAATAAAAGAAAGTCAAACCGAAAAAGAAAGTCAAACCGAAAAACTTCAAGTAGAAGTGCCTAGTTTGGTTATTGATGGAAGAGAGATTAAAAAAAATCAATGGTTAGAAGAGATAAACGAAGAGGAAGAGGAGGAGGAAAAAGAACAAAAATGTTATCAAATCGAAAACGTTGACCCACAAAAACGTACATTAACGCTGATAACCACTCAACCAACCGATACGACTGAAAAAAATGTCAAAAAAATAATTAAACTACGTCGTTTATCTACTTACACAACCCAACCTGATTATCTTAATCCTCCCACTAATTTACAACAAGGATTTTATTTAGCTTATATTGATGTTTGGGAACGTCATATTACCACCATTGAAGATACTTCCCTTCGTGAAATCGCTTTAAATAGTCCTGATACTACCACTCGTAGCAAAACCGTTTGGCAATTAAAACTACTGAATATTCAAGTAGAAATGCGAAAATATTTATTAAAGTTTGTCAATAAAGTAGTAGAAGATAAACAAGAAGATAAAAATAAAATTATTGATGCTATAAAAGAGTCAACAAAGTCCCAGGAAAGAATAACAGAAGAAAACCTTGTATCTTTGAAAAATCAGTTTAATAAGTTGACGAATAGTGATGACGAGGAGAAATTTGCAGAATTATTGACTCAGTATAACAAAACCATCATCGACAAAGAATCTGAACAAGATATAGATTTAGGTTTGGTCAATGAAGTAAGTGACAAAATCTGGAAAGAATTTGTTGAGAATAAAAACAGTCGATTTACCGAAGCAAAAATGAATGCTTGTGCGTTACTTTGCGATAATACTAGAACAGGATATCAACGGTTAGAAAATCAATTATATCGCGTTGAAATTCATCAATCGGGACTCATAGGAGATGATACATCACCAACTTTTAAATGGTCACGAGAAAATGGTAGTATTGCTAGTCCTATTGTGGGAAAAATTGAAGGAAATACTATCAATATTAAACCATCTAGTGACGATGCTTGGAGTTCTTCTCAACCTGGACAACAATGGATTGAAATAACCAATGAAGAACAAGAGTTAAAAGGAATTCCAGGGGCGTTTGCCCTGATAAATAGAGTTATTTCAGGGATAAAAATTGAGTTTAGTAATCCAACTCCTACTATTAGTGAAAATTTGACCAAGGTGAGACGTTGGGATAGTAAAGAGATAGAAATTAAGTCCCAAGAATGGATAGATTTAGAAGGAGGAATTAAAGTCAAATTTTCTTCAGATTTAGCTTATGAAACTGGAGACTATTGGTTAATTCCAGCCAGAACAGCAACTAATGATATTGAATGGCCTCATGATAACGGAGAACCTGCTCAACCCATACCCCAGTTACCTCGTGGGATTAGACACGATTATGCACCTTTAGGATTAGTAAGAATTGTAAAAATTAATCAAGAGGTGACTTTTGAGGGGTTTAAACAAGAAGATGAAGAGAATCAAATTTTAGATAGACGTACTAAATTTCCTTCTCTACAAAATAGCTTTGATAAGGAAAATGGCGGGACTATTAATGGTAATGTTACCATTAAAGACACCCTAGATGTGGATAAAAGTACCAATTTAGCCATCAATGAAGGCAACGTGGCTATTGGTATTCAAGAGACTGACACCCAAGCTAAACTACATACAAAGTCCAGTGGATGGTTTCCCGAAGACTCAACCCAGTGGCCTAAGATTACCAAAACTTTAAATACAGAAAACACTCAAATTGAGGTTAATGATGCAACCGGGTTAGATAAGGGAGTCTTACTGAAGATAGAAGGGGTTTCAGAATTAAGAAGAGTCACTGATATTGATGGCACAAATCTAACAATAAAACCAGGGTTAAAAGAGTCCATCGACAATGATGTATCATTTCAATATCAGCAACCTATTGCTCGTTTCGACAGTCAACTCAATGGCCAAGTCGAAAACCAGTTAACAGTTGTAGGTGATGGAACAGTATTA